>CAZVUN010000067.1:0-15624 GCA_964629975.1 uncultured Acidiferrobacteraceae bacterium | reverse complement strand
GGTGGCGAGCCCGTCTCCCCCGCCGGCCTGGCGCGCGCCGGTCCCGCACAACACCGCCATCGGCCGGTGATTGGCCAGGATTTCCGCCGCCCGGTAGAGCGTTTCCACCGGAACCTCGGTGATCTCCGCAACCCGGTCGACGGGATAGGGTTCGAGCGAGGCGCGCAGCGTTTCAAAACCCTGCGTGCGGGCTTCGATAAACCGGCGGTCTTCCCAACCCTGATCCAGGATAATTTTCATCAAGCCGTTGAGCAGGGCGATCTCGGCGCCCGGCCGGCAGCGGATATCTACGGCAGCGTATTCCGCCAGGTTGGTAAAAATCGAGCTGGCGACCACCAGCCTGGCGCCGCGGCGCAAGACCGCCTGGCGAACTTTCGCTCCCAGCACCGGTTGCTGCTCGGTAAGGTTGGAGCCGATGACCAGCAGGGAACGCGCTTCCCGGAGGACATCATCCATCGAGTTCGTCGAGGCCCCTGTTCCCAGCGAGCGGATCAAATCCTCCACCAGGCCGGCGCCATCCAGCGGGTCGCCCAGGCTGATGTTGTTGGTCCCCAGCGCCTGGCGGGCCAGCTTGCTCAGCAGGTAGTACTCTTCGTTCAGGTGCCTGCCCGAGGCCAGCACGCCCGGCGGTCTCACGGTGCTGCTCGTGCCGGACGGCAGGGACACGGCGCACATGCAGGAAGCGCTCGCCGCACACTTCGCCGCCGGACCGGTCAGCGTCCGGTCGGTCGCGCCAGCCGATCCGGCCGGCCTGGCGCGCGCGATCCGTGCGCTGGCGCCGCGCACCGTGCTGTTGCCCGCGTCGAACCGGCTGTTGCTTGGCGCAGGGCTGGAGAAGCTGCTCGAGGAGCTGCATTGCGCCGCGATCGTGGTGCGCTGAGCAGCGTCGCGCGCAGAAAAAACGGGCGACGCATCGCATCGCCCGTGCATGTCTTGGTACCGAGGGTCGGAATCGAACCGACACGGTGTTGCCACCACCAGATTTTGAGTCTGGCGCGTCTACCAGTTCCGCCACCCCGGCATCGCGCTTGCGAGTATAGCAACCGCACTCGCATCATACCAACGGACGCCGAGGGGCGCAGGAGCGATCATGCGGGTACTGGCAGGTGACATCGGTGGGACGAAGACGCTGCTGCGCATCGCCGAATGCGAGGGCACGGCGTGCCGCACCGAGCATGAGCAACGTTTTGACAGCAACCGCTTCGCCGGCGTGGCGCCGATAGTGCGCGCATTCCTGGCGCAGGCCGGCGCGCGCGCGATCGATGCGGCGTGCCTTGGCATCGCCGGCCCGGTCCGCCACCGCGGCGGCGCCGACTACGTCAAGGTCACCAACCTGCCGTGGGAGATCGACAGCGTATCCCTGGCGCGCGACACCGGGCTTGCGCGCGTGCGCCTGATCAATGATTTCCAGGCGATCGGCTACGGTATCGAGGCACTGCGCGACGATGAGCTCGTCGTGCTGCAGACCGGCGAGGAGGTCGTCACCGGGCCGCGTGCCGTGCTCGGCGCCGGTACCGGTCTGGGGCAGGGTATCCTGGTGTGGGCCGGCGATCACTACGAAGCCATCCCGACCGAGGGCGGACACGCCGAGTTCGGGCCGACCGATGCGCTGCAGCTCGAGCTCGCGCGCTACCTGCTCGACACCGAGGGCCACGCGTCGTACGAGCTGATCCTGTCCGGCCATGGCTTGGTGCGGCTTTATCGCTTCCTGCGCGCCCAGGGCGTGGCGCCGGAGTCGCCGGCGGTCGCGCAGGCGATGCAGGCCGGCGATGCGGCCGCGGCGATCACGCACGCGGCGCTCAACACGGGCGATGCGCTGGCCGGCGCGGCGCTCGCGTTGTTCGTGCAAATCTATGGTGCGCAGGCCGGCAACCTCGCGCTCACGGCCGGCGCCACCGGCGGCGTGTACGTGGCCGGCGGGATCGCGCCCAAGATCATCGATACGTTGCGTGCCGGCGCCTTCATGCGCGCGTTTCGCAACAAGGCCAACATGTCGCACTACGTGGCGGCGATCCCGGTGCGCGTGGTAATGAACGAGACCGTCGGTTTGTTGGGCGCGGCGCTGGCCGCGAGCCGCCTGTAGGCGCCCGGCCGGCACGCGGGGGCGCAGGGCGATGAACTTTCCGGACGGCCTGTTTGCCGCGCCCTGGGTGTGGGGCGGATGGACGCTGTACCTGCCGGTCGTGGTGCTGGCGCTGTGGCGCGCACCGTGGGCACGGCTGCGTGACAATGTGACGGCGCATCTGTTCCTTGGCAGTTGCGTCGGCGTGCTGCTGCTGTGGGTGCTCAAGGCCGGCATCGCGCCCGGGCTCAATGTGCATTTGCTCGGCGCCACGTGGTTGACCCTGATGTTCGGCTGGTCGCTGGCGCTGCTCGGCATGAGTCTGGTGCTGCTCGGGGCGACCGTCGCGGGGGCGAGCGGGGCGGGGGCGTTTGCGCTCAACGCGCTGGTGCTCGCCGTGCTGCCGGTGCTCACCGCCCACGGCCTGCATCGGCTGGTCGAACGCACGCTGCCGCACCAGGTATTCGTGTATCTGTTCGCCAGCGGCTTTTTCAACGCCGCGGCAACCATCGCGACCAGTGCACTGGCCGCGAGCGCGTTGCTGCTCATGAGTGGCGCCTACACCTGGCAGCAGCTGGCCGACAATTACCTGCCGTATGCACTGCTGGTGGCCTTTCCCGAGGCATTCGTCACCGGCGCCGGGTTGTCGTATTTCGTCATCTACCATCCGCAGCGGGTAGCGACATTTCGCGCGGACGTCTACTTCGGCCGCTGAGCCGCTTTCGCTCTTTGATCTTTATCAAGGCTCGACCGGGGAGGCGGCGCCATGCTGCCTGCAACGAAACCACCCGGCCCGCGACACGGCGCCGCACGCGCCGCCCGCAACGGCCGCACGACAACGAGGAGGCTCCATGTACCTACGCCACAAGCCCTCCAACGACCTCGTCGAGGTGCTCGACCTCGCAGCGCTGTTCGATCCGTTCCAGCCGCAGGTGCGCGGCCGCTTCCATGCCGGCGAGGAGCTGCAGGACCCGGCCGATTTCGCCAAGCAGGAGCTGCTGTTTCCCTCGGGCGAACGCCTGCCGCGCTGCTGGGTCGACCCCCAATACCGGGAAAAGTCCATTGGCATCTGAGCCTTGCGGGCCGCCCCCCGATCCTGGCCGATGGCCAGGTCGGCGCGGGGCGTGGCACAATGGTGCCGCACGACACGAAAAACACAGCCGTCCCCAGAGGAGAGACTCCATGCAAATCCCGCTTCAAATCACCATGCGTGACATGCCCCACTCGGATGCGGTCGAGGCGCGCATCCGCGAGAAGGTCGACAAGCTGAATCGTTACTACGACCGCATCATGGGCTGCCGCGTGGTGGTGGAGATGGATCAACGTCACAAGCACCAGGGCAAGCTGCATCGCGTGCGCATCGATTTGACCGTGCCCGGTGCGGAGCTGGTCGCCAACCATGCCCAGGACGAGGACGTCTACGTCGCGATTCGTGACGGCTTCGACGCGATCGTGCGCCAGCTCGAGGACTTCGCGCGCCGCCAGCGCGGCGAGGTCAAGAATCACGCGCGCGGCTGATCGGCCGCGCCGGGCGGCGCGAAGGCGAGATCCGGCTCGCCGCACTCCCTGAGAATCGCCGCGCGCGCCGCATCGCGCAGGCGCAGCGCCTCGTTCCAGCCGGTGCCCGCCGGCTGCAACGGTGCGTCAATCACCACATCGACCGCCCCGCGGCGCGGCGACCAGCGCTCGGCGCGCAGGATGTGGCGCGTGCCGCGCAGCGCGATCGGCACCACCGGCACGCCGGCCTCGGCTGCGGCGACGAACGCCCCCATGCGAAACGGCAGCAGGCCGGGCGCCGGGGTGAACGTCCCCTCGGGAAAGTACACGAGCCGCTGACCGGCGCGCGCCGCGGCGCCGAGCGCACGCGCGTCGTCGAGACTGCGGTGCGGGTCGAAGCGTTCGACGAACGCCGCCCCGATCTGGCGCAGGAAGCGTCCGACCACGAACTGGCGGGTGAACTCGCGCTTGGCGATGAAGCTGTGGTCGGCCGGCAGCGCGGCGGTGAGCACGATGCCGTCGATGTAGCTGGCGTGGTTCGCGACCATCACGCACGGACCGGGTGGCAGCTGCTCGAGCCCCTGCACGCGCAGGCGAATGGCGCACAGGGCGGCGGCCAGCCGCGCCGCATGACGAATGAGCGGCAGGCACCAGCGCGGGCCCGGCAGCACCATCACCAGCAGCCAGGTCGGCAGCCCCACCAGCACGAAGGCGCACCACGCGTACGCGGCGTACAGCCGCTCGCGGAGGGCGCGCAACCAGTGACGCAACGACAGTCCGATGCTGCGCGCGCCGAGCGCGAGCCACGCGCGCCACGCGACGTGCCGCCGCCCGAGCTCGCCGCGCTCGTACAGTTCGCGGTTGGCGCTGCGCCGGATCTTGCCGCTCGAGGTCTTGAGCACGGTGTGCGGCGGCGCGAGCACGATGTCGTCCGGCGGGGCGCCGATCAGGCGCAGGCTGACCGCCTGGATTTCGGCGCGCAGGCGCGCGTGCGTGGCGTGGTCGGTTGCGTAGGTCTCGGCCACCACCACCAGCCGTTCCGTGCCGTTCGCGGCGTCGTGCGCGCCGAACGCGGCGCTGCAGCCCTTGCGGATTCCGGGGATGTTGCCGATCGCCTCTTCCAGTTCGTGCGGATAGATGTTGCGCCCGGCGCGGATGATCACGTCCTTGATCCGTCCGGTGATGTACACATCGCCGTCGGCCAGATAGGCGAGGTCGCCCGAGTCGAGCCAGCCGTCGTGGATGAGCTTGGCGGTTTCCTGCGGGTTGCGGTAGTAGCCGCGGGTGGCGGACGGCCCGTTGAACTCGAGCCGGCCCTCGTGGCGCGGCGGCAGCTCGCGGCCGTGCGTATCGACGATGCGCACCTGGTAGCCGGGCAGCGGCTGGCCGCAGGCGACGAAGCGCAGCGCCTCGGCGTCGTCGGCGCGCGGGCGTGGGCGGGGGCCGCCGGCACGCCGCGGCCGCTGCGCATGAACTCCTCGCGCCGGATGCGATCGATGCGCGGGCCGCGCCCCGGCGGCGGGAAGGCGAGACCCAGGGCACACTCGGCCAGACCGTACACCGGCGCGAGCGCCTCCGGCCGCAGCCCGTAGCGCGCAAAGCGCGCCTGGAAGCGCTCGAGCGTGTCGGGGCTGACCGGCTCGGCGCCGTTGAAGGCCATGCGCAAGGAGCTCAGGTCGAGGCCGGCGAGCTTGCTGTCGTCGACGCGCTTGAGGCAGAGCTCGTAGCCGAAATTGGGCGCGCCCGACAGCGTGGCGCGATAGCGGTGGATGGTCCACAGCCAGCGCTCGGGGTGGGCGAGAAACGTGAGCGGCGACATGACCGCGAGCGGCATGCCGAAGTACAGGCTCCCGAGCCAGGCGCCGATCAGCCCCATGTCGTGATAGAGCGGCATCCAGCTCACGAACAGATCCTCGTGACTGACGCGAGCCGTCGCGCCCATGACGCGGATGTTGGCGAGCAGATCGGCATGGCTCAGCATCACCCCCTTGGGGTTGCCGGTGCTGCCGGAGGTGTACTGCAACAGCGCGAGCGCGTCCGGCGCCGGCACGGCCACCGCACCCGGCGCGGCCGTCGCCAGTTCCTCCACGGTTGTGATCGCGTGCAACGCCGGGGCCTGCGCGCGCAGCAGCTGCGCGAGCGGCTTGGCCTCGGCGCCCGTGATCAGGATCGGTGTTTCGGCGTTCGCCAGGATGCGCGCGTGGCGCGTGACGTGCTCGGCGAGCTGCGCGCGGCCAAGCGGCGGATAGATCGGCAGCGGAACGCCGCCCGCCAGCAGTATGCCGAAGAAGCTGAAGAAGTACTCGCGGCTGGTCGGCAGCATGATTGCGATCGGCGTGCCCGGCGCCATACCGCGCTCGCGCAGACCGGCGGCGATGCGTGCGGCCTGCGCGTACAGCGTGCCATAGGTAATCAGCTCCTCGCCGCCGTTGCCGGTGTGCAGGAAGAGGTGCGCGCGCTCGCCGGCACGTTCGGCATACCAGGCGAGCACGTCGTTGAGCGTTGCGGCATGGGCCGGCGCGCCCACCGCGGGCGCCACCGGCGCCTGTGCGGGCGGTGCCTGGGCCAGCGGCCCGGCCGGTGCGGCGTTGCGCACGACCGCGAGCAGCTCGCGCACGGTCTCGCTCGCCAGCACCGCCGACTCCGGGATGCTCACCCCGAAGGCCTGTTCCAGGCGCGCGAGCAGCTCCATGCGCCCGAGGCTGTCGATGGCGAGATCGCGCGCGAGGTGCGAGTCGAGCGACACGCTGCGCCGTCCGCGCAGGTGCGGGTGCAGCTCGGCGGCGAGCGCCTGCGCGATCGCGCACAGGTGCTCGGCGGCGGCCGCGTGCGGGTCGGTGTCCGGGCGGCGTTCGCGCGCGCTCATCGGCGCCTCACGGCAGGACTTCGCGATACAGCCGCAGGTACTCGGCGGCGCTGTGTCGCCAGCTGAAATCCTGGCGCATGCCGGTGCGGACGATGGCGCGCCACAGCGCGGGCTCGCGGTAGAGCGCCAAGGCGCGCTCGATGGCGGCGGTGAGCGCCGCCGCTGTCGGTGCATCGAACACCACGCCGCTGGCGCGGCCGGCCGCGAGATTGTCGGGCGTGCTGTCGACCACGGTGTCGGCCAGCCCGCCGACGCGGTGCACGATCGGCACGGTACCGTAGCGCAGGCTGTAGAGCTGGTTGAGCCCGCACGGTTCGAAGCGCGAGGGCATGAGGAACATGTCGGCCCCGGCCTCGATGCGATGCGCCAGGTGCTCGTCGTAGCCGATGCGCACGGCGAGCTGCCCGGCGTGGCGCACCGCCGCCGCGCGCAACGCCTGCTCGAAGCGCGCCTCGCCGCTGCCGAGGATCACCAGCTGCAGCGGCCACGCCAGCACGCGCGGCAGCGCCTCCAGAACCAGGTCGATGCCTTTTTGCTGCACCAGACGACCGACCAGGCCGAGCAGGGCGGTGTCCGCCGCCGCCGGCAGCCCGACCTGCTCCTGCAGCGCGAGCTTGTTGACCCGCTTGTCCTCGAGGCGCTCGGCCGAATAGCCGCGCACCAGGTGACGGTCGTCCTGCGGGTTCCATTCGTCGGTGTCGATGCCGTTGAGAATGCCGCGCAGGTAGGCATTGCGGTGACGCAGCAGACCTTCCAGGCCGCAGCCGAACGCCGGTGTTTGGATCTCGCGCGCATACGTGGGACTGACGGTGGTGATGCGGTCGGCGAACATCAACCCGCCCTTCATGAACGACAGCTGATCGTGGAACTCCAGTCCGTCCATCGACCACAGCGCCGGCGGCAGCTGCAACGCCGTGAAGGTCGCGTACGGGAAGAGCCCCTGATAGGCGAGGTTGTGAATCGTGAACACGGTGGCCGGGCGCCTGGGACGCTGCGCCAGCAATGCCGGTACCAGCCCCGCCTGCCAGTCGTGGCCGTGCACGATGTCCGGCTGCCAGCCGAGCTCGGGCACGCCGTCGACGATGCGACAGGCAACGCGCGCGAGCAGCGCGTAGCGCTGCGCGTTGTCGCCCCACTCGTTCCCGGTCGGATCGAGATACGGGTTGCCGGGGCGGTCGTAGGCCGGCGGGCAATCGACCAGCCATACCGCGGTGCGCGTGCCGGGCAGCGTCGCCTCGAGCAGCGACACGGTCAGGTTGCTCTCAGGCACGTACAGGTCGGCGAGGCGGCGCGCCTCGGGCACGCGCGCGAGCGCATCGCGATAGGCCGGCAGCAGCAGGCGCACATCGACGCCGAGCGACGTCAGCGCCGGCGGCAGGCTGCCGCAGACATCGCCCAATCCGCCGGTCTTGATGAGCGGGTAGGCCTCCGAGGCGACGAACAGGACGCGTGGCATCGTCAACTAGTGTCCGAGACCCGCGGCCGCGTGGCAAGCACCCAACGTGTGCGCGTCGCGTTCGCAACGCACAGGGAAATTGACTCTAATCAAGGACAATTGTGCGTGTCTCGGTTTGCATGGCGGTTACAAAGTCCGGCCAGATCGCCGATAATGGCGCGCAGCGGCATCAGGCGCAGGCCGCGTGTTTGCACGCAAGGGAGAGTCGCCATGAAAGCGGTTCAGTCGACCCGTTTCGTCAGCCGTCTGACGCGCGATACGCTCGCGCTCATTCTCGCCGGGGGGCGCGGCTCGCGCCTCAAGCATCTCACGCTGTGGCGCGCCAAGCCGGCGGTACCGTTCGGCGGCAAGTTCCGCATCATCGACTTTCCGTTGTCCAATTGCATCAACTCCGGCATCCGCCGCGTCGGGGTGCTGACACAGTACAAGGCGCATTCGCTCATCCAGCACGTGCAGAAGGGCTGGGGATTCCTGCGCGGGGAGTTCGGCGAGTTCGTCGAGTTGCTGCCCGCGCAGCAGCGCATCGAGACCTCGTGGTACCTCGGCACGGCCGATGCGGTCTACCAGAATCTCGACATCATCCGCAATCACGATCCGCAGTACGTGCTGATCCTGGCGGGCGACCACATCTACAAGATGGACTACGGCCCGATGCTCGCCTATCACGTCGAGCACAAGGCCGACATGACCGTGGGCTGCATCGAGGTCGATCTCGAGACCGCCAAGGGCTTCGGTGTCATGAGCACCAACCCGGAAGGCCGGGTCGTCGCCTTCCACGAGAAGCCCGAGAGCCCGCAGCCCATCCCGGGGCGGGGCGACGTGGCACTCGCCTCGATGGGCATCTATGTGTTCAACACGCAGTTTCTCTACGAGCAGCTCATCAAGGATGCCGACGTGCGCGGCTCCTCGCACGACTTCGGCAAGGACATCATCCCCGCGATCATCAAGCCGTACCGCATCATGGCGTACTCCTTCCGCGATCCGGAGACCGGCAAGCAGGGTTACTGGCGCGACGTCGGCACGGTCGACGCCTACTGGCAGGCCAACATCGAGCTCGTGGATGTGACGCCCGAGCTCAACATGTACGACAAGCGCTGGCCGATCTGGACCTACCAGGAGCAGCTGCCGTCGGCCAAGTTCGTGTTCGACGACGAGGACCGGCGCGGCATGGCGGTCGATTCGATGGTCTCGGGCGGGTGCATCATCTCCGGCTCCCTGGTGCGGCACTCGCTGCTGTTCTCCAACGTGCGCGTCAATTCGTTCTGCCGCATCGAGGATTCGGTGATCCTGCCGGACGTCGACATCGGCCGGCACTGCCGTTTGCGCAAGGTGGTGATGGAGCGCGGCTGCGTCATTCCCGAGGGCACGGTCATCGGCGAGGACCCCGAGGCCGACGCCAGGCGCTTCTACGTCACGCCCCGGGGCGTGGTGCTGGTGACACCGGAGATGCTGGGACAGGAACTGCACTATGTCCGGTAGCGATCGGCTCAACGTGGTGCTGATGTGGCACATGCACCAGCCGCAGTACCGCGATCTCGTGAGCAACGAGTACGCGCTGCCGTGGACCTACCTGCACGCGATCAAGGACTACGTCGACATGGCCGCGCACCTCGAGGCGGTGCCGCAGGCGCGCGCGGTGGTCAACTTCGCACCGCTGCTGCTCGAGCAGATCGTGGACTACGCGCGCCAGGTGCACGGTTTCTTGGGCGACAGCAGCGCGATCCGCGACCCGCTGCTGGCGGCACTGGCGCGTGCGGCGCAGCCGGCCGAGCCCGAGCAGCGGCTCGCGCTCATCAACGCCTGCCTGCGCGCCAACGAGGAGCGGCTGATCAACCGGTTTCCCGCCTACAAGCGCCTGGCGGAGATGGCGCGCTGGGTGGCGGGGCACCCGGACGTGATGCCGTACGTGGGCGATCAATTCATCGCCGATCTGATCATGTGGTACCACCTGGCCTGGATGGGCGAGACCGTGCGGCGCAGCGATGCGCGCGTGCAGCGCCTCATGGCCAAGGGCACGCAGTTCACGCTGCACGAGCGGCGCGAGCTGCTGGCGGTGATCGGCGAGCTGCTCGCCGGCGTGCTCGGGCGCTACCAGCGCCTCGCCCAGGCCGGCCAGATAGAGCTGTCGGTGACGCCGTACGCGCACCCCATCCTGCCGCTGCTGCTCGACTTCAACAGCGCGCGCGACGCCATGCCGGACGTACAACTGCCGCTGCTCGAACGCTACCCGCAGGGTGAAGAGCGCGCGCGCTGGCATATCCGCGAGGGCATCGCGACCTTCGAGCGACACTTCGGTTTCAAGCCGACCGGCTGCTGGCCGGCGGAAGGCTCGGTCAGCACCCCGGCGCTGGCCGCGCTCGGGCGTGCCGGGTTCGTGTGGGCCGCAAGCGGCGAGGGCGTGCTGCGCCACAGTCTCGCCAAGTCCGGGCATGCGCCGCACGCGATGAAGGAGGCCTGGCTGTACCGACCGTACGCGGTCGGGGACGGCGGGCTCACCTGCTTCTTCCGCGATGACGAGCTGTCCGACCGCATCGGTTTCGTGTATGCGAACTGGCACGCCGACGACGCGGTCGCCAACCTGGTGCACGAGCTCGAGCGCATCGCCGACAGCTGCCGCGGCCACCCCGACCGCATCGTGTCGATCATCCTCGACGGCGAGAATGCCTGGGAGTACTACCCGGAGAACGGCTACTACTTCCTGAGCGCCCTGTATCGGCGCCTGGCCGAGCACCCGCGCATCACGCTCACGACCTTCAGCGACTATCTCGAGACGCACGCCGCCAAGCGCCTGCGCACGCTCGCGGCCGGCAGCTGGGTGTACGGCACCTTCTCCACGTGGATCGGGGATCCCGGCAAGAATCGCGGCTGGGACATGCTCGGCGAGGCCAAGCGCGCCTTCGATCGGGTGGCGCCCACGCTGCCGGGAGAGCAGCGCGAGGCCGCCGAGCGCCAGCTCGCCGTGTGCGAGGGGTCCGACTGGTTCTGGTGGTTCGGCGACCAGAACCCGGCCGGCACGGTGGCGGACTTCGAGCGGCTGTACCGCCAGCACCTGACCAATCTGTATCAGCTGCTCGGTCTGGAACCGCCCGAGTACCTGACCCAGGTCTTCACGCGCGGCGGCGGGGCGCCAGCACGCGGCGGGGTGATGCGGCCGGGCGTCGAACCAGCGCGCTGACGCCGCGCAACTGCCGCGGGGCCGCGGCATCAAGAAAGGAAGGCTGTGCCCAGGGAGCGCACGACGTGACGGTAGATCGACGCAATCCGCACCGGATTCTGGAGCGGCGCCGCGCGGGCGTATTGCTGCACCCGACGTCGCTGCCGAGCGGCACCCTGGGCGATGACGCGTTTCGCTTCGTCGACCTGATCGCGGAGGCGGGTTTCAGCGTCTGGCAGATGCTGCCGCTCGGTCCGACCCACGAGGATCGCTCGCCGTATCACTGCCTGTCGGCGCATGCCGGCAATCCGCAGCTGATCGCACCGCAGCGGCTGGTGGCGTGGGGCTGGTTGACACCGGAGGCCGCCGCCGAGCCGCTGGCGCGGGCGTTGGCGCGCGCCCGCGCCACGTTCCAGCAGCAGGCCGCCGAGGCGGAGCGCAGCGCGTTTCAGCGCTTCTGCGCGGCCGAGGCGCACTGGCTCGAGCACTACGCGCTCTACCGGGCGCTGCGTGTGGCGCAGGCGGGACGGCCGTGGTGGGAGTGGCCGGCGGCGCTGCGCGACCGCGAACCCGAGGCGCTTGCGCTCGCGCGCGCGCAACTGGCCGATGCGCTCGAGCAGACACGCTTCGAGCAGTTCGTGTTCAGCCGGCAGTGGGAGGAGCTGCGCGCCCATGCGCGCGGTCGCGGCGTGCTGCTGTTCGGCGATATGCCGATCTTCGTGGCGCACGACAGCGCCGAGGTGTGGGCGCATCGCCAGTGCTTCAAGCTCGATGCCAGCGGGCACCCCTCGGTCGTGGCGGGCGTGCCGCCCGACTACTTCTCGGCCACCGGCCAGCGCTGGGGCAATCCGCTCTACGATTGGGACGCGCTGCAACGCGAGGACTTCGCCTGGTGGGTGGAGCGCATGCACACCGAGTTCAACCGCTTCGACCTGATCCGCATCGATCACTTCCGCGGCTTCGAGGCGTGCTGGGAGATTCCGGCGCAGGACGCGGTCGCCATCAACGGCCGCTGGGTGAAGTCCCCGGGCGAGGCGCTGTTCGCGGCGCTCGCGCGCCAGTTGGGGCGCCTGCCGCTCGTGGCGGAGGACCTCGGCCTCATCACCGAGGAGGTGCACGCGCTGCGCGAGCGGCTCGGCCTGCCGGGCATGAGCATCCTGCAGTTTGCCTTCGACGGGGGCGCGGACAATCCGTATCTGCCGCACAACCACCGGCCGAACAGCGTCGTGTACACCGGCACCCACGACAACGACACGACGCTGTCGTGGTTCCAGGGGCTGGCGGCGCCGGCGCAATTACGCGTGGTGGAGTATCTTGGCTATGCGCACGAGCCCATGCCGTGGCCGCTCAACCGCGCGGCGCTCGCCTCGGTCGCGCGTCTGACCGTCCTGCCGATGCAGGACCTGCTCGCGCTCGGGCGCGGTCACCGCATGAACACGCCCGGCACCGCGTCCGGCAACTGGGGCTGGCGCTTCGAGTGGGAGCAGATCGCCCCCGATCTCGTGCCGCGCCTGCGGCGCATGAACGAGCTGTACGGGCGGGTATGAGCCGCGGTGCGCGCTTGTTCTGGCCGGATTGAGGTCATCGAGGTCGTCGACCCGCCACCCCCCTACAGCCACACCATGTAGCCGGTCTCGAAGCGGTGCGCGAGCGCCGGATGGAACGGGATCATGCGGATCTTGTAGTACTGCAGCCCCGGCAGGCGCGGGTTGAGATCGAGGTGAAAGACGATCTCGCCGTCGGCGGTGCGCTCGCCCGGGGTGAACACCTGCGTCTCGCGCACGTCGAGCTCGGCCTCGCGCGTCTCGCGCCCGATCAGGCACTCGATCAACACGTCATCGGCGTTGAGGCCGTTGAGCTGCGCGGCTACGCGGATCTGCACGATCTCGCCAGAGTGGATTTCCACCGGTGGGTTGTCGAGACGGCGCAGCCGCACGTGCGGCCAGACCTGGTCGAGCTTGCGCCGCCAGGCGGCGACTTCCTTGGCGCGCGCGTACTGGTTGCCGGCCATGACCAGGCGCTGCTTGCGCGCGGCGGTGTAGTAGAGGCGCACGTAATCCATGACCATGCGCTGCGCGTTGAAGCGCGGCATGAGCGACTTCATCGAGGCCTTGGACTTCTGCACCCAGCCCTCGGAGTAGCCGTAGCCGTTGCGCTGGTAGTAGAGCGGGATGACCTGCTTCTCCAGGATGTCGAGCAGCTCCTCGGCCTCCTCGCGGTCGCGGTAGCCGGCGTCGTACTGCGGGCCGTGCGGCGTGATGGCCCAGCCGTTCTCGCCGTTGTAGCCCTCGGCCCACCAGCCGTCGAGCACCGACAGGTTGATCACCCCGTTGATGCCGGCCTTCTCGCCGGAGGTGCCGCTCGCCTCGTGCGGATACTCCGGGGTGTTGAGCCACACGTCGACACCGGTCACGAGCTTGCGCGCGATCGCGAGGTCATAGCCTTCGAGCAGGATGATGCGCCCCTCGAATTCCGGGCGGCGCGAGTAGTCGTGGATGATCTTGATGAACTGCTGCGCCGGCAGGTCGTGCGGGTGCGCCTTGCCGGCGAAGATGAGCACGCAGGGCCGCTGCGGGTCGTTCAGCAGGCGCGCCAGGCGCTCCGGATCGGCGAACAGCAGGGTGGCGCGCTTGTAGGTGGCGAAGCGGCGCGCGAAGCCGATGGTGAGGACGTCGGTCTCCTGCGGGGTGAGGTGCGCGGTCAGGCGCTCGATCAGCGCCTCGCTCGCCCCGTTGCGCCGGTGCTGGCGGATGGCGCGGCGCTGCACCTCGGCCAGCATCTCGCTCTTCAGCGACTGGCGCAGGCTCCAGAAGCTGTGGTCGGGAATGAGGTCGACCTGCTGCTCCCAGTACTCGGCGTTGAGCAGCTCGTTGCGCCAGCCGCCGCCGAAGCGCATGTCGAACAGGTTGGCCCATTCGCGCGCCAGGAAGCTCGGCACGTGCACGCCGTTGGTGACGTAGCCGACCGGATTCTCCTCCACCGGGACCTGCGGCCACACGTACGCCGACATGCGCGAGGCCACCCCGCCGTGGATGCGCGAGACGCCGTTGCGAAAGCGCGAGCCGCGCATCGCGAGCGCGGTCTGGTTGAAGCCGCCCTGATTGGTGGGCGTGGAGCCGAGCAGCAGGAAGTGCTCCATCGGCACGCCGACCTCGTGGGTGTACTCGGCGAAATAGGTGCGCATCAGGCCGTGATCGAAGATGTCGTGCCCGGCCGGCACCGGCGTGTGCGTGGTGAACACGGTGTTGGCCGCGACCGCCTCGAGTGCGGCGTCGAAGTCGAGCCCCTCGTGCGTCATCTCGCGGCAGCGCTCGAGGATCGAGAACGCCGCGTGGCCTTCGTTGATGTGCCACACCGTGGGCGTGAGGCCGATGGCGCGCAGCGCCCGCACCCCGCCGAGGCCCAGCACGAGCCACTGCTGGATGCGGGTGTGAATGTCGCCGCCGTAGAGCTGGTAGGTGATGCGCCGGTCGGCCTCGCTGTTCTGCGGCAGGTCGGTGTCGAGCAGGTAGAGCGTGATGCGCCCGGCCTGCGCCCGCCACACCTTGATGTTGACGCGCCGTCCCGGCAGGTCGACGTGCACGTGCACCTCGCGCCCCTCGCGGTCGGTGGCCGGGCTGATCGGCAGGTCGGCGAAGTTGGTGGGCGAATAGTGCGCCACCTGCACGCCCTGGCCGTCGATGGTCTGCGTGAAGTAGCCCTGGCGGTACAGCAGGCCGACCGCCACGAACGGCAGGCCGATGTCGCTCGCCGCCTTGCAATGATCGCCCGCCAGGATGCCGAGGCCGCCGGAGTAGAGCTGCACGGATTCGTGGAAACCGAACTCGGCGCAGAAGTAGGCGACCAGGTCCTGCTCCGGGTCGAGCAGCCGCTCGACGCCGGAGCGGATGCGCGTCTTGTGGTAGGTGTCGTAGGCCGAGAGGACCCGGCTGTATTCCTCCATGAACACGCGGTCCTCGGCCGCTTCCTCCAGGCGCTGCTGCGCCACGCGCCGCAGGAACACCTTGGGGTTGTGGCCGACCACTTCCCACAGCTTGCGGTCGAGGCGGAAGAACAGGCCGCGCACCTGCCGGTCCCAGCTGTAGAACAGATCGTTGGCAAGCTCGTTCAGGCGCTCCAGGCGCGCCGGGATGCGAGGCTGAACCTCGAGAACGTAACGGGTGCCGCTCATGGGGACCTCAGATAGCAAGATTGGCGCGGACTGTCCATTAGCTGGATCAAGCGCGACGTCGGTTGCAGTTAATATAGTATCGTGTTGAGCGCCTCCGTCCTATGCGCCGCGGCCAATTCGCCTATTCGCTCCCCCCGGAACTGATCGCGCAGCAGCCCGCCCAGCCGCGCTCCGCCAGCCGGCTGCTGGCGCTCGACGGTGCGAGCGGCGCGTGCTGCGATCTGGCCTTCACCGATCTGCCCGATCTGCTGCGGCCCGACGATCTGTTGGTGTTCAACGACACGCGCGTCATCCCGGCACGCCTGTTCGGCACCAAGGACAGCGGCGGCCGGGTCGAGCTGCTCGTCGAGCGCTTGCTCGCGGGGGCGCGCGTGCGCGCACGGCTGCGCGCCAGCAAACCGCCCGCGCCGGGCAGCCG
>CAZVUN010000066.1:0-15663 GCA_964629975.1 uncultured Acidiferrobacteraceae bacterium | reverse complement strand
AAGGGACAATTTTACTTGCCGAAAAGGGGACAAAATTGGTTGCCGTTGACACCCGGGCAACCGCAGCCTCAACCTGTCAAACGCGGTGGCGGTGGCCGTGTACGAGGCGTGGCGCCAGCGGGGATTTGAGGGCGGGAAATGAGGGCTTCGGGTTTCGAGACCCGAGCTACTCCGCACGCGGTTCGCGCCTGAGCAGTGCCATCACCGCGGCGCGCGGCGGCAGCTGCTCATACAACACGCGGTAGACCTGCTCGCAGATCGGCATCTCCACACGCATGCGCTCGGCGAGCGCATGCACCTCGCGCGCGGTCGCGAGGCCCTCGGCCTCCTGCCCGAGCTCGGCCAGGACCGTGGCGAGGCTGCGCCCCTGCCCGAGTCCGAGGCCAAGACGGCGATTGCGCGAGGTGTTGTCGGTGCAGGTGAGCACCAGATCGCCCAGACCGGCCAGGCCCATGAAGGTCTCGAGCCGTCCGCCCAAGGCCACACCGAGGCGCGTGATCTCGGCCAGCCCGCGCGTGATGAGCGCGGCGCGCGCGTTGGCGCCATAGCCGAGGCCGTCGCTGATGCCGGCGGCGATCGCGATCACGTTCTTGATGGCGCCGCCGAGCTGTACGCCCGTCAGGTCCTGACTGGTGTACACGCGCATGTGATCGTTGCGCAGCCAGGCGGCGATGGCCTCGGCCCAGTCGATGTTGACCGCGGCCACGGTGAGCGCGGTCGGCAGGCCGCGCGCGACCTCCACGGCGAAGCTCGGTCCGGAAATGGCGCCGTGGCCGATATCGGCATCGAGCACTTCATCGAACACGCTGCTCAGCAGCCGCTGGCTGCCCGGCTCGAGACCCTTGGTCGCCCACGCCACCAGCGCGGTGCGCGCGAGGTGCGGCTTCATCGCCACGAGCGTGGCGCGAAATGCGTGCGATGGCACCGCGATGATGAAGCACGTCTCGCTGCGCACCACGGCCGCGAGGTCGTCACAAACCTCGAGATGGTCGGGGAAGCGGATGCCGGGCAGGTGCTGGGCGTTCTCGCGGTCACGCGCGAGCCGCGCCTGATGCTGCGGATCGTGGCCCCAGAGGCGCGTGCGGTGGCCGTTGCGCGCGGTCAGCAACGCCAGACCGGTGCCCCAGGAGCCGGAGCCGAGGACGGCAATGGTGGACTGGCTGGCCGCGGGCATGGCGGCAGTTGTAAAGCAAATCGCGCGGCGCGCCAACCGGGCGCGCGGCCCGCGCGCCTACTGCACGGCGCTCGGCTGCTGGCGCGCGGCGGCGGCCAGCTTCTGCTCGTAGAGACCTTCGAAGTTGATCGGGCTGATGAGCAGCTGCGGAAACCCGCCCTTGACCACGAGATCGTTGACCACCTCGCGTGCGAATGGCAGCAACGCGTGACCGCAGGTGGTTTCGAGGGCGCGCGCCAGCACGTCGGCCGGCACGCCGCGGATCTGAAACACGCCGGCCTGCTTGACCTCGACCAGGAACACGGTCTTGTCCTTGTTGCGCGCGGTAGCGGTCACGGCCAGCACCACTTCGTGCAGACCCTGCGCCGGGTTGAGCGCGCCGTGGCTCAGGCCGAGCTGGATCTCGACCTGCGGGGCCTCGGGCATCAGGAACCCGGCCGGGGAGATGGGCGCCTCGAACGACACATCCTTGAGGTAAATGCGGTCGAGCGTGAAAACCACTTCTTGCTCCGGCGCGGGCTGGGTCACGGGCACCTCGGGGAAATCAATGTATTGGGGGGGTTGGTTACGGCTGCGCCAGCAACGGATCGAGCTTGCCGGCCCGGTCGAGCTCGGCGAGATCGGTGAAGCCGCCGACGTGGGTGTTGCCGATGAAGATCTGCGGCACGGTCTTGCGCCCCGACAGGCGCTCCATCTCCTCGCGCCGCGCGGGATTCTCGTCGACCATGACCTTGTCGTAGGTAACGCCCTTCTTCTCGAGCAGTTTCTCCGCCATGCGGCAGTAGGGGCACACGCGTGTTGAGTAGACGACGACCTGGGGCACGGTTACTTCTCCACCGGCAGGTTCTCGCGCTGCCAGCCGATGAGGCCACCGGCGAGCGAATAAACCGTCTGGAAACCATGTTTGCGCAGGATCACGGCGCCCTTCACGGAACGGTTGCCGCTGCGGCAGCTGATGACCACCGGCTTGTCCTTGAACTTTTCGAGCTGCTTGAGCTGTTCGGGCAGCGCGCTCAGCGGCACGTTGCGTGCATTGGGGATGTGCCCGGCCTTGAATTCCTCGGGCTGGCACACGTCGAGGAACAACCCGCCCTCGCGGTTGACCAGTTGCACCGCCTGCATCGGGCCGATGCTCTTGATGCCGTGCACGAGCTGCATGAGCGGCCCGGTCACGAGCATGGCCAGAATCACGGCGAGCGCCAGAAACAGCGCCCAGTTCTTGATGACGAAATCCATCATGCGCGGGGCAGGTCGCTACGGGTGAATGGTTAACCGAAAGGCATTGCGTGCGCTAGCGCGCCAATCGAATGCGATCGGCACTCAGTGCTTGCCCGCGCTGCAAAAGGCCTCGCGCATCGAGCTGATCAGGTTCACGATCTTGGGATCATTGACGCGGTAGTAGACCTTGTTGGCGTCCTTGCGCGCGCTCAGGATGCCCTTGTCGCGCAGGATCGACAGATGCTGGGAGATATTGCTCTGCGAGGTGCCGACCTGATCGACGATGTCCTGCACGCTCACCTCGCCCACCCCGCCCAGGATGCAAAGGATCTTGAGGCGCAGCGGATGGGCCATGGCCTTGAGCGAGCGCGAGGCGAGCTGAATGTCTTCCTCGTTGGTAATCAGGGCGCCCGCCATGTCGGCTGCGGCTGCGACTGCGCTTATGTTACGGGTTCCCATCATTGGCATACGGACCTCGCGGGAAGATGTCCTTAAGAATGTGTCTTACTGCGAATATAACGAAAAAATTATACAATAATTCGTGTGAGAAAAAGCCTTGAAAGATAAGCAATTGAGAAGAGAAGCATGTCCATCCCCTGTCGGCCCCTGGTTCTCGTCATTCTCGATGGCTGGGGCCATCGCGAAGCACCCGAGCACAACGCCATCGCCGCGGCGCACAAGCCCAACTGGGATGCCATCTGGCGGCGCTATCCGCACACCCTGATCCAGGCCTCGGAGGCAGCGGTCGGGCTGCCGTCCCGGCAGATGGGCAACTCCGAGGTCGGCCACCTCAATCTCGGGGCCGGGCGGGTCGTGTACCAGGAGTACACGCGCATCAATCGCGCGATCAGCAGTGGCGAGTTTTACGCCAACAGGACACTGACCGATGCGGTCGATGCCGCGTGCCGCCACGACAAGGCGGTGCACATCCTCGGCCTGCTGTCCCCGGGTGGCGTGCACAGCCACGAGGACCACATCCATGCCATGGTCGAGCTGGCCGCCCGCCGGGGCGCGGCACGGATCTATCTGCACGCCTTCCTCGACGGGCGCGATACCCCGCCACAGAGCGCCGCGGCCTCGATCACGGCGATGGAGCGCAAGTTCGCCAGCCTCGGGCGCGGGCGCATTGCCTCGTTGATCGGCCGCCACTACGCCATGGACCGCGACCATCGCTGGCCGCGCATTCAGGCGGCCTACGACCTGATCACGCTGGGGCAGGGCGCGTTCATCGCCCCGAGCGCCAGTGCCGGCCTGGCGAGCGCCTACGCGCGCGGGGAAACCGACGAGTTCGTCCAGGCCACCGCGATCGTGCCGCCCGGGGAGTCGGCGGTGCAGGTGCAGGACGGCGATGTCGTGATCTTCATGAACTTCCGCTCCGACCGCGCGCGCCAGATCACGCGGCCGTTCATCGAGCCCGGCTTCGACGCCTTCCCGCGCAAGGCCGTGCCGCAGCTCGCCGCGTTCGTGAGCCTGACCGAATACAACGCCGCGTTTCACGTGCCGGTGGCGTTTCCCCCGGAGCGGTTGCCTAACGTGCTCGGCAGCTATCTGGCGGCCCACGGTTTGCGCCAGCTGCGCGTGGCCGAGACCGAGAAGTACGCGCACGTCACCTTCTTTTTCAACGGTGGCGTCGAGGCGCCAAACGCGTTCGAGGACCGCATCCTGGTGCCCTCGCCCACCGACGTGCGCACCTACAACCTCAAACCCGAGATGAGCGCCCCGGCGGTCGCCACCGCCGTGGTCGAGGCGATCCGGCGCAACACCTACGACGTGATCGTGTGCAATTTCGCCAACGCCGACATGGTTGGCCACACGGGTGATTTCGACGCGACCCGCCGCGCGATTGAGAGCGTCGATCAATGCCTCGGTCGTCTGGTGCAAGCGGTGCAGGCGGCCGGCGGCGAGATGCTGATCACCGCCGACCACGGCAACGCCGAGCAACTGTTCGACGACGACACCGGCCAGCCGCACACCGCACACACGACCAACCCGGTGCCGTTCATCTACATCGGCCGGCCGGCCCTGCTCGCGCCGACCGGCGCGCTCGAGGATGTCGCGCCGACCATGCTGTACCTGCTGGGCCTGCCGATTCCCTCCGAGATGACCGGCCGCTCGCTGGTGCAGCTGCGCGCGCAGCCGGCGGCCGCGGGCGAACGTGTCGGCTGAGCATCGCCGCGACCCTGCATTGCCCCGGTTCATCGGTCGCCGCCGCGCGTGCCTGCTCGCCGCGCTGGTGTTGCTGGGCGGGCTTGCGCCCGTGGCCGCTGACAACCCGCGCGAGCAGCAGCTGCAGGCGGTGCGCGGCCGCATTGAGGCGCTGACACGCGAGCTCAATGACACGCGCGGCCAGCGCGATGCGCTGCGCGAGGAGCTGCGCGCGCTCGAGCAGCGCATCGGCACCCTGGCCGCCGGCATACGCCGCACTGACCGCCAGATCCGCGCCGATCAGGAGCGGCTCGAGGCCCTGCGGCGCGAGGCCGAGACGGCGCGCCGCCGCCGCAGCGAGCAGGCCGAGGCCCTTGCCCGCGATGTGCGCGTGGCCTTCGCGCTTGGGCGCCAGGATTACCTCAAGCTGCTGCTCAACCAGGAGGACCCGGCGCGGCTGACGCGCACCTTGACGTATTACCGTTACCTCACCACGGCCCGGCACGAGCGCATGGCGGCGCTGCACGCGAGCCTCGCCAATGCGCAGGCGCTGCAGGAGCGGATCGTGGAGCGCGACCGCGCGCTCGCGGCCCTGCGCGCCGAGGCCGCGCAACGGAAGGCGGCGCTCGAGAGCACCCGCGCGCGCCGCGCCAGCGCGCTCACACAGCTCAGCCGCGAGGTGCGCGACCGGACCCGTGAGCTCGAGCGGCTCAAGGCCGACGAACAACGGCTCGAGGGCCTGGTCAAACGGCTGGGCGAGTACCTGCCGCAGCTGCCCCCTGCCGACAAGCACGCGCGTTTCCCTGCCCTCAAGGGGCGGCTGCCGTGGCCGGTCGCCGGGGCGCTCACCGCCCGCTTCGGGGAACCGCGGCAGGTCGGCAGCCTGCGTTGGCGCGGTGTGCTGATTTCCGCGCGCGAGGGCAGCGATGTCCGGGCCGTCGCCAGTGGACGGGTGGCGTATGCCGACTGGTTGCGCGGGTTTGGACTACTCTTGATTCTGGACCACGGTGATGGCTATATGACGCTGTACGGACACAACCAGGCCCTGCACAAGGAGGTCGGTGAGTGGGCCGAGGCCGGCGAGGCCATCGCCAGCGTCGGGTCGAGCGGCGATGCCCCGCAGGCGGGACTTTACTTCGAGATCCGCCATCAGGGTGAACCGATCGATCCGCACGTCTGGGTCGGCGGCCCGGGCCGGGCGACAAGGCGCTGAGCGGTCCGAGGCCAACGGCGCGGCCCCACCGACAACCACCGACACACCGCCAGCGACGCTGGCAGCTTATCTGCGATCACGGAGTCTCTATTCCACATGAAGTCCACCACCCGCTATTTTCTGGTTCTCCTGCTTGGCATGGTGATCGGTGCCGTCGCCATCCTCGACATGGGCGTGCTCGCCGGACGCGAGACGCCGAAGGAGGCCGCCTCGCCGCTGCCACTCGATGAGCTCAAGATCCTGACCGACGTGTACGGCAAGATCAAATCCGACTACGTCGAACCGGTCGAAGACAAGAAGCTCATCATGGATGCCATCCAGGGCATGCTGGCCGGGCTCGATCCGCACTCGACCTTCCTCGACGCCGAGAACTTCAAGGACGTGCGCGTCGACACCGAGGGGCAGTTCGGGGGGCTCGGCATCGAGGTCACCATGGAAAACGGCTTCGTCAAGGTGGTCGCGCCGATCGAGGACACCCCGGCCGCGCGTGCCGGCGTCAAGAGCGGCGATCTCATCATTCGCCTCGACGAGAAGGCGGTGAAGGGCATGAGCCTGAACGACGCCGTGCGCATGATGCGCGGCAAGCCCGGTTCCGACATCACCCTAACCGTGGTGCGCGAGGGCGGCGCCAAGCCGCTCAAGATCACGCTCACGCGGGCGGTCATCAAGATCCAAAGCGTCAAGAGCCGCATGCTCGAGCCCGGCTACGGCTATGTGCGCATCACCCAGTTCCAGGTCACGACCGAGAAGAACCTGCAGGACGCGATCAAGAAACTGCGTACCGAGAACAAGGGCGACCTGCGCGGGCTGGTGCTCGATCTGCGCAACAACCCCGGTGGCGTGCTCAACGCCGCGCTCGCCGTGAGCGATGCGTTCCTCGAGAAGGGCATGATCGTGTCGACCGACGGCCGCTCGAGCGACGCCAAGTCGAGCTACGAGGCCAAGCCCGGTGATGTCATGAAGGGCGCGCCCGTAGTGGTGCTGGTCAACGGCGGCTCGGCCTCGGCCTCCGAGATCGTGGCCGGCGCGCTGCAGGACCACAAGCGCGCCGTGATCATGGGCACCAAGACCTTCGGCAAGGGCTCGGTGCAGACCATTGTGCCGCTCGGCAAGGACGGCTCGGCGCTCAAGCTCACGACCGCGCGCTATTACACGCCCAACAAACGCTCGATCCAGGCGACCGGCATCGTTCCCGACATCATTACCGAAGAGGCCAAGATCACCCGGGCCGAGGCGCCGGAGCGCATGCGCGAAGCCGACCTGGCGCGCCACCTGGAGGGCGGCGAGCCGGTCAGGCCGGAGAAGACCGACAAGAAGGACAAGGAAGCCGACAAATCGGCGCCGGCAGTTGACGACTACCAGCTGCAGGAAGCGCTCAACCTGCTCAAGGGCATCAGCGTGTTCCGCACCCAGGGCACCTGATCGGCCTATGCAGCGCAGCGGCGCAACACGCGGTCTCACGACGTCGTTGCTCGCCGCGCTGCTGCTGCCGGTCCTGGCCGGCGCGGCCGGGGACGCGCCCACTGCGCACGCCAGCGGCGCGCGTGCGCATCTCGGTTTGATCATCGACGATCTCGGCAACAGCCTGGCCGATGGTCAGCGCGTACTGCGCCTGCCCGGGCCGGTGGCCGGCGCCATCCTGCCGCACACGACCTACAGCCGCGCGCTCGCCCAGGCGCTGCGCAGCGCCGGCAAGGAAGTGCTCCTGCACCTGCCGATGCAGCCGCAAGCGCAGGAACCGGAGGCCCTCACGCCCGGTCCCGGCATGCTCGAGCGCGGCATGTCGGCGCACGAGCTCGCGCACATGCTCGAATACAATCTCGCCACCGTGCCGCAGGCCGTTGGCATCAACAATCACATGGGCAGCCTGCTCACGCAGGAGCCCGAACCGATGCATCATCTGATGCGCGCCCTGCGCCAGCGCGGTCTGTTCTTCGTCGATTCCCTGACCACGCCCGCGAGCGTCGCCGCGCGCGTGGCACGCGAGCACCGGGTCCCGGCCCTGGTACGCGAGGTGTTTCTGGATAACGCGCGTGACGCGGCGGCGATCGATCGTCAACTCGCCGCGCTGGTGACGGCGGCGCGCCGCAACGGCCACGCGCTCGGCATCGGCCACCCCTACCCCGAAACGCTCGCGGCCCTGGAGCGCTGGCTGCCGGGCCTGGCGCGGCACGACATCGAACTGGTGCCGCTGTCGACACTGCTGACACGCAATCACCAAGGAGCAGCACCATGGCACGCGTCCTTGTCCCGCTAGCCGCGGGTTGTGAGGAGCTCGAGGCCGTCACGATCATCGACCTGCTGCGGCGCGCGCAGATCGAGGTGGTCGTTGCCGGACTCACCCCCGGTCCGGTCAAGGGAAGTCGCGGCACGGTGCTGCTGCCCGACACCACGCTCGATGCGGCGCTCGCCGGCGACTATGACATGGTGGTGCTGCCGGGCGGTCAGCCGGGCGCCACCAACCTGGAGAAGGACCCGCGCATCCTCGACCTGCTGCGCCGCCAGGCGCAGCGCGGGCGCTACACGGCCGCGATCTGCGCCGCGCCGCGCGTGCTCGCGGTCGCCGGACTGCTCGATGGCCGGCGCGCCACCAGCTTCCCCGGCGCGCTCGATCCCAAGGCGTTCCCGCAGGTACGCCTCGCAGACGACGCCGTGCTCACCGACGGACGCGTGGTGACGTCCCGCGGACCGGGCACGGCCATCGACTTCGCGCTCGAGCTGATCGAGCTGCTCGTCGGGGCCGACACCCGCCAGAAGGTGGAGTCGGCATTGCAGCGACCGGCGGCGCATGTGCGCACGCCGGCTTGAGGCGTCCGGCCATGGCACTGCAATTGAAGAAGCCCAAGGTGCGCATCCGACCGCTGCGCGAGCACGATCTCGACGCCGTGATGCTGCTGCACCGCGAGCTCGGCTGGAACCCGGCGTTCCGCGCCGACGGCAGCACGCTGCGCGGCCGGCTCACGGCGCTCAGCGCGGGCGACAACGCGCTCTTGCTGGTGGCCGAGCTCGCCGGCAAGGTGGTCGGCTACATCCACGGCGAGGTCGTGACCTATCTGCTGTTCGCCGGACGCGAGATGCTGGTGACCGAACTGTTCGTGCGCAGCGAGCATCGCAGCAAGGGCGTGGGCCGGGCCCTGATGGCCGCGATCGAGGCCGAGGCGGTCCGGCACAAGTGCTTCCGCATCAGTGTGCTCAACAGCCGCGAGCGCGAATCCTACAAGCGCGGCTTCTACCCGTCGCTCGGCTACGAGGAGCGCACACACGTTGCGAATTTCACCAAGCGCCTCGACTGGGGAGAGGGCTGACGCGGCGCCAAGGCCGCTGCAAACAGCGCGGGGCGCACAGGGCGCCCCGCGGGGTTCTGTTGCGCGCGTCGGCGCGGCGGTGCTAACGGAAATCGAAGCGCGTCCCGAACAGCACGCGCGCACGCTCCGGGTTGTAGAGATCCTGTCCGGTGGGATTCAGACCGTAACTCGCCTCGGCCTGCAGGCTCAGGCTTTGCGTGGCCTGCCAGCGCCAGCCGGCTGACACGAGCGAGCGATCGTCGATGCGCAGCGCGCCGGCCGCGAGATCGTCCGCACCGTTCGCCTCGTAGTAGCTGCGCCGCATCTGGAACGACAGGTACGGGCTGTGCGACTTGAGCAGCGTGACCTGGCCCTCCACCGCGAAACCGAGGTAGCGACGACCCAGGTAGCGGTACGCCTCCTCGCGCGCGAACTCATCGCCCACGAACACGCTGCCGGTCAGGCTCGGGCGCCACTTGCCGGTCAACTCGTGCGTCCAGGAAAAGCCGGCGTGCGTGTCGGCAAGGTCGGCGGCCGACACCGCGCGGCTCGCGACCGAATCCGCGTAGCCACCGGACAACGCGAAGCGATTGAGGGCGTCGAAGCGCCGTTCCCAGGCAAAGGCAATGTTGCTTAAGCGGCGACCGGGCGCCTCGGCATCCGCCGGGTCGGCCAGCGGGTACACGGGCGAGCCCGGGCGATGGGTTTCGCCGCTGCCGAAGACCTGCAGCGTGTCGTCGGCCGCGGTCTCCGCGCTGTCGTCGGTCAGGCCAGCCACCGGGACAAGCGCGCGCGGCTTGATGTCGAATCGCATGCTCGCGGCATTGTTCGACAGCAGATCGCTGGTGCGCTTGAGCGGGGTGATGCCCTTGTACGGCGCCTCAAACCATGACGCCGCCCCGGCCATGGCCGTGAGCGGCAGGGCGGCCGCGACGGCAGCGGCGAGCAGGGCGGTCTTGAAGCGTACGCTTTGCATGACGATAGGCACCAACCACGTGCAAAAAGTATAGCACGATGCCCCCGCGCGACCCATGTAACCGGGGACTTACGGATTCTTTCCCGGAAAACTGCGGATGAGAAGCACTGCGCCGATGGCCCCGAGTATCCACCCGACCGCTGGCAGCGAAAACCACGCATGCAGGTCGGATACCGGCACGCCGAGGGCGATGACACCGGCCAGCACCAGCACGCCGCCGGTGATGGTGTGGTACAGGCGCCGATGGTTGGCGCGCAGTTGCGCGCGCAGGCGCTCGAGCTCGCGCGAGTGCCACTGCATGGACAGCTCGCCGTTGTGGGCGCGGCGCAGCGTGTCATACGCCAGACCCGGCAGTTGCGGCAGCAGCGGCAACCAGCTCGGCGCCTCGCGCCGCAGGCGCCGTAGCAGCCCGCGGGGCCCAAGCTGCTCGCGCATCCAGCGCTCGAGATAGGGCTTGGCGGTCTCCCACAGGTCGAGCTCCGGGTACAGCCGCCGCCCCAGCCCCTCGATGTTGAACAGCGTCTTTTGCAGCAGCACCAGCTGCGGCTGGATCTCCATGTGGAAGCGGCGTGCGGTCTGGAACAGCTGCAACAGGAAACGGCCGAAGGAGATGTCCTTGATCGGCTTGGCGAAGATCGGCTCGCACACCGCGCGGATTGCGGCCTCGAATTCCTCGGCACGCGTGCCGGGCGGCACCCAGCCGGAGCGCAGGTGCGCCTCGGCCACGCCGCGGTAGTCGCGGTTGAAGAACGCCAGGAAGTTTTCGGCGAGATAGCGTTTGTCCTGCTCGCTCAAGGACCCCATGATGCCGAAATCCACTGCGCAGTAGCGGCCGTCGGGGAACACGAAGATGTTGCCGGGGTGCATGTCGGCGTGGAAAAACCCGTCGCGGAACGCCTGGGTGAAGAAGATCTCCACGCCGTTGTGCGCCAGGCGACGCATGTCGATGCCGGCGCGCTTGAGCTCATCGAGGTTGCTGATGGGAATGCCGTGGATGCGCTCCATCACCATGACCTCGCGCCGCACCAGGTCCCAGTAGACCTTCGGCACGTACAGCAGGGGCGAGCCCTCGAAGTTGGCGCGCAACTGGCTGGCGTTGGCCGACTCCACGCGCAGGTCGAGCTCCTCGCGCAGGCTCTTGCGGAATTCATCGACCACCTCGACCGGCCGCAGGCGTCGCCCGTCCGACCAGTAGCGCATCGCCAGCCGCGCCAGCACGTAGAGCAGCTGCACGTCGCGCTCGATCACCGGCTCGATGCCGGGACGCAACACCTTGACCACGACCTCGGTGCCGTCGTGCAGTCTTGCCACATGCACCTGCGCCACCGACGCCGAGGCGAGCGGCTCGCGGGAAAACTCGCTGAAGAACTGCGCGAGCGGGCCGCCGAGGGCGCGCTCGATGATGGCCACGGCCTGCTCGCTGGCGAACGGCGGCACCTGGTCCTGCAACTTGGCGAGCTCCTGCGCGATGTCCTCGGGCAGCAGGTCGGGACGCGTGGACAACACCTGCCCGAACTTCACGAATACCGGGCCGAGTTCCTCGAGCGCCTCGCGCAGCCGCTCCCCGCGCGGCGCCAGTGGTGCGCGCCACCAGCGCCATGGAAGCCCGCGCAGCGCCAGGCGATAGGGACGGAACAGGTGGATGGTCTGCACGAACTCATCGAGATCGTGCCGCACGAAGATGCGCGTGATGCGCAGCATGCGCCCGAGCTGCCTGAGCGGTATCATCGCGCGCCGCCCTGCAGGCGCTCCAGGCGCTTGGCCAGCCGGTCGACATCGGCGCGCAGCGTGTCGACCGCGCGCAGGAACGTCTCGACCGCCTGCCGCTTGGCGAGGAGGCGACTCTCTTCCTGGAAGTACTCGGTGAAGTCCTGGCCCAGGGTCTGCACCGCGTGTCGGCCCCAGGCGCGCGCGGCGCGCGCGGCGCGCGCCAGCTGATGCGCTGGCACGTCGCCCACCAGGCGCGCGGTCTGCTCCTCCCAGTCGATATCGATGGCCTGCAGGATGCGCTGGAAACGCTGACCCAATTCGATGTCGCCGCTGATGTGCAGCCCGGCCGCGGAACTCGGGCTGGGGGCCTGCGCGCCCAGGACCAGGCGCGCGAACACCGGCACCGAACCGCTGATCGTGACATCCGGCGCCTCGTGGCTGGCCAGCAGGCGCAGGCCGGACTCGGAAGGCGCCATATATAAGGTCACGGGCTCGGCCGCGCCGCGTGCGATGCGCAGGCACACGATACGGCCGTGCAACTCCCCGAGCCGGCGCAGCGCCTCGCCGTCGAGGCGCAACAGGCGGTTGACCAGCTCCTCGAGCAGAGGCAGAACCAGGGTGGGGGCGCTCATGACTGACGATCCAGCGGCCATTGTCGCCGCAATCCCCGCGACCGCCAAGGCGGCATCAGAACTTGTAGCCCTTGTGCAGCGCGACGATGCCGCCGGTGAGATTGAAGTAGTGCACGCGCTCGAAGCCGGCCGTCACCATCATCTGCTTGAGCGTTTCCTGGTCGGGGTGCTTGCGGATCGACTCGGCGAGGTAGCGGTAGCTGGCGGCGTCCTTGGCGACGAGCTGACCGAGGCGCGGCAGCACGCCGAAGGAGTAGGCGTCGTAGAGGCGGTTGAGCCCGGGCAGGACCGGCTTGGAAAACTCCAGCACCAGCAGCCGCCCGGCCGGCTTCAGCACGCGGTACATCGAGGCCAGCGCCCGGTCGATGTGCGTGACGTTGCGCAGACCGAAGGCGATCGAGACACAGTCGAAGTGGTTATCCGGAAACGGCAGCGACTCGGCGTCGGCCTGCACGAACTCGACATTGCCGGCGATGCCGCGATCGGCCAGGCGCGCGCGCCCGACCTCGAGCATCGAGTCATTGATGTCCGACAGCACGACCGTCCCGCCCGGTCCGACGATACGCGCGAAGCGCGCGCTCAGGTCACCGGAGCCGCCCGCCACGTCGAGCACGCGGTTGCCGCGGCGCACGCCGCTCTGCGCCACGGCGAAGTGCTTCCACAGCCGATGCACGCCGAACGACATCAGGTCGTTCATCATGTCGTAGCGGCTGGCGACCGAATGGAACACCTCGGCTACCATGCGCGGTTTCTGCGACGCCGGCACCTCGCGGTAGCCGAAGTGCGTGGTGCGGTCCTCGGGCGCCTCGCTCATGACGTGGTCTCGGCCTTGCGCTTGTAGCCGGCGGCCTCGAGCCGCGCCAGGTACTCCTGCCACAACTGTTCCTGATTGCTGCCGAGATGGTGCAGCCAGTCCCAGGAATAGATGCCGGTGCTGTGCCCGTCGTCGAAGTGCAGGCACACGGCGTAATTGCCGACCGGTTCGATCGCACTGATATTGACGCGCTCCTTGCCGGTTTGCAGCACCTCCTGACCCGGGCCGTGGCCGCGCACCTCGGCGGAGGGCGAGTACACGCGCAGGAACTCGCACGGCAGGTTGAAGTGCGTGCCGTCGTCGAAACTGATCTCGAGCACGCGCGATTTCTGGTGCAGTTTGATGTCGGTGGGACGAACGCTGTTCTTGCGCATGAGGGTGGGCCGCTGTCGGTTTTGAAGAAGGTCCAGACTATAGCGCGTTGCGCCGTAGTGCGGCGCGCGCCGTGAGCCGGTCATGTTAACCAAAATGTCATAAATGTGGTATGAAATGGCCGGCCTGAAACAACCATGACATATGGGGATTCGAGGCATGCGAGGCAAGATTCTCATCGTCGAAGATGAGGCCGCAATCAGGCAGATGGTCTGCCTGGCACTGAGCCAGGCCGGTTATGAGTGTCTCGAGGCGGCCGATGCCAACGAGGCACAGAGCCAGATCGTCTCCCAGCCGCCGGACCTGATCCTGCTCGACTGGATGCTGCCGCAGATGAGCGGCGTGGATTACGCGCGCAAGCTGCGGCGCGACAAGCTCACCCAGAACATTCCCATCATCATGCTCACCGCCCGCACCGAGGAGGAAGACAAGGTCAAAGGCCTCGACAGCGGCGCCGACGACTACATCACCAAGCCCTTCTCCACGCGCGAGCTGCAGGCACGCATCAAGGCGCTGCTGCGCCGCACCACGCCGCATGCCACCGAGGAGTCGGTGGAGATCGACGGGCTGGCGCTCGACCCGGTGACGCACCGGGTGCTGGCGCAGGGCAAGAACGTCGAACTGGGACCCACGGAGTTCCGGCTGCTGCACTTCTTCATGACCCACCCCGAGCGCGTGCACTCACGCGAGCGGCTGCTGAACGGCGTGTGGGGCGACAACGTCTATGTCGAGGAACGCACGGTGGACGTGCACATCCGCCGGCTGCGCAAGGCACTCACCCCCACCGGCCATGATCGCCTGATCCAGACGGTGCGCGGCGCGGGCTACCGCCTGTCCGCCCAGGAGTGAGCGTGCACCCGAGCGTCTGGCGCGAAGTCTGGATTCTCGGCTGGATCGCTCTCGCAAGCTTCCTCCTCGGTCTGCTGACCGGGCGTTACTTCATCGCCGCGGCCGTCGGCTTCGGCATCTACATCGGCGTGCAGCTGCGCCACCTGGCGAACCTGCACAAGTGGCTGCTCAACCGCTCGCAGAAGGAAATCCCCGAGGCCGAGGGGCTGTGGGGCGAAGTGTTCAACGAGATTCGCAAGCTCATGAAGCAGACCGAGCAGCGCGCCGACGAGCTCAGCGGCATGGTCGCGCGCTTCCAGGACGCCGCCAGCGCCATGCCGGATGCGGTGGTGATGATCTCCGACCGTGACGAGATCGAGTGGGCGAACCGCAAGGCCGCAACCCTGCTGGGCATCGACTTCCCGCGCGACTTCGGCATGCGCCTCGGCAATCTGCTGCGTGATCCCGACTTCGCGCGCTATGTCGAGCGCGGCGATTACGCCGAACCGCTCGAGCTGCCCTCGCCCACCAACCCCGACAATACCGTCACCATCCAGATCATCCCGTTCGGCGCGCGCCAGAAGCTGCTGCTGGCGCGTGACATCACGCGCCTGCAGCGCCTCGAGCAAATGCGCCGCATCTTCGTCGCCAACGTTTCGCACGAGCTGCGCACCCCGATCACCGTGCTGGGCGGCTTCATCGAGACCCTGAGCGGACTGCCCAGCATCAGGATCGAGGACCTGCGCAAGTACCTGGCAACCATGCAGCAGCAGTCCCAACGCATGCAGCGCCTGGTCGATGACCTGCTCACGCTGTCGAAGCTCGAGACCGCCCCGCCGCACCGGCGCGAGGAGGCAGTCGATGTGCCGGCGCTGCTCGCGGGCCTCAAGGAGCAGGGCGAGATCCTCTCCGGGGACAACCGCCACACCATCACGCTCGAGGCCGATCCGGACCTGAAGCTCCTCGGCTCGCGTGAGGAGCTGCACAGCGCCTTCTCCAACCTCATCAACAATGCCGTGCGCTACACACCGCCCGGCGGGTTCATTCACCTGCGCTGGTGGGCGGATGCGACGAGCGCGCGCTTCGCCGTCACCGACTCCGGCGAGGGCATCGCCCCGGAACACATCCCGCATCTCACCGAGCGCTTCTACCGCGTCGATACCGCGCGCTCGCGCGCCTCCGGCGGCACCGGCCTGGGACTGTCGATCGTCAAGCACGTGCTGCTGCGCCATGATGCCCAGCTCATCATCGAGAGCGAGGTCGGCCGCGGCAGCACCTTTACCTGCGTGTTTCCCGC
>CAZVUN010000065.1:0-15699 GCA_964629975.1 uncultured Acidiferrobacteraceae bacterium | reverse complement strand
CCCCGCGCCCGGCCCGTCGCTGGCGGCCGCGCGCAGCCGCTCTACCGCGGCGATGCGCGCGAGCAGCGCCACGCGCTGATAGGGCTTGGTCAGGAAATCGTCCGCCCCGGCGGCGAAGGCCGCGGCGAGTGCCTGCTCGCTCGCCTGGGCGCTCAGGCAGATGACCGGCACGAACGCATCGCCGGCCAGTTGCTTGATGCGGCGGGTGGCCTCGTACCCGTCCATCACCGGCATGAGAAGATCCATCAGCACGAGGTCCGGGCGCGCGCGCTCGAACAGCGCCACCGCCTGCGCCCCGTCGACGGCCTCGAGCACCTCGTGGCCCTCGATGCTGAGCATCGCCTGCAACAGCTTGCGGTTGAGCTCCTGGTCATCCACGACCAGTACACGCAGCTTGCGTCGCGCACGCAGCGACGGCGCCGGGTGGCGATCGGTCATCGGGCTAGGAGATCTCGAACAGCCGTTCGAAGCGGGCGATGGTCAGGATGCGCTGAATCTCCGGCCGGCAATTGACGATGGCCACGCGCGCCTCGTCCCCGCCCGCCGCCTCGCGCAGCAGCAACAGCATCCCGAGCGCCGAACTGTCCAGGTATTCGGTGTGCGCGAGGTCGATTACATAGCGGTCGCCGGGCTGTCCGTGCAGGCGATAGGCCTTGCGGAAATCGGCGTGGGCGCGGAAATCGAAACGTGCCGGCGTCTGGATGCGCACGGTTCGGTCGCTGGATTCGCGTTGCACCTTCACGTCCATGGTTTGATTCCTCAGGTGAGTCAAAACAGTTCGACGGAGCCGGCCTGAATCGACTGCTGGTGCGCCGGCTTGTGCACGGCTGCCTGCCGTTCGGCGGCGCACCGCTCGATCGCCCGGCACAGCTCGCTGCCGGCGCGGACAACAGCAGGTGAATCGCCGGGCCCCTGCGCCTCGAGAGCCGCGAGCTGGCCCTGCGCCTGCCGGACGATCGCCTGCAGATGGTGCAGATGGTCGTTCGCGTGCGCCATAACCTGGGTCACAATGTCCTCGAACTGCAGCGAGCGCACCGCAAGCCCCACGCTCTCGTTTATGTTCCGGGCGATGCCCGACGCCTGCTCGAGGTTCGTGCCGACCTCGCGGTTGAGCTTGGCGACTTCCTTCATCATTTCCTCGATGTGCGCCTTCGACTTGATCGCAACGCTCATGTCCTTGGAAGCCATCTGGCTGATGACGGCACGCGCCGCATCGATGTTCTCGCGCGCCTTGGTGACCACCTCGCGGATCTGATCGCTGAAGGCCGTTGAGTGCTGCGAGAGCTTACGCACCTCGTCGGCCACGACCGCAAATCCGCGCCCGTGTTCGCCCGCGCGCGCGGCCTCGATGGCGGCGTTGAGCGCGAGCAGATTGGTCTGATCCGCTATGGTCTTGATGTCACCGAGAAGCGTAACGACCTTTTGCATCTGCTCCGCCATGTCATCGACGCGGTGCACCATCGACATGCTGTCCTTGCTGACCGACACGATGTTCTCGACGAAGTGGTCGAGTATGCCCTCGGTCTCGCGCGCGAATTGGCTGAAACCGACGCGGCGTCCGGTTTCGCCGTCCTGTGTGGCGCTGGTGTCGGCGAAGGCCCCGATGAGATCCATGACCAGACGGAGCTGTGCCCCGCTTTGCTCGTTGAGGCCATGGAAGCTCGCCGACAGCGTTCCCGTGGCGTCACGCACGAGCTGCTGCGCCTGCGCGATATCGGAACCTATCGGTTCGATCGTGCTGTGTCCCAGGGTGGCCAGATGCTCCAGCAAGGCGCGCACGGTGGCGGCTGCCTGCTCGAGCGCTGCCTCGAGCGTGCGCTTCGTGGTTTCCAGGCGCACGGCGTGGCGGCGGGCGGCCACTGCGGCGCTCGTGATCCAGGCCGCCGCCGTCGCCAGCAGCAGCGCGGCCGCCACCTCAGGCCACAGGAGCGATGCGATCAGCGCCGCGGCGGTCGCCAGCAGTGCACCGAGGTGTTCCCGGAGCAGGTCCCGAACGGTCGAGAGCAATGGGTTCGCGTGCATGTTTTCAGGCCTTTGCATGGTAGGTGCGGGCCGCCGCTGGCGCGGCGCTGCCCACCGCCAGATCAAGGATTCGCGCGGCGATGGCGTCGATTGGCGCTACTGCATCGACCGCCCCGAGTTTGACGGCCGCCCCGGGCATGCCCCACACCACGCTGGTGGTCTCGTCCTGCGCGACGGTCGGAGCGCCGGCGTCTCTCATCTCCTTGAGGCCCGCCGCGCCATCGGCGCCCATGCCGGTGAGAATCACGCCGACCGCGTTCGGTCCGACGTTCTGCGCCACCGAGCGGAACAGCACGTCCACGCTCGGGCGGTGGCGGTTGACCGGGGGATCGTCGCTCAACGCGCAGACATAGCGGGCACCGTCGCGTGCCACCCGCAGGTGGTGGCTGCCGGGGGCGATGTACACGTGACCGGGGAGAATCTGCTGGCCGTCCTGCGCCTCGCACACGGTCATGGCCGACACCGAATCCATGCGGCGCGCGAAGGCGGCGGTGAAGGCCGCCGGCATGTGCTGGGTAATGACCACCGCCGGGGCATCGGCCGGCATCTGCATGAGCACCTCCTTGATGGCCTCGGTGCCGCCGGTCGAGGCGCCGATGGCAATGAGGCGCTCGGTGGTCTTCAAGTGGCGCGTGCCTCCCTGGGCCAGCACGACATCAGCCGAAAGCTTCGGGGTTGCAAGGGGCGCCGCCGGGGTTTTGCCTTCGAAGGCGCGCACTCGCGCCTTGACGGCCATCTTCACCTTGGCGCGGATCTCCTCGGCATAGTCTTCGAGCGTATGCGCGAGATCGACCTTGGGTTTGGTAACGAAGTCGACCGCCCCGTACCCCAGCGCCTGCAGCGTGACGTCCGCGCCGGACTCGGTGAGCGAGGACACCATCACCACCGGCATCGGCCGAAGGCGCATGAGATTGGAAAGAAAGGTCACGCCGTCCATTTTCGGCATCTCGACGTCGAGCGTCAGTACATCCGGGTTGAGCGCCTTGATTTTCTCGCGCGCGACATAGGGGTCCGGCGCCTGGCCGACGACCTCGATCGCCGGATCGCCGTTCAGGATTTCGGTCAGCAGCTGGCGCACCAGCGCTGAATCGTCGACGACGAGCACGCGGATCTTGCGGGTCATCAGAACAACTCCACACTGCCTTCGACCGGCTTGTGCTTCAGCTGGTTGAGGTATTGGGTCTCGCGCTCGACGATAGTGTTGTTGTGCAGCGAGCGCAGTTTCTTGACGTAGGCCTTGCCGGTGACCGGCGTGAAGTACACCTTGCGCGGATAGATATCACCGAGATCCTTGGCCAGCACGTGCAATCCTTCCGTGCGCACATAGTGCTCGATGAACTCGATGTTCTTCCTGCCGATGTCCGTCATCTGTGCCAGGATCCGGCCGCCCCCGAACAGCTTGACCTCCAGGTTCTTGCGGCTGCCGCCGTTCTTGAGGATGTCATTGATCATCTGCTCCATGGCGAAGTTGCCATAGCGGGTCGAGGACCCGGTCTCGGCGTTCTCCCACGAGCCGTTGCCGCCACTCACCGGCAGCATGAAATGATTCATGCCGCCCACACCGGTCACCGCATCGCGCACGCACGCCGACACGCACGATCCGAGCACCGTCACGATGGTTTCCTGCGCGCCGGTCACGTAATACTCGCCCGGCAGCAGCTTGGCCGCGTACATGCCGTGCTGGTCGTCCCAGTAACGGGTGATGTGGCCGAAACCGGGAAGCGCCGGGGGGAGTGCGGAGTCGCGCGCAGCGGCCGGCAGCCCTTCAACAAGTTGTCCTGTTGGTCTACTCATCTGCACACTCCACACTCACGACTGCCTTTGATAAATCGTGCGGCCAATCAGCCTGAAGCGGCTGCTCACGTGATGCAGCGACTCGGAGTGACCGATATAGAGGTAACCGCAGGGCGCGAGCAGATTGGCGTAGCGGTCGAAGAGACGGCGCTGCGTGTCCTTGTCGAAGTAGATCACCACGTTGCGGCAGAAGATTGCATCGAACGGTCCGCGCATCGGCCAGGATTCATCCATGAGGTTGAGGCGCTTGAAGACCACAAGCGAGCGTAACGCGTCCTTGACCTTGACCTTGCCGGCATTGGGCCCGTTGCCGCGCTGGAACCAGCGCCGTGCGCGCGCCGCCGGGATGCCTTCGATACGCTCCTCGGGATACACGCCGGCGGCGGCGCGGGCCAGGACCTGCGTGTCGATATCGGTGGCGAGGATGCGCATGTCCCAGACGGCGAGTTGCGCGGCACAGGTCTCTGCCACGGTCATGGCCAGGGAATAGGGTTCCTCGCCGGTCGAGCACCCGGCCGACCAGATGCGCAGGCGGCGGGTGGCCGCGTTGCGGCTCATGATGTCCGGCAGGGCGCTGCTCGCGAGGTGATCGAAGTGATGGTTCTCGCGAAAGAACGCGGTGAGATTGGTGGTGATGGCGTTGACCAGCTCGGCCAGCTCCTCGTCGAGGTGCTCCTCGACGTGCTGACAGTATTGCTCGAAGGAATCGAGTCCGAGCTGGCGCAGCCGGCGGGTCAGACGCCCGTAGACCAGCTGGCGCTTGTGTGCACCGAGACTGATTCCGGTGTGGGTGGTGACGAGATTGCGCAGGTACTCGTAGTCGCGATCCGTGAACGCGAACTCCCGACCCGCAAAATCCACCGCCGCCTGTTGCCCCGCCATGTGCCCAGTCTTTCCGTTCCAATGCGCTGTTCGACCGCCTGCGCAATCAGCCCAACCCCAGAGCGGCGCTCAGGCCGAGGTGCCGCGCCCCGTCGCGTACCGCCGCCGACGCCGACCGCCATTGCACCGGTTTGCCGCGGCTTTCGGCGGCGCGCACAAAAGCGGTCAGCAGTTGCAGCCCGGCGGCGTCGACACGCTTCACGGTCCCGCCCTCCAGCACCACGGTGCCGGCGTGCAGATGCCGGCCGAGCTCGGCGTGCACCGCCGCGACTTGCTCGATGGTCAACAGCTCACCGAGCTGCACGGCGCCCGGGGTGTCCGGGGTCCGGGGTCCGGGGTCCGGGGTCAGTACTCCAGCGCCAAGGCTCGTCTGCGCCTTTGACTCTAGACTCCCGACTCCAGACTCCGGACTCGGGTCCTTCATCCACGCCAGCGGATCGAAGCCGATCACGCTGCCTTTCTTCCTGGTCGTCATTTAAAGTGTCCTCGCGTTGAGCAGGTCATCGACCAGGGCGCGGTAGTCCTCCGCGCCCTTGCCCTTGCCCCGGTATTCGAAAATGCTCTTGCCCGTGCCCGGGCTCTCGGCGAGCGCCGCGGCCTCGCGTATCGGCGTGGCCAGCACCCGGTTCGGGAAATACTCGAGCAGCTTGGCGCGCACCTCGCGCGCCAGCCGCCGCTTCTCGTTGAAGCGCGTGAGCGCAATCCACAGCCGGGTGCTGCGTCCGAGCGACTCGTCGATGTGCTTCAGGACCCGCACGAAGCGCGCCACGCCATGCAGCGCGAGGTATTCGCCGGTTACCGGAATCAGCACCTCGTCGACCGCCAGCAGGGCATTCATGGTGAGCAGCCCGCCGGACGGCGGCGCATCGATCAGCACGAACTCCTCGTCGGCGAGATCGGCTTTGACGGCCTCGCTCAGGCGCAGGCCGCGTTTCGCCCCACCCGCCGCGATGAACTCGAACTCCGTGAGGCGCGGGCCGGCCGGCGCCACGCGCAGGCGCTCGCGCGCGGCCCGCAGCACGGCCCGCAGCGGCGTGTGCGCAATCAGCACCTCGTCCATGCCGCCATGGCCGTTGGCCGCGACCCCGAGCCCGGCGCCGAGCTGGCCCTGGGGATCGAGATCGATGGCCGTGACCGAACAACCGGCCAGCGCCAGGCCATGGGCGAGATTGATGGTAGTGGTGGTTTTGCCCACCCCGCCCTTCTGGTTCACGACGGCGATGCGCCTCATAAGTCAGTTCTCAGTGTGGAGCGCGGAGCAAACTCGCCACTCCGCACTCACGACTCCACACCGCCTTTAAAACTCCTGCCACTGTCCGTCGTTGTCCGTGCCGGTCTTGGAGGGTGGAGCGCTGGCGCGCCCCGCGGGCGCGGGTCGCGCCTTCGGACGCTCTGCCGCGGCCTCGGGCTTCGGCCCGCCGCTCGCGGGCCGGGGCGGGCGGCGCGGGGCGGCGCGGACACTGTCATTGGCGCTCAGACGGAAGAAGCCCATGAGCTGGTTGAGCTTCTGCGCCTGTTCTTCCATGGCGCGCGAGGCGGCGCTGCTTTCCTCGACCAGCGCGGCGTTCTGCTGGGTCATTTCGTCCATCTGCATCACGGCCTTGTTCACCTGATCGATGCCGGCACTCTGCTCCTGGCTGGCAGCGGCGATCTCGGCCACGATGTCGGTCACCTTCTTCACGCTTTCCACGATCTCGCTCAGGGTTTGGCCGGAGGCATTGACGAGCTCCGAACCGCCCTGCACCTTCTCGACCGACTCCTTGATGAGGCCCTTGATCTCCTTGGCGGCGGCGGCCGAGCGCTGCGCCAGATTGCGCACCTCGCTCGCCACCACCGCGAAGCCGCGGCCCTGCTCCCCGGCACGCGCGGCCTCGACCGCGGCATTGAGCGCGAGCAGGTTGGTCTGGAAGGCGATCTCGTCGATCACGCCGATGATGTCGGCGATCTTCTTGGACGCGGTATTGATCTCGTTCATGGCCGCGACGGCATTGGTCACCACCGAGCCGCCCTTCTCGGCCTGGGCGCGCGCGCCCGCGGCGAGCTGATTGGCCTGGCGGGCGTTGTCGGCGTTCTGCTTCACGGTCGACGTCATCTGCTCCATGCTGGAGGCGGTCTCCTCGAGCGCGCTCGCCTGTTCCTGGGTGCGCTGCGACAGGTCATTGCTGCCGGCGGCCACCTCCTGCGAGGAGCTGGCGATGGCGCCGGCGCCAAGACGCACGTCGCTCACAATGCCGCGCAGGTTGCCGCTGATGTTCTTGACGGATTGCAGCACCCGTCCGACCTCATCATCGGTCGTGACGTCAATGCGACGGTTGAGGTCGCCCGAACCGATCGCCATCGAAATCTCCTCGACGTCCTTGAGCGGCCGCACGACCGAGCGGATCAGCAGCCAACCCATGAACAGGCCGAAGATGCCGCCCAGTACGATCGCCGCGACCGAACCGTAGAGCAGCATCCGGTAACGGCTGTCCGAGGCTTCGTACTCCTGTTTTGCGCTGTCCGCTTGCAGCTTGATCAGGGCGTTGATGCCCGTGCCCACCGGCTCGTACAGCGGCCGCACCTGATTGGCGACGATCCGCTTCGCCTCCTCGAGCTTGCCGGCACGCAGCGCGGCGGCGGCCGGTTTCAGGCCCTCGGTCACGAATTTCTTGCGATCCTCGGTAAACTTCTCGGCCAGTTGCTTTGCCTCGGGCGTGAGGTGGGTGGACAGGAAGGCCTCCCAGACCTTGCCGATCTCGGCAATGTTCGCCTCGAGCTGATCCATGTTGGCGCGGATATAGCCCGGCTCAGGCGTCACCAGCGACACCGCGATCAGCAGGCGGTTGCGCAGGATCAGGCGGTCGATGAGGGTCACCTCTTCGAGCGGCAGCAGGCGGTCTTCGTAGACGGTGCGCAGTCCGTCATTGGCACGCATCATGCCGAACACACCGGCGGTTCCGACGCCGACGGCCAGCACCATCAGGAAGCCGATGATGAGCTTCATGCGCAACGCCACGGTCGGCTTGCGCAGCCTGTCGATCCACCCCGGCAGCCCGGTGCGCAAGGCGCGTCCTTCCTTCACCGTCCAGCCGCGGGCCTTGCCCTCGCGGATCTTGCGGTAGAGCTGTTCGCAGAATTCCACCGCCTCGCGCGACGGCTTGGTGCGCAGCGACATGTACCCCACGATGCGTCCGCTCTCCCAGATAGGATTGGCATTGGCCTCGACCCAGTAATGGTCGCCGTTCTTGCAGCGGTTCTTGACCATACCCTTCCAGGACTTGCCCGCCTGGATCGTATCCCACAGGTCCTTGAAGGCCTCGGGCGGCATGTCCGGATGGCGCACGATGTTCTGCGGCGCCCCAATGAGCTCCTCCTCGGTGAAGCCGGAGACGTCACAGAAGGTCTTGTTGACGTACGTGATGAGACCCTTGGTGTCGGTCTTGGAAATGATGACGTCGTTGTCCTGGAGGATCTTCTCGACGCCGGTGACCGGAAGATTGATGCGCATGATGAACTCCTTGTTTAACGTTGACTTTGAAGGACCGCCCGCTCCGGTGGCTCGCTGGTCAGGCCGCGGCGCTAGAGGCGTGCGCCATGGCCGCGATTTCGTCGGCGCTCATGAGCTTGTCGACATCGAGCAGCATCACCATACGCTCGCCGACGGTCACCAACCCGCTGATGAAATCGGTATTCACCGCCACGCCGCAGTCCGGCTTGGCCTTCACGTCCCGGGCCTGGACATCCAGGACGTCCGAGACACTGTCCACGACGATGCCGAACACATGCGTGCCGTTTGCGCCCTGCACCTGAAGCACGATGATGACCGTCGTCGGCGCGTATTCGACGCTCGCCAGGTTGAAGCGCATGCGCATATCGAGGATCGGCACGATGGTGCCGCGCAGGTTGAGCACGCCGAGCACGTGCGCCGGGGCGTAGGGAACACGCGTCACCGGATGCCAGCCGCGGATCTCCTGCACGCGCAGGATATCGACGCCGTACTGCTCCTGGCCGAGATTGAAGGTCAGGAACTGAGAAACGGTGTCCGCCGAACCGCCGCTCTGCGTCTGGAGATGGGTGGGGATGGCATCCATGTTCAACTCCTCTGTATGTGCGGCCCGCAATCAGGCCGCGCGTTTCTGGTGGGCAATACGGATCAGGCCCGGGATGTCGAGGATCAGCGCCACCGAGCCATCGCCGAGGATGGTGGCGCCGGAGATGCCCTCGACGCGCTTGTAGTTGGTCTCGAGCGATTTGATGACCACCTGCTGCTGGCCGAGCAGCTCGTCCACGAACAGGCCGGCACGCTTGCCGTCGCCCTCGACCACCACCATCAGGCCCTCCTCGATGTTGGTCGTACGCGGGGTCGCCCCATAGAGCTGGTAGAGGCGGATGAGCGGCAGGTACTCGTCGCGAAAGCGGAACACCTCCACGCCGTTGACCATGGTGGTGACGTGCTCGTTCCTTACGATGGTCGAGACGATGACCGACACGAGCGGCACGATGTAGAACTCGTTGCCGACCGCCACCGACTGACCGTCCATGATGGCGAGCGTGAGCGGCAGACGCACGGTAAAGGTCGCCCCCTTGCCGGGGGTGGAGGCGATCTCCACGGTGCCGCCCAGTCCCTGGATGTTCTTGCGCACCACATCCATGCCGACACCACGGCCGGAGACGTCGCTGACCTGCTCCGCGGTGGAGAAGCCGGGCAGGAACACGAGGTTGTAGATCTCCTCGTCCGTCAGCGCCTGATCCGGTTTCACCAGCGCCCGTTCGCGCGCCTTGGCCAGGATACGGTCGCGATCCAGGCCGGCACCGTCGTCGGCGATTTCAATGACCACGTTGCCGCTCTTGTGGTAGGCGCCCAGGGTCAGCACGCCGGCCTCGGGCTTGCCGGCCGCGCGGCGTCGATCGGGCGTTTCAATGCCGTGGTCGCAGGCGTTGCGCACCAGATGCACCAGCGGATCGATGATGCGCTCCAGCACGGTCTTGTCGAGCTCGGTGTTTTCGCCGCTCATCCTGAGCTCGATGCGCTTGCCGAGCTTGGCAGACAGGTCGTGCACCAGCCGCGGCATGCGGTTGAAGGCGAAGCTGATCGGCAACATGCGAATGCGCATCACCGATTCCTGCAGTTCGCGCGTGTTGCGCTCGAGTTCAGCCAGCGCCTGGGTGAGCCTGGGAAGCCTGCTCATGTCGAAGTTCTCACCGAGCTGGCGCAGGATGTTCTGGGTGATGACGAGCTCGCCCACCATGTTGATGAGCGCATCGACCTTGCCGATGTCGACGCGGATCGAGGCGCTCTCGGTGTTGCTGGTGCTGCGCCGATCAGGCGAGTGCGGAGTGTGCAGTGCGGAGTGTGGAGCGTGGAGTGACTGCTTTTTCTCCGCACTCTGCACTCCACACTCCACACCGACCGTTGCGCACCCCGGACTCTGCACTCCATGCTGTCCGTTCTGCGATCCACCGTCCGCACTGATTTGCAGCTCGCAGTCATCTCGCACCCATTCGAACAACTCTTCGATGGTGGCATCGCTGGCGCCTCCTTCCAGAGTTGCCTTCCAGCCCAGATGACACTCCTCCGGGTCGAGGACCTCGAAGTCCGGAATACGCGAGCAATCGGCCTCGGCCGTGAACGAGCCGAGTGCGGCAAGCTCGCGGAAGATCCGCAACGGATCGTTGCCGGTCTTGAACAGATGCGGCCTGGGAACGAAGTGGATGCGACGCCGCCCGGCCACCGGCGAAGCAGCGGGTGCGGATTTCTGCGGCGGAGTGCCCGCATCGTTCTGGCCGAGCGTAGCCTCGAGACGCCTCTGCACGTCAGCCACACGCTCGACATCTACGCCCGCACCGGCACGCACGGCCTTGAGCATGTCGCGTAGCACGTCCACCGATTCCAGCAGGAGATCGATGGCATCGCGCGTGACGGGGCGGCGGCCATCGCGCATTTCATTGAGCAGGGTTTCGAGCACGTGGGTAAACGACGCCACCGCGGTGAAGCCAAAGGTGCCGGAGCCGCCCTTGATCGAATGCGCCGCGCGGAAAATGGTGTTGATGGTGTCCGCATCCGCTTCACCCGCTTGCAGGTTGAGGAGGCCGGATTCCATGACATCCAGACCTTCGAAGCTCTCTTCGAAGAAGGTCTGGTGAAATTGTTCGAGATTGAGGCTCATGATGTTCTTCAGTGGGGAATAGGGAGTGTGTAGTGTGGAGAAAAGCGATCACTCAGCACTGCGCACTCCATTCTCGCCGTTCATCCCAAAACCTTCTTGATCGTCGCCAGAAGCTGATCGGGGTTGAAGGGCTTTACAAGCCAACCGGTGGCACCGGCGGCCTTGCCTTCCTGCTTCTTGTTGTCACCGGCTTCCGTGGTCAGCATGAGGATCGGTGTGAACCGGTAATCGGGCAGCGCGCGCAGCTGTTTGATCAGCGTGATACCGTCCATGTTGGGCATGTTGACATCGGTGACCACGAGATCGACCCTCTTGCCCTTGGCGGCGCGGAGCGCATTCACGCCGTCGTCGGCCTCGACCACGTCGTAGCCCGCACTCTTGAGCGTGAAGCTCACCATCTGGCGCATGGAGGCCGAGTCATCCACTGTCAGTACTGTCGCCATAACCGTGTCTCCTTGTACGACGATTACCTATCGGGAAATGGCCGGCGTCAGGGCGCCGGCGGATCGAGTTCTCTGGTCAGCCCGGGAATTTGCGCGGCGCCCCGCAGGGCGAGCGACGGATTCCGCCAGCCATAGGCCAGCCTCATGGCATGCGCGCGGAATGAAGACGGCGAGCAACTGCCATCCCGGGTGTCGGCACGAGTGACCGTGCGAGCATTGAGCCCGGTCTGCAGGCATTGCGCGTAAGGTTCGAGCAGACGTGCATGCGGGGCGGGCGCATGGCCGCTCTCCAGGCTCTCGCCGGCACGTGATGAGCATTTGACTTGGCATATTCTCCGTCAGCGCGATTCCCGCACGAGCATTAGCAGTGCATCTCTTCGACGCCATCTCGGGGATTCGGAGACAGCCACGGGCTGCGGTCACTTTGCCCGCGGGTAAACCATCAGCGGCAGCGCGCTGCCGCGGCGTTAGCGAATGAAGCTTGGTTCAGTCAGCACGCCGTCTCGGGGGGATGGGAGACGACGCATCGGGCGAATGACCCGACGCTTGCAACTTTATCGACCACGGCGACCGGTTCTTGAGGCTTGCCAGCACCGGGGTCGCGGCGGCTCCTGCCGCCTTGAGTCCCTTTCGCTTCCTGCGACGAGACGCGCTCTTGTGAGGCCTCCTGCGCGGGAAATCACCAGGACCATGGCTGGCCGCATTTCCTGCGCGTCATGCTGCGGCGTCGCGCCAGCGTCCCGGCTCGGGATTTCGTCAAGCAGCTTCAGAGCAATCGCCATGCCAGCCGAATGCGCATTGCCAAACACCATTTCTTAGCGCATGGCGATTACGCTGCGCATTCAGGATCGCACTTGCGATTCCGACGGTGCGACAGGATGCAGGGAACACCATCCCGCGCCTGCGTGCGGTAATCGAATCGCGAACGCCGCGAGGAACGCTGCCCGACCGCCCCAGAGGTCTTCATTCTTGCCGCCGGTAAGCTGCGCCCTTCTCCGGAGTAAAGGGCGAAAAGACGAAGTACATAAAGAGACAGGGCGAGCGAATGACTTGTCGGTGCTCAACGACAGGGTTGGGACATGTGTCGGCGATGCCAATTCTTTGACAAGTCCAGGCGTCATACTTGCCGGAAATCCGGCAGTAAAGGGGGTCGCGCGGCGATCTCTGGGGCGAGACGCAGTCAGTATCCGGCCACCGACTCACAGGGGGATGTGTCAGCCGCTCTTGCCGGCGGCCTTCCAGAAGCGATGCGGGTAGTCGCGCTCGGCGTTCGTGACCGGCAGCGGCGTGAGCCCGCGCGCGAGAAAGAAGCCATCGGCCTCGGGCCGGGCCTTCACGAGCAGGCCTTCGAGGCCCTGCTCGCGCGCGGCGGTCACGGCCGCATCGAGCAGGAGCGTGCCGATGCCGCCGCGCTGCCGGTCCGGGTCGACGTAGAGGCCGTGCAGCAACAGACCGGTCTTGCCGGCCGGCAGGTCACGCGCACTCGCCGGCTCCGACGCGGCCACGCCGAGCACCGCGCGCTCGGCATCCTCTGCCAAAACGATGTGCAGGTGCTGCAGATCGTGCGGCTGGTAGCGATAGCTCGGCAGTGCCAGGCGCTTCACGCTCCGACAGCCTCCAGGTCATGACCGCACGCTCGATCACGGCGTTGACGGCGGCAAGATCAGCCGGCGCGGCCGGGCGCAGGGCTACCATATTCATGCGTTGCCTCAACACTCCCTCCCCCTGAATACACGATCTCGAATCCCATAACGGGCCTACGATAAGAAGGGGCGCGCGGGACAAGTGACCCGCGCGCCAAGACAATTACCTGCGCGGCCTTCAGTTCTTCCATCACTTGAGGTCGAAGCGATCCAGGTTCATCACCTTGTCCCACGCCGCCACGAAGTCCCGCACGAACTTCTCCTTCGCGTCCGTGCTCGCATAGACCTCGGCCAGCGCCCGCAGCTCGGAGTTCGAGCCGAAGACCAGATCGACGCGCGTGCCGGTCCATTTGACCTGTCCGGTCTTGCGGTCGCGTCCTTCGAACAGCTCGGCATCCTTCGACACCGGCTTCCACTCCGTGCCCATGTCGAGCAGGTTCACGAAGAAGTCGTTGGAGAGCGTCTCGGGTGTCGTGGTGAAGACCCCGTGCTTTACGCCGCCGACGTTGGTCCCGAGCATGCGCAGGCCGCCGATCAGCACCGTCATCTCGGGCGCCGTGAGCGTCAGCAGTTGCGCCCGATCGATCAGCAGCTGCTCCGCGCTGACCGGGAACTTGCCTTTCAAATAATTTCGGAAACCGTCGGCGAGCGGCTCGAGCACGGCGAAGGATTCCACGTCCGTCTGCTCTTGGCTGGCATCCATGCGGCCCGGCGTGAACGGCACCGTCACCGCATGGCCGGCGTTCCTCGCGGCTCGCTCCACGCCGGCGCAGCCGGCCAGGACGATGAGATCGGCGAGCGAGACCTTCTTGCCGCCGGCAGCCGAGGCGTTGAAGTCCTTCTGGATGTCTTCCAGCACCTTCAGGACCTTCGCCAGCTCGGCCGGCTGGTTGACCGCCCAATCCTTCTGCGGGGCGAGGCGGATGCGCGCGCCGTTGGCGCCGCCGCGCTTGTCAGAGCCGCGGAAGGTCGAGGCGGAGGCCCAGGCGGTCGAGACCAGCTGCGCGACCGTGAGGCCCGACGCCAGCACCTTGCCTTTCAGCGCGGCGATGTCCTTCTCGTCGATCAACGGGTGATCGACCGCCGGGATCGGGTCTTGCCAGATGAGATCCTCTTTCGGCACCTCGGGACCGAGATAGCGCGACTTGGGGCCCATGTCGCGGTGCGTCAGCTTGAACCAGGCGCGCGCGAAGGCATCCGCGAAGGACTGCGGGTCGTCGAGGAAGCGGCGCGAGATCTTGCCGAATTCCGGATCGAAGCGCAGCGTCAGGTCGGTGGTCAGCATGGTCGGCTTGTTGAACTTGCCCGGGATGTGCGCGTCGGGAATGATCGCCGGCGCGTCCTTCGCCACCCACTGCTTGGCGCCGGCCGGCGACTTGGTCAGCTCCCATTCGTACCCGTACAGGATCTCGAGGAAGCTGTTGCTCCACAGCGCCGGGGTCCTGGTCCAGGTGACTTCGAGGCCACTCGAGATCGTGTCGGCCCCGTGCCCCGTGCCGTAGTCGCTGATCCAGCCCAGGCCCTGTGCTTCCAGCGGCGCGGCTTCCGGATCCGGGCCCTTGTGCGATTCCGGCGCGGCGCCATGGCACTTGCCGAAGGTGTGGCCGCCGGCGATGAGGGCCACCGTCTCCTCGTCGTTCATCGCCATGCGCCCGAAGGTGGCGCGGATGTCCTTGGCGGCGGCCAGGTAGTCGCCGCTCGCGTTCGGGCCTTCGGGGTTCACGTAGATGAGGCCCATGTGGGTGGCGCCGAACGGCCCGAGGTCGCGATCGCCGCTGAAGCGCTTGTCGGCGCCGAGCCACGCGATCTCCTCGCCCCAGTTCACGTCCTCGTCAGGCTCCCACACGTCGGCACGGCCGGCGCCGAAGCCGAAGGTCCGGAAGCCCATCGACTCGAGCGCCACGTTGCCGGCGAGGATGATGAGATCGGCCCAGGAGATCATGCGGCCATACTTCTGCTTGACCGGCCACAGCAGGCGGCGCGCCTTGTCGAGGTTGACGTTGTCGGGCCAGGCATCGAGCGGCGCGAAGCGCTGCTGGCCGCGGCCGGCGCCACCGCGGCCGTCGGTGACGCGGTAGGTGCCGGCGGCGTGCCAGGCCATGCGGATGAAGAACGGGCCGTAGTGGCCGAAGTCCGCCGGCCACCAGTCCTGCGAGCGAGTCATGAGTTCGCGCAGGTCCTTCTTGAGCGCCTTGTAGTCGAGGCGCTTGAATTCCTTCGCGTAATCGAAGCCCTTGCCCATCGGGTCGGACTTCTCGGAATGCTGGCGCAGCAGCTCGAGCCGCAGCCGGTTCGGCCACCAGTCGCGGTTCGTCCGGCCGATACCGGCGATGTGGCTGTACGGGCACTTCGCTTCGGCGGTCATGGGTTCTCTCCTTGTCGGGTTGATCGGAATCGGTTGCCGCGCAATCGCGCTCGAATGCTAGACCCCTTGCTGGTCGGGCGATTGTCCGACATCCGCCCAGGATTCGACCGGCACGCGGCTTGGGAGAGAGACTACGAGGAGCCGATGACAGGCTCTAATTGAACGTCGCCATGGCGGCAATAGGGGGCGGCTATTGCCGGCGGCCGGCGCCGGCGAAAACCCCTGCTTTTCGCGGGTGGCGCGGCCGGGGCGCGCTTGGCAACATGGCGCTGTCGAATTCCGGGAACATCGTTCGACTAGCCAGAGACAAGACCAATATAAGGAGGAGTGATCATGGCGCGCACCACCCGTGTCAACGGCAACCAATTTTGTCCCCTTTTCGGCAAGTAAAATTGTCCCTTATT
>CAZVUN010000064.1:0-15891 GCA_964629975.1 uncultured Acidiferrobacteraceae bacterium | reverse complement strand
AGGACATCGTGGCCGTGGTGCAGGCGCTAGCCGGCAGCGTCGATCGCTGGCACGTGGCGACGCTCGCCGGCGAGCGCGGTGCGAGCGCGCAGGACATCGGCGCCGCGTTGCGCGCGGCCGGCGTGAGCGCACCGTTCGAGACCTTCGCCGATCCGCTGGCGGCCTACGACGCGGCGTGTCGCGTCGCGACCGAGCGCGATCGCATCGTCGTCTTTGGATCGTTCTACACGGTCGGTGATATACTGGCGCGCCTCGGTTAGGTGCGGCCCATGGCAGAGCAAGACAGCGGACCCGCGAAGTTCAATCCCAAACACCGCATCATCGGCGCGATCATCCTGGTCGCGCTCGCCGTGATCTTCATCCCCATGCTGCTCGACGAGACCCAGCCGCCGCCCGAGCTCAAGGGCACGCCGGAGATTCCGGCACGCCCGGCCGCGGCCGGCGCCGAGACCAAGGTCGTGGTGAGACCGATGGCGAGCCTCGACGCCCCGTCCCGGGATAGCGCCAGGGCGCCCGGCGAGCCGACGAAGGACGCCGCGCCGGCGCCGGTGCAGGAATCGGTCACGCCATTCAGTGGCGAGCCGCTCAAGCCGGTGGCGCCGGCGCGCGAGGTCGCCGAGGCGCCGGGCGCGAAGGAGGCGGCCAAACCGGCGCCGGCGGCCGACAAACCCAAGACCGCGAAGGCGGCGCCGGGCGAGAAGGCCGACAGCGCCGCACCGAAGAGCTGGATCGTGCAGGTCGGCGTCTATTCCAACCCGGAGAACGCCGCGCGCGTCGAGTCCCGGCTCAAGAGCCACGGGCACACCGTGCGCGAGGAACGCATCAAGATCGCCACCGGCAGCGCCGTGCGCCTGCGCATCGGTCCGTATCGCGACAAGGCAGTGGCGCAGAAGGCGCGCGACCAGGTCGAGAAGGACACCGGCGAGAAGGCCGCGGTCGTGCCGTATCCGTGACGCCGATGAATGCGTTCGACATCGGCTTGGCCCTGGTCCTCGCCGTATCCGCCGGTTTCGGCGCATGGCGCGGGTTCGTGCGCGAGGTGCTGTCGCTCGCGGCGTGGATACTCGCCGCGGTGATCGCCTGGGTGTTCGCCGACGATGCCGCGAAGTTCTTCACCAGCCTGGCCGGCGAGCCGGCGCTGCGCCAGGCGCTTGCCTTCGTGCTGCTGTTCGTGGCGGTGCTGGTGACCGGTGTGATCGTGTCGCATCTCGCGCACCGCCTGCTGGTCAAGGGCGAGTTCGCGCGCTGGCCCAATCGGCTGCTCGGCGCCCTGTTCGGTGTAGGGCGCGGCGTGCTCGTCATCACGCTCGCCTTTCTGCTGGCCGGGCTGACGGCGTTGCCGCAACAGTCGTGGTGGCGCGAGGCGGCGCTCGCGCCGTATTTCGAGCGCGTGGCGCGCTACACCAGCGGCTACCTGCCCGCGGATGTTGCCCGTCATATCCGCTACGGCTAGACTCGCGTTTTAACGCCCGGGGGTTCTCCTATGTGCGGCATCATCGGCATCCTCGCCAAAGGCCCGGTGAATCAGGCGATTTACGACGGCCTGCTCGGATTGCAGCACCGCGGCCAGGACGCCGCCGGCATCCTCACCTCGGACAGCACGCGCGTGCACCTGCGCAAGGACAACGGTCTGGTGCGCGACGTCTTCCAGCAGCATCACATGCTCTCGCTCAAGGGCAACATGGGGATCGGCCACTGCCGCTATCCCACCGCCGGCTGCGATTCGCCGGCCGAGGCCCAGCCGTTCTACGTCAACTCGCCGTTCGGGCTGGCGCTCGCGCACAACGGCAACCTCACCAACGCCGACAGCCTCAAGGACGAACTGGTGCGCGAGGACCTGCGGCACCTCAACACCGACTCCGATTCGGAGGTACTGCTCAACGTCTTCGCCCATGAGCTGCAGGCGGTCGCCAAGCTGCGCCTCACCCCGGAGCAGGTGTTCCGCGCCGTGTCCGCGCTGCACCGGCGCGCGCGCGGCGCCTACGCCGTGACCATGCTGATCGCCGGCTTCGGCATCCTCGCCTTCCGCGACCCGCACGGGATACGCCCGCTGGTATTCGGTCGGCGCGAGACCGACGACGGGCCGGAGTACATGTTCGCCTCGGAGTCGGTGGCGCTCGATGTGGTCGGCTTCAAGCTGGTGCGCGATGTCGCACCGGGCGAGGCGATCTACGTGGAGCTGAGCGGCCAGGTGCACAGCCGGCAGTGCGCGGAGAGCACGCTGCATGCCCCGTGCATCTTCGAGTACGTGTACTTCGCGCGCCCGGATTCGATCCTCGACGGCATTTCCGTACACAAGACCCGCATGCGCCTGGGCGAGCGACTGGCGCACAAGATCCAGCGCGTCTGGCCGGACCACGACATCGACGTGGTGATCCCGATTCCCGACACCTCGCGCACCTCGGCACTGCAGCTCGCCAACGAGCTCGGCCTCAAGTACCGCGAGGGCTTCATCAAGAACCGCTACATCGGGCGCACCTTCATCATGCCGGGCCAGGCGCAGCGCAAGCGTTCGGTGCGGCAGAAGCTCAATGCCATCGATCTCGAGTTCAAGGGCAAGAACGTGCTGCTGGTCGATGACTCGATCGTGCGCGGCACCACCTCCCAGCAGATCATCCAGATGACGCGCGAGGCCGGCGCCCGCAAGGTGTACTTCGCCTCGGCCTCGCCGCCGGTGCGCTTTCCCAACGTCTATGGCATCGACATGCCGGCGGTGAGCGAGCTCATCGCCAACGGTCGCAGTGACGAGCAGATCGCGGCAGAGATCGGCGCGGATCGCGTGATCTACCAGGATCACGCCGACATGATCGAGGCGGCGCGCGAGGGCAATCCCGCGATCGCGCGTTTCGACGCCTCGTGTTTCAACGGCGAGTACATCACCGGCGACGTGAGCCAGGCGTACCTCGAGCGCATCGAGCGCGTGCGCTGCGACGCCGCGCAGGGCGCGCGCCGCGGCGAGGCGCAGGGCCAGAGCGAGGTCCTGACCGCCGAGGTGCTGACCTTTCCCATGAACCGTTGACAGCCGTACACGCGCCGATTCAAGGTCTGGTCGCTAGCGCCGATTTGAGCAGTGCAGCTTGCGGGCGCTCCAAAAATGCAGCTAAAGCGCGGCATCCGTGATCAAACCCGCTTTGGCTGCCCCGGCGGGTTTTTTTCATTTTCGTGGCCCGCCTCGTGGCGCTGCGCCGCGCGCGCAGCGCACCGTCGGTCACCAGTGAGGTTGCCCATGTCCACAGACGACGACAGCAGTTGGGGTTTTGCCACGCGCGCGGTGCGCGCCGGTCAGCATCGCACCGCCGAGGGTGAGCATTCCGAAGCGCTGTTCCCGACCTCGAGCTTCGTGTTCGCGAGCGCGGCCGAGGCGGCGGCGCGCTTCTGCGGCGCGCAGCCCGGCAACATCTATTCACGCTTCACCAATCCCACGGTGCGCACCTTCGAGGAGCGCCTGGCGGCGCTCGAGGGCGGTGAGGCGTGCGTGGCCACGGCCTCGGGCATGGCGGCAATCCTCGCGGTCGGCATGGCGCTGCTCAGGAGCGGCGACCACGTCGTGGCCTCGCGCAACGTGTTCGGGCCGACGGTGCTGCTGCTCAACAACTACCTCGGGCGCTTTGGCGTCGAGACCAGCTACGTCGGGCTGTCGGACTATCGCGCGTGGGAGCAGGCCATCCGCCCCAACACCCGGCTGCTGTATCTGGAAACGCCATCCAATCCGCTCACCGAGCTCGCCGACATCGCGCGCCTGGCGGCGCTCGCGCATGCGCGCGGTGCGTGGCTCGTGGTGGACAACTGCTTCTGCACCCCGGCGCTGCAGCTGCCGCTCACGCTCGGCGCCGACATTGTCATTCACTCCGCCACCAAGTACCTCGACGGCCAGGGGCGCTGCGTCGGCGGGGCGGTGGTTGGCAACCGGGAGCTGGTCGGCAAGGAGGTGTTCTCGTTCCTGCGCACCTGCGGCCCGAGCATGAGCCCGTTCAACGCCTGGGTGTTCCTCAAGGGACTCGAGACGCTCAGCCTGCGCATGCAGGCGCACAGCGCCAACGCGCTCGCGCTGGCGCGCTGGCTCGAGCAGCAGCCGCGTGTCACGCGCGTCTACTATCCGGGCCTCGAGTCGCACCCGCAGCACGCGCTCGCCAGGAGCCAGCAATCGGGCTTCGGCGGGATCGTGGCCTTCGAGGTCGCGGGCGGCCAGGAGGCGGCGTGGCGCGTGGTCGACGCGACGCGCGTGTTCTCCATCACCGCCAATCTGGGCGACACCAAGAGCACCATCACCCATCCGGCCACGACCACGCACGGGCGCCTGACACCCGAACAGCGTCTGGAGGCCGGCATTGGCGACGGCTTGATTCGCCTGTCGGTCGGGCTCGAAGACGTCGCTGATCTCACACGCGATCTGGCGCGCGGGCTCGGGGCGTGAACGCGTGGCAGCTCAGCACCGCACGGTTGCGCCAGGCGTGGCAGAACAAGTGGCTGCGCCGCGGCGTGACGCTCGCGCTGGTGCTGGCGGCGATCGCCGGCGTGCGCGCCTATCAGCAGCGCAGCCTCGTCATCGGCCTCGCCCCGGCGCTGTCCGGCACCGCGGTCGACGGGCGTGCCCTGGCGCTCGGCAGCGGGGGCCGCGCCACACTCGTCTATTTCTGGGCGACCTGGTGTCCGGTGTGCCGGCTGGAGCACGGCACGATTGAATCGGTCGCTGCCGACTGGCCGGTCATCACGGTCGCGCTGCAATCCGGCACCGACACCGAGCTCGCGCGTTACCTGGAGGAGCACGGTCTCAAGGCCGCCACGCTCAATGACCACGGCGGCGAGCAGGCCGCCAACTGGGGCGTGCGTGCCACGCCGACCTTCTTCGTCGTCGACCGCCAGCGCCAGATCCGCTTTCGCGAGGTCGGCTTCACCAGCGAGTGGGGTTTGCGCCTGCGTCTGTGGCTGGCGGACCAGAGCGCCTAGGCGTGCGAGCCGTGCTCGCGTCGGTGCGCGCGCAATGCCATGACCGCGCTTGATCAGATTCGCCGTGACCTGCTGACCCTCTTCACTGCGGCGCTCGGTGCGGTACACGGTCGCGAGTGCGTGCGCAGCGCGCTGCAGGCGCGGCCTGTCGCCTCGGGCGTATACGTGCTGGCGCTCGGCAAGGCGGCCGTGCCGATGATGCAGGGGGCGATGGACGCGCTCGGCAGCGCTGTGCGCGATGCGCTCATCGTCACCAAGGACGCCGGCGGCGTGCACCTGCCGTATCCGCTCATCGAGTCCGGCCATCCGCTGCCCGATGCGCGCAGCCTCGCGGCCGGGGAGCGGGTGTTGGCGTTTGTCGCGGCGCTGCCGCCGGGCGCACCGGTATTGGTGCTGCTGTCGGGCGGCGCCTCGGCGCTCGTCGAGGCGCTCGCGCCGACACTCGATCTGGCGCAGTTGCGCGCCATCACGCAGTGGATGCTCGCCAGCGGTCTCGACATCAATGCGATGAACCGCATCCGCAAGCGGCTGTCGCGCCTCAAGGGCGGGCGCCTGGCCAAGTTGCTGCACCCGCATCCGGTGCGCTGCCTCGCAATCTCGGATGTGCCGGGCGACGATCCGCGCGCCATTGGCTCGGGGCCGCTGGTCGCCGAGACCGGCAGCGAACCCGATTTCGCGCACGCCCCGGCGTTCGTGCAGGCGGCGTTGCAGCACGCGTCACCGCTGCCGCCGGCGCACGATCCGTGCTTTGCGTCGGTTGACTACACGATCGTGGCGACCCTGGACGATGCCAAGCGCGCCGCGGCCCGGGCCGCCGCCGGACTCGGCCGGCGCGCGGTCATCGAGCCCGAGTTCATCGCCGGTGAGGCGCGCACCGCCGGCGACCGCCTGGCGCAGCGCCTGTTGGCCGCCGCCCCCGGTGTGGTACATATCTGGGGCGGCGAGACCACCGTGACCCTGCCCCCGCACCCGGGGCGCGGCGGGCGCAACCAGACGCTGGCGCTGGCGGCGGCGTTGCGCCTGCAGGGGCAGGCACCGGTCGCGCTGCTGGCGGCCGGCACCGACGGCACCGACGGTCCGACCGGGGATGCCGGTGCCCTGGTCGATGGCGGCAGCGTGGCGCGCGGTGCGCTGAGTGGTCTCGATGCGCGGCAGGCACTGGCGGCGGCCGACGCCGGCACGTTCTTGGCGGCGAGCGGCGATCTGGTGCACACCGGCCCGACCGGCACGAATGTGATGGACCTGATGATCGGCCTGCGCGGGGAGTAAGGAGTAAGCGACACGATGACCAGGGGATACGCGGCCAAGCGGGTAGGGGTGGCGCTGTTCAGCGCCGCGGTGCTGGCGGCCGGCGCGGCGCGCGCCGAGCGCGCCACCGTGCTGCACTACGAGGAACAGGAGGCGGGCACCGATCGCTATGCCACGCGCATGCTGTTCACGCAGCGCTATTTGCGCATCGACGACGGCGCGGGGGCGGGCGAGGACGACTTTCTGCTGTTCGACCGCGACACCCGGACCATCTACAGCGTCACGGCGGGCGAGAAGAGCATCCTGGTGATCGCGCGCGCGGCAGCGCCGGGACGCGCGCCGCTTGCACTCGAGCATCAGGTGGTGGAGCAGTCCGATCGTGTCCCGCCCGTCGCCGGCAAGGCGGTGCGTCACTACCGGCTGCTGACCAACGGCCGCACCTGCTACGACCTGTACGCGGCCGACGGACTGCTGCCGCAGGTCGTGGCACTGTGGCGCGAGTACCGCGAGGCGCTCGCCGCCGAGCAGGCGCGCACGCTGGCCTGGACCCCGGCGTCGCTGCAGACACCGTGCACGCTGGCCAACAGCATCTACGCGCCGGCGCGCCATCTCGCGCATGGACTGCCGGTGCGCTACGCCGACGCCGATGGGCGGGTCGGCGAGCTGACCGACTACCGCAGCGACGTGGCGGTGGATGCCAGTCTGTTCGAGTTGCCGGCCGGCTACACGCGCATCACGATCGATGCGCTGCGCGGGCGCGGCGCGCCGCGCTGAGACTCAGGCCGCGGCGAGCGGCAGCGTTTGCAGCTGCCAGCCGTGCGCCGTGCAGGTGAGCACGCTGCCCTGCTCGTACCAGTCGCCGAGCACCACGCGTCGCGCCGCGTGCCCGTCGACAGTAAAGCGATGCTCGCCGGGGCGATGGGTGTGGCCGTGGATCAGGTCGTAGACGCCGTAGGCGCGCAGGAACGCCGCGACCGTGCCGGCATTGACATCCATGATCTCGGCGCTCTTCTGCACCACCGCGGCCCGGCTGGTCTCGCGCAGCTGCAAGGCCATCGCCTGGCGCTCGGCCAGGCTCTTGGCGAGAAACGCGCGCTGCCATTGCGGGTCGCGCACCAGCGTGCGCAGCCGCATGTAGTCGACGTCATCGGTGCACAGCTGGTCGCCGTGGCTGATGAGCACCGTCGTGCCATACAGGTTGATGCGCGTCGGGTCGGGCAGGACGCGGCAGCCGGTCTCGGCCTCGAACCGTGCACCGAGCAGGAAGTCGCGGTTGCCGTGCAGCACCGCCACCGGCACGCCGGCGGCGGTGAGCTCGCGCAGGCCCGCGGCGATCGGGCGCACCGCCGGATGCGCGAGCGCTTCATCGCCCAGCCAGTACTCGAACAGGTCGCCGAGGATGTAGAGCGCCGCGGCGCCGCGCGCGCGGGTGCGCAGGAACTGCAGGAACAGCGCCGTGATCGCCGGGCGCTCGGGGCTCAGGTGCAGATCGGAGATGAACAGCGTTTCCGGTGCCGCCATGACGCGCTCAGGCGTCCTCGAGTATCGTCAGGCGCTCGAGGATCACGTCGGACAGCGGCACGTCCTTGTGGCCGAGCTTGTTGCCGGTCGGCACGCCCTTGATCTGATCGACGATGTGCATGCCGTCGATCACCTTGCCGAACACGCAGTAGCCCCAGCCCTGCGGGGTAGGGGCCGTGAAGTTGAGAAAATCGTTGTCGGCGAGATTGATGAAGAACTGGCTGCTCGCCGAGTGCGGATCCGAGGTGCGCGCCATGGCAAGGGTGCCGCGCGCGTTGCGCAGGCCGTTGTTCGCTTCGTTTTCGATCGGCTTGTTGGTGACCTTCTGGGTCATGCCGGGACCGAAGCCGCCGCCCTGGATCACGAAGCCGTCGATGACGCGGTGGAAGATGGTGCCGTCGTAGAACCCCGCGCGCGCGTAGGCCACGAAGTTGGCGACGGTCTTGGGCGCCTTGTCCGGGTACAGCTCGATCGTCAGGGTGCCGTAGTTGGTCTTGATCTGGGCTTTCATGGGCGGGTTCTCGCTTGCCGGTTCGGGGGTGACCACGGGCGCACGCGTCGCGCGCATGGCAAGCGCCGCGCACCCTTTGCGTGGCATTGTCCCTGACGCGTCCGGGCGGCGCAACCGTCAGGGTTTCGTCGCACAGGCAGTTTCGCTACCATGCGCGCGCATGCCGTCCGCCCCGTTCAAGTGCCGTTTCGCCCCCAGCCCCACGGGCCTGCTGCACCTCGGCAATATCCGCACCGCCTTGTTCAACTATCTGCTGGCGCGCCGCGAGCGCGGCGTGTTCCTGCTGCGGCTCGAGGACACCGACGCGATGCGCGGGCACGAAACGTACGCCCAGGCGTTGCAGGCCGATCTCCGTTGGCTCGGGCTCGCCTGGGACGAGGGTCCGGAGGTGGGCGGTGCGCACGGACCCTACGCCCAGTCGCAGCGAGGCGAGATCTACCAGCGCTATTTCGATGCGCTCGAGCGCGCCGGGCTGGCCTATCCGTGCTTCTGCAGCGAGCACGAGCTGGCCGTGGCGCGCAAGACCGCGATCGCCGCCGGACGCCCGCCGCGCTACGCCGGGCGCTGCCGCGACCTCGACCGCTGGGCGGTGCAGGAGAAGTTCGCCGCCGGGCTGCCGGCCACGCTGCGCTTTCGTGTGCCGGACGGGCAGACGATCGAGTTCACCGACCAGGTGCGCGGCCCGCAGCGCTTTTCCACCGACGACATCGGCGATTTCGTCATCCGCCGCTCCGATGGCACGCCGGCATTCTTCTTCTGCAACGCCCTGGACGACGCGCTCATGGGCGTGACGCACGTGCTGCGCGGGGAGGATCACCTCACCAACACGCCGCGCCAGATCCTGCTGCTGCGCGCGCTCGAGCTGCCGATCCCGCAGTATGCGCACATCGCCCTGGTGGTGGGGGCCGATGGCACACCGCTGTCGAAGCGCGCCGGGGCCAAGAGCATCGAGGAGCTGCGGCTCGCCGGTTTCCTGCCGTCGGCGATCAACAACTACCTTGCGCGCCTCGGGCACACCTACGAGGCGACGGGATTTCTTGATCTCGAGGCGCTCGCCCGCGCCTTCGCCGTGGAGCGCCTGCATCGCGCGCCGGCGCATTACGACGAGATGCACCTCCTTCACTGGCAGCACCAGGCGGTGCTGCATGCTGCGGGCGCCGAGCTGTGGGCGTGGATGGGGCCCGCGGTGCACGCGCTCGTGCCGCCCGCCAAGCGAGAGGCGTTTCTCGACGCGGTGCGTGGCAATCTGGTATTCCCGGCCGACGCGCTGCGCTGGGCGCAGGTGGTCTTTGGCGAGGCACTGGTGCCGGGGCACGCCGCGCACCAGGTCATCGTCGCGGCCGGCGCGGAGTTCTTCGACGCGGCCCGCCGCGCGCTCGAAAAGCACGGTGCCGACTTCCAGGCAGTGAGCAACACGATCAGGCATATGCTCAACGTCTCGGGCAAGGCCCTGTTCCAGCCACTGCGCGCGGCGCTCACCGGCGAGCTCGACGGCCCCGAGATGGCGAAACTCCTGCCGCTGATGGGCGTGGAGCGCGCACGCCGGCGCCTGGCGCCGTATGGTGCCTCCAATGGTTTCTAGTGTCAGGGCGAGACCCGGGGCCGGCAACGCGAAACCACAGACGTAGAACCGCACGCCATGCTTCAGATCTACAACAGCCTCACCAAGGCGAAGGAACCATTCACGCCGATCGTGCCGGGCGAGGTGCGCATGTACGTGTGCGGCATGACCGTGTACGACTACTGCCACCTCGGGCATGCGCGCGTCATGGTGGTGTTCGACATGGTGGCGCGCTACCTGCGCGCGCGCGGCTACAAGGTGACGTACGTGCGCAATATCACCGACATCGACGACAAGATCATCAAGCGCGCCAACGAGAACAAGGAAGACTTCCGTGCCCTCACGGCGCGTTTCATCGACGCCATGCACGAGGACGAGCGCGCCTTGGGGGTCCTGCCGCCCGACCTGGAGCCGCGCGCCACGCAGTACATGGATCAGATGCTGGCCATGATCGCGACCTTGCAGCACAAGTCCTACGCCTACCGTGCCGCCAATGCCGACGTCTACTATCGTGTGCGCAAGTTCTCCCCGTACGGCGCGTTGTCCGGCAAGTCGCTCGACGACCTGCGCGTCGGCGCGCGCGTGGAAGTCGGCGAGGACAAGGAAGACCCGCTCGACTTTGTCCTGTGGAAGGCCGCCAAGCCCGGCGAGCCGCAGTGGGCCTCGCCCTGGGGCCCGGGCCGGCCCGGCTGGCACATCGAATGTTCGGCCATGTCCACGCATTGCCTGGGGCCGCATTTCGACATCCACGGCGGTGGCCGCGATCTGCAGTTTCCGCACCACGAAAACGAGATCGCCCAGAGCGAAGCCGCGACCGGCGAGCGGTTCGTCAACACCTGGATGCACGTCGGCTTCGTGCGCGTCAATGAGGAGAAGATGTCGAAGTCGCTCGGCAATTTCTTCACCGTGCGCGAGGTGCTCAAGCAATACGATCCCGAGGTGGTGCGCTACTTCATCCTCGCCAGTCACTACCGCAGTCCGCTCGACTATTCGGACGAGTCGCTGGCGCAGGCGAAGAGCGCGCTCGCGCGCCTCTACACCGCCCTCAAGGGCCTGCCGACGAGCGCGCAGGCAGGCGCGGGCGACCAGGAGGCACGCTTCCTGGCCGCGATGGACGATGACTTCAACACCGCGGAGGCGCTGTCGGTGCTGTTCGATCTGGCACGCGAGATCAACCGCCTGCGGGACAGCGCGCCGCAGGTGGCGGCGCAGTATGCGGAGAGCCTGCGGCGTCTGGGTGCGATCCTCGGGTTGCTGCAACGCCGCCCGGATGCGTTTCTTCAGGGCGGGGAGGCCGGCGCGGGGCTCAGCGCCGAGCAGATCGAGGCGCTGATCGCCCAGCGTACGGCCGCCCGCAAGGCCAGGAACTGGGCCGAGAGCGATCGCATCCGTGATGAACTCAAGCGTCAGGGGGTCCTGCTTGAGGACGGTCCGGCCGGTACGACCTGGCGCCGTGCCTAGCTGCGTTCGCCGGAAGGGTGTGGGGCGTCTGCGTGATCGAGCGCCCCGAATGAGTGCGGCAGCGTGTCTTGCGTGCGCATGACGTCGCGTCCGATGCGCGGCACGCCATGCGTTCGCGCACGGCCACCCGGTCAGCCGGCGGTCGCGGCGGCGAATGAATCTCGGCGCGCGCTGTTGAGGTACGCCGCGGGTGCCGTGGCGGCGTGCGCCTCCGGCGCGTTGGGTGTGGCGCTCACGGCCTGCGAATCCGAGGAGGTGCTCGAGCGTCGCGGTCCGGCCAGGAGAGTCATCGTGGTGGGCGCCGGGCTCGCCGGCTTGTCGGCGGCGTATGAGCTGACGCGCGCGGGGCACGATGTCGTGGTGCTCGAGGCCCAGTCACGACCGGGCGGGCGGGTGCTGACCTTCCGCGAGCCGCTGGCCGATGGTCTGTGGGCGGAGGCCGGCGCCGCGCGCATCGCCGACGGCCATGCGCTGACGTTGCGCTACGTGCGCCAGTTCGGTCTGCCACTCGAACCGTTCTACCCGGCGGATGGTCTGCTGGTCGGTTGGCTGGACGGCCAGCGCCGGCACCTGCAATGGCGCGCGTTCGCCGATGCCGTGCAGGCGCAGGTGGGTTCGCATCTGGACGGGGAGTGGCATGGCATCCGCCTGAACGGGCGTGCCCGCTGGAGCCGCATTCGCGGCGGCAATGACCTGCTGCCGCGCGCATTCGCCGTGCAACTGGGGGCGCGCGTGATCTACGCATCCCCGGTCCGGCGCATCGAGCAGGAGTCGCAGGGGGTGCGCGTGCACTTTGCGCAGCGCGGGACAATGCACAGCATGCAAGCCGATCGTGTGGTGTGTGCCGTTCCGTTTCCGGTGTTGCGCCACATCGAGGTGGCGCCCGCGTGGAGCGCGCCGAAGCGTGCGGTGATCGAAGACCTCGCCTATGCCATGGCGGCGCGCATGTGCGTGCAGACGCGCAGCCGCTTCTGGCAGGCGCGCGGCGAGAACGGCTTCGCCATCACCGACTGGCCCGCCGAGATCTGGCAGCCGAGCCTGCACCAGGCCGGCACGCGCGGACTTCTGCAGATCTACCTGCGCCACACCCAGGCGATCCAGATGCTGGCGCATGGCGAAGGCGGCCGCATCGAGGTGGCGCTCGACCGCCTCGAGGAGGTGTTTCCCGGTGCGCGTGCGAGCGTCGAGCGCGTCGTCGAGAAGTACTGGTGCCAGGACCGCTGGGCGGGTGGCGCCTATTCAGCGCCGGCGCCCGGACAGGCGGTCGCTGCCGCGGCGGTCGAGGGGCGCATCCATTTCGCCGGGGAACATACGTCGGCGTCCGGCAATGCGTGGATGCAGGGGGCGCTCGAGTCCGGGCGGCGCGCCGCGCGTGAGGTCAATGCGGCAGGCGCGTGACGGCGACTGCCGCTCACGCGTTGCCCGACGCCGCCAAGGGCCGGCGGCTCGGGGCGGCGGCTTTTCACGCCGCGAAAACCGGCTGTTTTTGCGCGAACCCATTGACCGTGCGCACTCTTATAAGTAAGTTTCAGCGCGAGTAAACCGGAACAGGCTGTAAGGGGCCCGCTCGTGCCCGGTTTTGGGGCAGGACGGGCTTTCTTGTTTTCCCGAGGCGGCTGTGGAACTGACTGGCGCAGAAATCTTTGTCCGTTGTCTGAAAGACGAGGGCGTCGAATACGTGTTCGGCTATCCGGGGGGCGCAGCACTGCACATCTACGATGCGCTCTACCGCCAGGAGGACGTCAAGCACATCCTGGTGCGCCATGAGCAGGGCGCGACCCATGCGGCCGATGGCTACGCGCGTTCGACCGGCAAGCCGGGCGTGGTGCTGGTGACCTCCGGCCCGGGTGTCACCAATACCGTGACCGGCATCGCCACCGCCTACATGGACTCCATTCCGCTCGTGGTGTTCAGCGGCCAGGTGTCGACCGCGCTCATCGGCAACGACGCGTTCCAGGAAGTGGACGCCGTCGGCATCACGCGCCCGTGCGTCAAGCACAATTTCCTGGTCAAGGACGTGAAAGACCTGGCCACCGTCGTCAAGAAGGCGTTCTATATCGCCACCACCGGCCGCCCCGGTCCGGTGCTCGTCGATATCCCGAAGGACGTCACCGCGGCGCGCTGCGAGTACCACTATCCATCCAGGGTCGAGCTGCGGTCCTACAACCCGGTGACCAAGGGCCACCCGGGCCAGATCAAGCGCGCGGTCGATCTGCTGCTCGGCGCCAAGCGCCCGATGATCTATACCGGGGGTGGCGTGATCCTGAGCGAGGCCGCGGCCGAGCTCACCGAGTTCGTGCGCCTGCTCGGCTACCCGTGCACGAACACGTTGATGGGGCTCGGCGCATTCCCGGCCAACGACCCGCTGTTCGTCGGCATGCTCGGCATGCACGGCACCTACGAGGCCAACATGGGCATGCACGAGTGCGACGTGCTGCTCGCCGTCGGGGCGCGTTTCGACGACCGTGTCACCGGCGACGTCAAGAAGTTCTGCCCCCAGGCCGAGATCATCCACATCGACATCGACCCCGCGTCGATCTCGAAGAACGTGCGCGTCGACGTGCCGATCGTGGGCGACGTGAAGGCGGTGCTGCGCGACATGATCAAGGTTGCCAAGGAGTCGAAGCACAAGCCCGACGCTGCGGCCCTCGACGCCTGGTGGGGGAGAATCAACGCGTGGCGCAAGCTCGACTGCCTGGCGTTCGACCGCAAGAGCCAGCTGATCAAGCCGCAGTACGTGATCGAGAAGCTGCACGAGCTCACCCTCGGTGATGCGTTCGTGACCTCGGACGTGGGCCAGCACCAGATGTGGGCCGCGCAGTTCTACAAGTTCAACAAGCCGCGCCGCTGGATCAACTCCGGCGGTCTCGGCACCATGGGCTTCGGCCTGCCGGCTGCGATGGGGGTGCAGTTCGCCCATCCGGACGCGACGGTGGTGTGCGTGACCGGCGAGGCCTCGATCCAGATGTGCATCCAGGAGCTCTCGACCTGCAAGCAGTACGATCTGCCGATCAAGATCGTCAATCTCAACAACCGCTACATGGGCATGGTGCGCCAGTGGCAGGAGTTCTTCTACGAGTCGCGCTACTCGCACTCGTACATGGATGCGCTGCCGGATTTCATCAAGCTGGCCGAGGCCTACGGGCATGTCGGCATCCGCGTGGAGCGCACCGAGGACGTGGAGGGCGCGCTCAAGGACGGTCTCAAGCGGAAGGACCGCCTGGTGTTCATGGACTTCATCACCGATCAGTCGGAAAACGTCTACCCGATGGTCGCCGCTGGCAAGGGGCAGCACGAGATGGTGCTGTCGCCGGCGCAGGCGCGCGCGGCGGACGAGCGGGAGCTGGCCTGATGCGCCACATCATCTCGATCCTGCTGGAGAACGAGGCCGGTGCGCTGTCACGCGTGGCCGGGCTGTTCTCCGCGCGCGGCTACAACATCGAATCGCTCACCGTGGCGCCGACCGAGGACCCGACGCTGTCGCGCATGACGCTGGTCACGCGCGGCTCGGACGAGGTGATTGAGCAGATCACCAAGCAGCTCAACAAGCTCATTGACGTGGTCAAGCTCATCGACCTGACCGAGGGCACGCACATCGAGCGCGAGATGTTGCTCATCAAGGTCAAGGCCTCCGGCAGCATGCGCGACGAGGTCAAGCGCTTGGTCGACATCTTCCGTGGTCGCATCATTGACGTGACCGAGCAGACCTACACGATCGAGCTGACCGGCACGGGGGACAAGCTCGATGCCTTCATCCAGGCGGTGCGCGGCGCCGGCATCGTCGAGACCGTGCGCTCCGGCGTGTCCGGCATCGCGCGCGGCGAGAAGAGCCTGCGGGCTTGAACCGCAGTGTCGGGTTTCGCGTCTCGGGCCGCGAGCTTTCCTAGGCCCGAAGCCGTCCAACCCGGGACTCGAAACCAGAAACCAGGAAACAAAAAGCAGGGGTTGACATGAAGGTCTATTACGACAAAGACGCGGATCTTTCCATCATTCGTGGCAAGAAGGTTGCGATCGTCGGCTACGGCTCGCAGGGTCACGCCCACGCGCTCAATCTCAAGGACAGCGGTGTGGATGTGCGCGTCGCGCTGCGCGAGGGCTCGGCGTCGGTCGCCAAGGCCAAGAACGCCGGTCTCACCGTCAAGAACATCCCCGACGCGGTCCGGGAGGCGGACGTGGTGATGATCCTGGCGCCGGACGAACAGCACAAGAAGCTCTACAAGGAAAGCATCGAGCCGAACCTCAAGCAGGGCGCGACGCTCGCCGTGGCGCACGGTTTCTCGATCCATTTCGGCTTCATCCAGCCGCGCGCCGACCTCGACGTCATCATGGTCGCGCCCAAGGGCCCGGGGCACCTGGTGCGCTCGACCTTCACCCAGGGCGGCGGCGTGCCGTGCCTGATCGCGGTCAAGCAGGACGCCTCGGGAAGCGCCAAGGCCACCGCGCTGTCCTATGCCGCGGCCATCGGCGGGGGGCGCGCCGGCATCATCGAGACCACCTTCAAGGACGAGACCGAGACCGACCTGTTCGGCGAGCAGGCGGTGCTGTGCGGCGGTGCCACGCACCTGGTGCAGGCCGGCTTCGAAACGCTGGTCGAGGCCGGCTATCCGCCGGAGATGGCGTACTTCGAGTGCCTGCACGAGCT
>CAZVUN010000063.1:10456-15962 GCA_964629975.1 uncultured Acidiferrobacteraceae bacterium | reverse complement strand
CCCTTCCGGGGCGCGCCGGTCGTATGGCACGCGCACGTGCGGCGCCTCGCCCCGGGTGCGCGCCGCTACATCGAGGTCGGCGCCCGCGGCACGGCACACCGGGCGCTCGAGGTAGGTCTGGATGTGGCGCAAATCGACGAAGCCACCCTGCACAAGACGGTGATCATGGTGCGCCAGTGGAAGGCCCTGCGCGGCGGGCGTCACGAATTCGGCTGATCCGCGCTTGCGCCTTCGCCGATCGGAGCGAGGCGAGGGGCGCGGGCCATGCGACCGCCATGGATGGCGGGAGGTAGAGCAACGCAAGGAGCAGTTGCCGGGATGGCCCGGTCGCGCCTTCGCCAATCGGAGCGAGGCGAGGGGCGCGGGCCACGGATGGCCCGGTCGCGCCTTTAACTTCCCCCGCGCTCGTCATATGATCGCGCGCGCATCCCGCCACCTGGAGGCACGATAACAATGAAACTCGTCACCGCCATCATCAAACCCTTCAAGCTCGACGACGTGCGCGAGGCGCTGTCGGAGATCGGCGTGCAGGGCATCACGGTCACCGAGGTCAAGGGCTTCGGCCGCCAGAAGGGCCACACCGAGCTCTACCGCGGCGCCGAGTACGTGGTCGACTTCCTGCCCAAGGTCAAGGTCGAAATCGCGATCGACGATTCCATGGTCGAGCGCGTCATCGAGGCCATCACCCAGTCGGCGCGCACCGGCAAGATCGGCGACGGCAAGATCTTCGTCTTCGATCTCGGGCAGGTGGTGCGCATCCGCACCGGCGAAACCGGCCCGCAGGCGCTGTAAATCCCCGCCACCTACCGACCGGAGATCGACCATGGCCATTGCCCATGCCGTGCGCGTCGGCGCGTGTGCGCTGCTCGCCGTTCCGGGCCTCGCCGCCGCCGAGACACCCGCCCTCGACGCGGCCAACACCGCGTGGATGCTCACCGCCACCACGCTCGTGCTGTTCATGACGCTGCCGGGCCTGGCGCTGTTCTACGCCGGGCTGGTACGCGCCAAGAACGTGCTATCGGTGCTGATGCAGTGCTTCGCCATCAGCGCCATGGCCTCGATCGTGTGGGTGCTCATCGGCTACAGCCTCGCCTTCGGTGACGGCGGGGCATTCAACGCCTGGCTGGGCGGCGCCTCCAAGGCACTCCTCGCCGGCATCGGGCCGCAGACGCTCAAGGGCACGATCCCGGAGACCGTGTTCCTCATGTTCCAGCTCACCTTCGCCGTCATCACCCCGGCGCTGATCGTCGGTGGCTTCGCCGAGCGCATGAAGTTCTCTGCCATGCTGCTGTTCAGCCTGCTGTGGCTGCTCGCGGTCTATCTTCCGGTGTGTCACTGGGTGTGGGGCGATGGCTGGCTCGCCAAGCTCGGCGTGCTCGACTTCGCCGGCGGCACGGTGGTGCACGTCAACGCCGGTGTGGCGGCGCTGGTGGCGGCCGTGGTGCTCGGCCCGCGCAAGGGCTTTCCGGCCACCCCCATGCCGCCGCACAACCTCACCATGACCGTGGCCGGGGCCGGCATGCTGTGGGTCGGCTGGTTCGGCTTCAACGCCGGCAGCGCGCTCGCGGCCGACGGTGCCGCCGGCATGGCCATGCTGGTCACGCACCTCGGGGCGGCGAGCGGTGCGCTCGCCTGGATGGGCTGCGAGTGGCTGCGCCACGGCAAACCGTCCGTGCTCGGCATCGTCACCGGCATGGTCGCGGGCCTGGGCACCATCACCCCGGCCTCCGGCTACGTCGGGCCGCTGGCCGCGGTGCTGATCGGCCTCAGCGCCGGCGTGCTGTGTTTCTTCGCCACCCAGTACATCAAGCGCGTGCTCAAGATCGACGATTCGCTCGATGTGTTTCCGGTGCACGGTGTGGGCGGCGTGCTCGGCACGCTCGCCACCGCAGTGTTCGTCGGCGTGCTGGGCGGCGTTGGCTACGCCGAGGGCATGACGCTCGGCAAGCAACTCGCGGTGCAGCTCGCGGCGGTCGCGGCCACCGGGGCGTGGAGCGGCGCACTCAGCTTCGTGATCCTCAAGCTGGTCGACGCCGTCGTGGGTCTGCGCGTCACGGCGGAACAGGAGACCGAAGGGCTCGACGTCGTGCTGCACGACGAGGCCGGCTACAACCTCTAGGCGCGCGCCGGCGGCCGCGACGCGCGGCAGGCCGGTGTCACGGGTTGTGCCAGAGGATCAGCAGCACGCCGGCGAACACCAGCGCCGCCCCCAGCAGCACGCGCGGCGTGAGGTGGTATTCCCCGAACAGCCACCACGCGAACAGCACCACGAACACCGGGTAGGAGATCTCGATCAACGCGGCGTGTGTCGCGTTCTTGCCGGCGATCGACAGGAACAGCAGCACCGCGCCGGCGGCGCTGGTCAGCACGAGGGCGAGGATCGGCGCGCGCGCCGGCCAGTCGAGCGCGCGCAGCACCGCAAGATCGGCCGCGAGCTGCCGGTGGCAAAGCGGCACCACCACGAGCAGCGGCAGCAGCGTCAGCACGAACACCGCCACCCACGACACGCGCCTGAGCGCGTAGTCGACGAGCGGATAGTGCACGCCCCACACCATGGCGGCACCGATCGCTGCCACATACCAGGGAATCTGCACCGTCCCTCCTCGTCGGCGTGCTGGACCGGGCGCTAGGGTAGCGGAGCCGGCGCCGGCAGGCGAACCCGCACCCGCAAGCCCCCGCCCGGGGCGTCCTCGAGCGCGATGCGGGCGCCGTGCAGATCGGCGATGCGCTGCACGATCGACAGCCCGAGCCCGCTGCCGCTGACCCGCGCGCTGTCGGCGAGTCGGTAGAAGCGCTCGAATACCCGCGCGCGCTCGGCGGCGGGGATGCCCGCTCCGCTGTCGGTGACCGTCAGCTCGACCGCCTGTGCGCTGGGCGCGAGCGCCACCTCGATGTGCCCGCCCTCGGGCGTGTAGCGAATGGCATTGTCCACCAAGTTGCGCAACAGCACGGCGAGCAGCGCCGCGTCGCCCGCCACCTGCGCGTGCGGCGCATCGGTCAGCGCGAGCTCGATGCGCCGCGCGAGCGCCTGCGGGGCGAGCTCGCCCAGCACCTCGGCGGCGAGCGCGGACAGGTCGACCGGGGCCTGCGGGACCGGCAGCGACTGCGGATCGATGCGCGCGAGCGTCAGCATCTGCTCGATGAGGCGGGTCGCCCGGTCGGTGCCACGCACGATTCTCTCGAGCGCGTGGCGCCGCTCCGCGTCGCTCCCGGCGCGCTGCGCCACCTGCGCCTGCGCGCGCAGTGCGGCGAGCGGGGTGCGCAGCTCGTGCGCGGCGTTCGCGGTGAAGCGCCGCTCGCTGGTGAGCGCGTCCTCGAGCCGCGCGAGCAGGCGGTTGAGCGCCTCGACCAGCGATCGGACCTCGACCGGCACGCCCGCGGTGGCGAGCGGTTCGAGCTGCTGCGGCGTACGGCGCGCGATCTCCGCCCCGATGCGCGCCAGCGGCGCGAGCCCGACGCTCACGCCCGACCAGATGAGCGCCACCAGCAGCGGCAGCGTCAACAGCACCGGCAGCAGCGTGTTGCCGAGGATGTCGTAGATCAGCTCATCGCGCACCGCGTCGCGCTCGCCGACGCTCACGCGCACGCCGAGCGGCGCATCGAACAGCGTGAAGACGCGCCACTGCTGCGCGCCGATGCGCTGGTCGCTGAACGCCTCCGCCGTCGCCATCGGCTCGGCCGGGGCATTGACCGAGCGCAGCAGCAGCCTGTCGGCGCGCCACACCTGGAAGGCGAGCTTCTCCTCGTAGGGATGGGCCCCGGCGCCGATCACCCCGGTCGCGGTGTCCTCCTCGGACTCCTCGAGCTCGTGGCGCACCAGGTTGAGCAGCACGCGCGCCGACTGCGCGAGCTCGGCGTCGAACAGCTCCTCGATCTCGTGGCGCGCGGCGAAATACGACAGCACCGCGAGCAGCGCCCAGGCGAGCAGGAACAGCGTGAGCAGGCGCCCGAGCAGCCGGCCGCGCAGCGAGTGCATCAGTCGGCCCGCGCCACGAGGTAGCCGACCCCGCGCAGCGTCTGGATCAGTTCCGCGCCGAGCTTGCGGCGCAGGTGGTGCACGTGCACCTCGACCGCGTTGCTGCCGACCTCCTCGTTGAGGCCATAGAGCGCCTGCTCGAGCTGGGCGCGCGACATGACGCGCCCGGCGTTCTCGAGCAGCGTCTTGAGCAGCAGGAACTCGCGGCGCGGGAGCTCGACCGCCTCGCCCTTGCGCGTGACCGTGTGCGCCGCCGTATCGAGCACGATGTCACCGTGACGGATGAGCGCGGCGGCGCCGGGCTGGCGGCGCAGCAACGCGCGCACCCGGGCGGCGAGCTCGGTGAGGTCGAACGGCTTGACGAGATAGTCGTCGGCGCCGGCGTCGAGTCCCTGCACGCGGTCGGCGACGGTATCGCGCGCGGTGAGAATCAGCACCGGCAGCCGCCGTCCTGCGGCGCGCAGCCGGCGCAGCACCTCGAGGCCGCTGCGATACGGCAGATTGATGTCGAGCAGCAACACGTCGAACGGGCGCCCCTGCAGTGCGGCCTCGGCCGCATGCCCGTCGGTCACCCACTCGACGGCATAGTGCTCCTGCATGAGCCCGGCACGAACGGCATCCCCGAGCAGCTCATCGTCTTCCACCAACAGCACACGCATGAGCGTCCTTATAGCGCGCCGCGCGCGGCTTGAATAGCCGGCCGCGGCCGGCGCCGCGCATCCGGCGCGCGCCTGCTTGGCGCATCCGCCGACGCGTCAGCCGTGACGCGCGGCCCTCGCCTCGGTCCCGGCGGCGAAGTCCCGCATCAGCGCCTGCTGCTTGCGGAGCGCGGCGTCCACCATCCCCGGCAGCAGGGCATTCAGGCGCACGAACAGCTTCTCCGGCCAGCCGAGGTAGACCTCGTCGCGCTCCTCGGCGATCGCCCGCGCGATGGCCGCGCCCACCCGCTCGGGCGGGTCCATCGCCACCTTGAGCGCCTCGTTCATGCGCACCACCTGGCTCGAGTTGAGCGGCGTGCGCGTGGCACGCGGCGCCACGTAGGTCACACCGATGCCGCTGCCGGCGAGCTCGCGGCGCAGCGCCTGGGAGAAGCCGCGCAGCCCGAACTTGCTGGCGGCATAGGCGGCGAAGAACGGAAAGCCGATGGAGCCGAAGGTCGAGCCGACGTTGACGATGCGCCCGCGACCCTGGGCGCGCATCACGCGCACGCTGGCCTGCGCCAGGTGCATCGGCGCGGTGAGGTTGATGGCGATGGTGCGCTCCAGGGCGGCCACGTCCTGCGACTCGAACGGCGCAAAATCGAGCACGCCGGCGAGATTGATCAGCACGTCGAGGCCGCCCAGGGCCGCGCACGCCTGCGCCACGAGGCGCTCGCGTTCGCTCGCGCTGGCAAGCTCGGCGCTGAGCGCCGCGCCCTGGCCACCGACGACGCGCATCTCGGACAGCAGTGTGTGCAGCGCCGGCAGCGCGCGATCGACCAGCGCCACGCGCGCACCGGCGCGCGCCAGCGCCATGGCCGTGGGGGGGGCG
>CAZVUN010000063.1:0-10446 GCA_964629975.1 uncultured Acidiferrobacteraceae bacterium | reverse complement strand
CTGACGCGCCAACAGACTGGCCGTGGCGCGGCCGATGCCGCCGGCCGCGCCGGTCAGCAGGATGCGGGAGTCCTTGAGATTCATGCGTACCTCCGTTGGGGTGACGATTGCGCCGGGTGTGGCAGGGCGGCGAATACCTCGCCGTAGAGCCGATACACGACCTTGGCGCAATGCACCACGGCCGCCTGGTCGGCGGGATCGGTGAGACGGTTCATCAGGCGCTTGAAGAAATCGACATGCCCGATGTCGAGCGAACCGTGCGACAGCAGGTAACTGAACGCCTGCTTCGGCAGGCGCAGGGCCGCCTGCAGGTTCTCGGCGGCGCGCGTGGCGAGCTGCGCGCTCGTGCCCTCGAGCACGAACACCATGCCGAAGAACCCGACCGGGTTGCCGCGCGCGATCGTGTCGTAGGCGTAGGCCACGAGCAGCTCGGCCGGAAGCGCCGGGGCGCTCGCGCGCACCGCCGCGGCATCCCCGCCACAGGCGGCGATGTCGTTCAGGATCCACTCCTGGTGCCCGGTCTCCTCCTCGATGTACTCGGCGACTGCGGTGCGCAGCCACTCGAGCCGTGCCGGCAGGCGTGCGCCGCAGGCCATGAGCAGCGGCAGTGTGTGCTTGACGTGGTGATACGCCTGGGTGAGGAAGGCGATGTACTGTGCGCGTGTCAGGCGGCCGGCGGCGCCGTCCTGCAGGAACGGAATGGCCAGGAACGCCGCGCGCTCGGATTCGGTCGCGGCCACGAGTTGGTCATAGAAGCTCATGCAACTACCTCTCGGGTGGGGGAACGGTCATACAGCTGCTCGAGGCGCGCGCCGTAGGCGGCGAGAATCGCCGCGCGCCGCGGCCGGCCGTTGCGGGTGAGCTGGCCGTTGTCCGGACTGAACGGGGCATCGGCCTCGAGCCAGGCCCCGATGCGCGCGTAATCGGGCAGCTCGCGGTTGGCGCTCGCCACCGCGGCGTCGACCTGGGCGCGGGTGGCCCCGGCCGAGCGCACGATGACGGCGGCATTCCACGGACGCCCCTCGCCGAACAGCACCGCCTGGCGGATCGCCGGATGCAGCGCGAGCTCGCGCTCGACCCACTCGGGGGCGACATTGCGCCCGAAGGCGGTGATGAACAGGTTCTTCTTGCGCGCCGTCAGGAACAGAAACCCGTCGCGGTCGAGGTAACCGATGTCGCCGGTCGCGACATAGCCGCCGTCGAGCGCCGCTGGCTGGCCGAGGTAACCGCTGAACACGCTGCCGGCCACGAAGATCTCGCCGTCGGCGGCAACGCGCAGGCGCACGTGCGCGAGCGGGCGCCCGACGCTGCCGGCGCGCTCCGCGCCGGGCGCATTGAGGCTCACCACCGAGGCGCACTCCGACAGGCCGTAGCCCTCATACACCGGCAGCGCGAGGGCGCGCGCGTCGTTCAGCAGACGCGGCGCCACCGGCGCACCGCCGACCGCGAGAAAGCGCGCGGCCGGCAGTGCCGCCCGGGCGGCGACCAGCGCCTGCAGCATGTGCGGGATGAGGATGGCGCTCGTTGCGCGCCGCGCACGCAGCGCCGCGATCAGGACCGCGGGGTCGAGGCCGGCCGCGCCGTGCATGCCAACCGTGGCCGGCGGCAGCACATGCACGCTGCCGCCCGCGAGCAGCGGCACGTACACCCCGCCGATGTTCTCGAGCAGGGTCGCGAGCGGCAGCAGGCTCAGGTGTTGCTGCACCGCCGCGGCACCGACGCGCTCGAGCAGCGACTGCGCAACCGCCTCCTGCGCGGCCTGCGTGAGGCACACCCCCTTCGGCTCACCGGTAGTGCCGGAGGTATAGGTGAGCTTGGCGGTGTTCGCGGGCAGCGGCCGGGCGGCGGTCGGCGCCAGGCGCAGCAGCGCGCAGCGCTGCCCGGCCAGCGCGAGGTCCTGTTCATCCGTGATCGGCACATCACGCAGCAGCGCGCGCAGCGCGGCCGCCTCGGCGCACAACAGTGCCTCGACCCCGGCATCGGTCAGCACGTGGCGCAACTGCGCCGCGGAAAAGAAGGTCGGAATCGGCACGAGCGTGACCCCGGCCGCGAGCGCCGCGAGGTCGGCCACGACCCAGGCCGGACCGTTGTCGAGCAGTACCCCGAGCACACGCGCGCCGCTTGCGCGCAGCCGCCCGGCCAGGTGCGCGAGCATGCGCGAGAGCTCGGCGTAGCTCAGGCGCGCCTCCGGACCGTACAGCGCCGGGGCGCGCGGCGCCCGGCGCGCGGTTCGATTGCCTGCAGGATCGCGCTCATCGGACCCATCTCATGCCGCGCTCGCCAGGCCGACCGTGTAGGCGCTGATCCACATCGGGCGCAACTGATGGTGCTGCGCCGCCAGTCCCAGCGACTGCCACAGCGCCGCATAGGACTGGTGCACGTTGGCGGCAACGACCATCGGTGCGGAGTCGTAGTAGCGGCCCCAGTGCGCGCGCTCGGCCGGCGGCAGACGCGTGGCATCGGCGGGCGCCAGCGTGGTGAGCGACACCCCCAGCCGCGCGAAGGCATTGCGCAGCGCGGTGACGCCGGTGAACACCGCCCAGTCGAAGCCGGCGGCCTTGAGGTAGGCGGTGAGCGCGGCGATCAGCCAGCGCGCGCCGCCCGCCTCGGCCACCGCGAGGTTGCCGACCTCAATGAGGCGCGAACGCGCGACCGTACCCGCGATGCGCGCCCCGAGCGCGGCCTCGATCGGCTGGTCGAGGTACTGCTCGAGGAACAGCGCGCCCGTCTGCGCGCTCCGGAATCCGAGCGCGCCGCGCAGCGCGCCGTCGCCACTGCGCAGACGCATGAGCCGCGGCAGGAAGTGGCGGATGTCGGCGCCATAGGCGCGCGCATAGTCGCGATGGATGAACGCCTCGACCTGCGCGCGCTGTGCGCAGTGCGGGCCGAGAATATCCACGCGCTGCGGGGTGCGCGCGGCGCCGGGCGCGTGCGCCGCATCGGCCGGTGCCCGTGGCAACGCGGGGCCAAGGGGATTGCTGTCCATGCCGCCAAACTAGCGACCTGGTCTTAGCCGGCCCTTAAGTCCGCGGCCCCCCGCCCGACCGGCCGTCGGTCAGCGTCGCCCGCCCGCACGGGTCGGCGCGCCTTCATGCCAATGTCACACGCAGCGGCTAGCTTGGGTGGGCACCCACTGGAAAAACGACCCGAGGTTCTTCATGCATCCCAACGCCCTGTATGCGACTGACAGCGAGCTCGCCCAGGTCGAGCACGAGATCACACAGCTCGAGACGCGCCTGAGCGAGCTGGCGCTGCACGATGACTGCGCCTACGAGAAGGCCATGCTGCGCACTTATGAAGGCATGCTCGATGACCGGCGTCGCCGGCTGGCGCAGCTGCGTCAGGCCATCTAGCCGCGCGCTTGGCGCGGGCGCCGAGCGGCGCTAGCATGCGCGGCGCATGGCCACGTTTGAGATCCTCGATCAGTTCACCTTTCACCACACGCTCACGGCCACACGCAGCCTGGCGCTGGTGTTCGTGACGCGCGAGGGCTGCGGCTCATGCCGCCACTGGCGCCGCGTGCTCGAGGAGTACCGCGTGGCGCACCCGCACGCGGCACGGCTGTTCGAGGTCGACGCCGAACGCGACGCGGCGCTCGCCCACGAGCTCGGCGTGTTCCATCTGCCGGCCTTGTTCCTGTACCGCGACGGACACTTCCATGCCGAGCTCAGGGTCGAGGCCCATCCGGGCAAGCTGCACGGTGCGATCGAGGCGGCATTGACGGCGCCGGCCGAAGAGCCACCCTAGGCGGCACGGCGGGGCGGGCGCATTCTGTACAGGGCATTGCCATCGGATATACTGAAAGCGCAGCTGCGCGCTGCCGTTGGTTGCAATGCTGGTTTTCTGCAGGCCGTTATCTCCGCGAGATTCCCATCATTTCAGCACGTCCCTTGTTCATTCTTTCCGAGTGAGGTCATTTGATGCGTACCGGTACAGTGAAATGGTTTAACGAGACGAAGGGCTTCGGCTTCATCGCGCCGCAGGACGGGGGCCCGGATGTGTTCGTGCACTACTCGGTGATCCAGGGCTCGGGCTTCAAGAAGCTCGCCGAGGGTCAGAGCGTGGAATTCGAAAGCGAGAAGGGCCCGAAGGGAATGCAGGCGACGTTCGTGCGCGCCCTCTAGCGCACCGCCCGTCACGCGCGCGGCGGCACACAGCGCCCGTTTTCCAGAACCCCGCCGCGTGCGGGGTTCTTTGTTTGGCGGTAGCGGTTACTTCTTGGCGCGCTCGATGCGGCCGGTGTCGAGGTTAACGCGTTCCTTGCCGTCGAGCTCGCGCTCGAGCACCCAGCCGTTGCCCTTGAGGCGGAAGAGGTACGCAACCTTGACCGGCGCGGCGTCCCGCTGCGGGCGGTAGCTGACCTCGGTCACGCCGAGCCGGGTCTTGTCGCTGTGGCGCGCGCTGAACTCGGCCCGGTAGATGCCGTGCTCGGGCTTGTGCTTGGCAACCGCCGACTCGAGGCGCTTGGCGGCGAGATAGACCAGCACCGCCGGCGCCTCCTTTGCGCCCGGGGCCTCCTGCGGGTGCGCCTCCGGCACTTCATTGGCGCGCAGCGTGCCGCGCACCCGCCAGGCATCGTTCTCCTTGGCAAACTGGAAGCGCTGCGCGGTCGGCGCGCCGCCGCCGAGGCGATAGTCCATGTCGAGAAAACCGCTCGGCACCTTGCCGGCGGCGTCGATACGGGCATCGTGCAAGGTCACGTCGCTGATGGCCTTCTCCGGGTCCTCGCGCAGCAGTTCGCGAAACGCGAGGTATTGCAGCGTCTCGATCGAATCGGCCGACAGGTCCGGCTTGCCGTCGATCAGGCGAAAGCCGCGCACCTGCGCGTCGAACGTGCCGGCGACCACGCTCTCCTGCTCATCGGGCAGCGTGAGGCGCAGCTTGCCGGGCAGCTTCTTGTCCTTCTCGGCGCCGAGCTCGAGCAGCAGCGTATAACCCTCGGCGTAGACCTGCGGGGCGAGCGCCTGCCCGGCCTCGGTGATGCGCAGCGTCACGCGCGGCAGCTCGCCCTTGGTCTGCTTGAGCACCTTGAAGTTGCGACCGGCCGGCACCTCCCAGCGCTTGGTGCCCAGGTCAAGCGCGATCTCCACCACATCCGCGCCCACCCCCTGGCTGAGCGTGAGCACGCCGTTTTCGATGCTGGCGCTCTCGACCGTGAACGGCTTGCCGGCGACCTTGCCCTTGGCCGGCTGCGCCGGGATCGGCGGCACCTGGGGCTTCGGTGCGGCCACCGGCGGCGCCGGCTTCGGCTCCGGCTGCAGGCCCGGGATCAGATCGGACAGGAAACCGAGCCCGCCTTCCTGCGTGGCCAGGAACACGCCGCCGCCGGCCACGAGGAGCACGACCAGCACGATGATCTGAATCAGCGACTTCTTGTTGATGTTCATGCGCGGGAGTTTCCTTGCTGGATCAATCCTGTCGTAAGGATAGTATGCACGCGCCGCGGCGCCATAGAAACCGTGCCGCGTGCGGCCCACGCGCTCGGGCCAGCGCGGTGAATGGCGTGCGCGGCGCGAGGCGTGCGCTGGCTAGCGCGCGATCGACTCGACCGCGGCCGGTGCCACGGCGGCGGCATCCGCGCCGCGGCGCGAGAGTGCCAGCACCGTCGCGATCTTGGCGAGCAACTCGTCGCGGCGGATCGGCTTGGCGATGAATGCCTTGGCGCCGAGCTTCGCGCCCCAGATGCGATCGGACGGATTCTCGGTGCCGCTGACCATGATCACGGGGATGTGGCGGGTCTGTGGATCGGCGGCGAGTGCACGCATCGCCTCGAAACCGTTCATGCGCGGCATCACGATGTCCATCAGGATCAGGTCCGGCAGGCGGCGCTTGGCCTGCTCCACCGCCTGCACACCGTCGAAGGCCGGCATCGACAGATAGCCATCGGACTCGAGCATGCGTTGCAGGGCCACGACGATGGTGCGCGAGTCATCGACCACCAGGACCAGCGCATCCTTCGCCTGCACAGTCGGCGTCGTGGGCCGTTGCGCCGGCCTTGGTTCTTTCGGCTCGCGCTGGCCCCACAGGCGCGCGAGGAAACCCTTGTTCGTCAGCTGGTCCATTCTGGCCCCCGGCCCATTCCACGCTTTGTTATTCGTCGCCCGCCCCGGTCTGCCCGTCAGGCGCCTGGCACCATACCACGAAACCGCGACGCGGTAGAACGATTTCGCCGGCGAAACAGAGACATGGACGGACCGCCGTCACCGGCCCGGCTCGCGGCGGTCCCCCGGCGCGTGGCAGACTGGGCCCTGTGAACCTGCTCAAGCTGCTCGTGCGTCTGGACTTTCTCGGCCCGCGCCGGCGCCTCGAGCTCTATCCGCCGTTCTGGTTCATGCGCATCCGGGTTGTCGAGCTCGCCCCCGACTGGCGACGGCTGCGCATTCGCCTGCCGCTCACGGCGGTGTCGCGCAATCTCGGCGACTCGATGTTCGGGGGGTTTCAGGCGGCGCTCGCCGACCCGATCGGCGCGCTCGCGTGCGCGCGCCTGTTCCCGGGCTATGCGGTATGGACGCGCGCCCTCAAGCTCGACTTCCTGCATGCCGGCACTACGGACCTCGAGCTGCGCTTCGACTTCGACCCGGCCATCGAGCAGCGCATCCGCGCAGAGCTCGCGCACAAGGGCCGCAGCACCCCGACCTTCGAGTTCGGCTACTACCTCGCCGACGGAACGCTGTGCACGCGCGTGCACAACACCGTCGCCCTGCGCCCGCGCGGCTACCGCAAGACGCTGCCCGACCCGCCGGCTCCGTAAACCGGTTTGTAACAGCCACCGGCTAGCCTGTAGCATCTAGCGCCGGTAACACACCGACACGGATGCAGCACGGTATGAAGAAGGCCAAGAGCGGCGATCTCTCGATCCCAGTCACCACCCACGGGCACCTCGACATCAACGACGACAACAGCAGCCGCAGCCTGGGGCGCACCTCGGCGCTCGAGCGGGCGCTCGGGCGTCAGCTGCTCGAGGCGCTGGCCGATCCTTCGATTGCCCTCGTCCTCTGGGACGGTCAGGAGGTCGCGCCGGCCAGCAGCCGCGCGGTGACGCGCGTACACATCCGCGACCGCGGTGCGTTCTACAAGCTGCTGATGAACCCGGACCTGCACTTCGGAGACCTTTACAGCGTCGGGCGGGTCGAGGTGAACGGCAGCCTGGTGGAGTTTCTGGAGAGCGCCTACCGCGCCTCGAGCGCCGCCGCACGGCGCTCGCGCATCGCCAAGCTGCGCACGCGCCTGACCAATCGGCCGCGCGCCAACACGCTGGCGGGATCGCGCAGCAACATCCATCATCACTACGATCTCGGCAACGAGTTCTATCGCCTGTGGCTCGACAGCGCGGCGATGCAATACACCTGCGCGTACTTTCCCGACCCCAACCTGACGCTCGAGCAGTCCCAGGTCGCCAAGATGGATCACGTGTGCAAGAAGCTGCGGCTGAAGCCCGGCGATCGCGTGGTCGAGGCCGGCTGCGGCTGGGGCGGACTGGCGGTGCACATGGCACAGAAGTACGGCGCGCGCGTGCGCTCCTACAACATCTCGCACGAGCAGATTGCCTACGCGCGCGAGCACGCGCAGCAGCTCGGGCTCGTACACCAGATCGAGTACGTGGAAGACGACTACCGCAATATCGACGGCGAATACGACGCGTTCGTCTCGGTCGGCATGCTCGAGCATGTCGGGCGCGATCACTACGCGGGCCTGGGCGACGTGATCGATCGCTGTCTCGCGCCCAACGGACGCGGGCTCATCCACTCGATCGGGCGCAACCGGCCGGAAAAGATGAACGCCTGGGTCGAGAAGCGCATCTTCCCTGGCGCCTATCCGCCGACGCTGCGCGAGATGATGGACATCTTCGAAGGGCACGAGTTTTCGGTGCTCGACGTCGAAAACCTGCGCCTGCACTACGCCAAGACCCTCGAACACTGGCTGGCGCGCTTCAATCAGCACGCCGATACCATCGAGCGCATGTACGACAAGGTGTTCGTGCGCGCCTGGCGCCTGTATCTGGCCGGCTCGCTGGCGGCCTTCACCACCAGCTCGCTACAGCTCTTTCAGGTGGTATTCACGCGCGGCACCAACAACGACCTGCCCTGGTCGCGCGCGCCTCTCTATTCCTAGGCCCGCGGATCGCCGCGCTCGCGTGGCGCGCTGCGTCGCCGTGCTGTGCCGGCCGCGCGGGCAGGCTCAGTAGTAGTGCTTATGCTCGCTTCGACGGCGGCCGGCGCGCTGCACCACCACCCCGCGCACGCGCAGCGCCGCGACCACCTCGACCGTCGGATAGGCGTCGTTGAGCGGCTTGAGGAACGTGCGCCCGTCCTGCACCAGGTACTGGCGAAAGATCGTCTCCCCGTCGTAATCGGCGATCACAAAGGCGCCGGAGGCCGGCGCCATGACCGGGTCGACGATCACGATGTGCCCGTCGTTGAATTCCGGCGCCATGCTGTCGCCGATGACGCGCAGCGCGAACGGCTCGGCCGTCGCGCAGCCGCTCACCTCGTACGGCACGGCCGGCTCGGCCGCCGGGACGATGCGGATGGAACGGAAAAAGTCTTTCATGGGTCGGGTCCTCCGTCGCGATTGCCTCAGGCCGCAATGGGCGCCCCGGGGACGAAGCGCGCCAGGCGCCAGGCCCCGGCCAGCAGCCGGTCGGCGAAGGCGCGGGTGCGCTCGGCCTCGGGCGAGTCATCATGCACCCAGTAGGCGAAGGTGGCGAGGTACACGGCGGTGAGCGCGGTCTCCTCGAGCGCGCGCCACGGCAGTGGCGCGTCGCGCCCGGCCGCCTCGCGCAGCCACTGCACGGTGCGCGAGATGCGCAGCAGCTCCGCCCACTGGTAGTGCACGTGTCCGGGCTCGAACTTGTTGAGCACCATCTGCCGCGCCACGCGCCGGTGCGGCGCGAGCGCAGCGAGCCACGCCATCAGCAGGTGCACAAGGCGCGCGCGGGGCGAGTGTCGTCACCTGCGGGGTGCGCGCCGCCGCCAGCATGGCGCGGTCGGCACGCTCGAACCAGGCGGCCACGAGGTCTTCCTTTTCGCGGAACTGCGCGTGTACATCGGTGAGCGCAATACCGAGCGCCTCCGCCACCTCGTGCAGGCGCAACGCCTCCCAGCCGCGGCGCTCTGCCACGGCAAGCGCCGCGTCAATGATGCGCTCGCGCAGATCGGGTGCCTCCATGCCGCCCATTCTAGGCCCGTGCGCGGTGAAGCGCTAAGGCGTGCGTCGCGCGCGGGTTCATGCCGGCAGCGCGGTCGGGCGCCCCGCGCGCCGGATCAGCGCCTCGACCAGTGCGGTCTTGACGAGATCGGTGTTGATCACCTCGGGTAGCAGCGCGCGCACCGCGTACAGCTGCTCGGCCTGGCGGCAGGCGGCGCGCTCGAGCCGCTCGCGCGTCGCCGGCGTCAGGTCCGGGTGGGTCAGCAGGCGCGGCGCCTGCCAGTCGTGGAAATCGCACACCAGGTCGCGATCGGCCGCATCCTCCCAGTCCTCGCGTACCAGCAGCTCCGGGAACCAGTCGCGCGCGAGCCTGCGCCCGTGCACGTGCTGCTCGAGCCGCAGGCCCGTGAGGCCCACCCCGTTGCCGTCGGCATCGCGCATGAACCACTGCGCGCGGGCAAACGGCCCGGCGGCGGCGCGCACGCACTGGGCGAGGAGATCACGGTGGGCCGCATGCTCGGCGCGCGCGCCGCGACTCGGCGCCACGAAGCTCGCGTCGCCGTCAAGGGTCGGCCGCCAGACCGCCTGCGCGACGCGCGGCGGCGAGAGGTGCGGGAGCGTGCTGGCGAGCAGCGCGAGCGGCAGGCGCTCTTCGGTGGCATCGAGCAGCCACAGCTCGAGGCGGTCGGCGAGCGCGAACGGCAGCGGCGGATGGTTGCGCAGCGCCTCGAGCAGGGCGTGCGTGTGCTCGTTGTCGAGGATGCTGGAGCGGTCGGCACGCCACACCCCGTAGACCGAGAAGCGCAGCCGCGGACTGAGCGTCTGCACCTGCCAGGTGATGCCGTCGACGCTCATGGCGCGAAACCCGGGCAGCTCGACGATCTGGATCGTGCCCTGGTACGGCGACAGCTGCCGCATGCTGTAGTAGCGCACCGCGCTCATGCCACGATTCTCGCACCGCGGCGGGCAATTGCCAGAGGGCGCGGACGAACGGCTCAGCGCCGGCGCCGCGCCCGCGGATGGGCGGCGTCGTAGACCTTGGCAAGGTGCTGGAAGTCGAGGTGCGTGTACACCTGGGTGGTGGCGATGTTGGCATGGCCGAGCAGCTCCTGCACCGCGCGCAGGTCGCCGCTCGATTCGAGCAGGTGCGTGGCGAAGGAATGGCGCAGCATGTGCGGATGCACGTGCCGGCCAAGCCCCTGGCGCCGGGCCCAGAGGGCGACGCGCTGCTCGATCGCGCGCACCGACAGCCGCTGCCCGCGCTGGCCGACGAACAGCGCGGCCTGACCGACCGTGGCC
>CAZVUN010000062.1:0-16171 GCA_964629975.1 uncultured Acidiferrobacteraceae bacterium | reverse complement strand
AGGTCACGGCGAGCGGGATGAGCAGCAGGAAGCTCGCAAAACCCACCGTGATGTAGGGGCGCTTGGCGATGTCCTTGAGGATCTCGGGCAGATTGAAGTACTGGTCGATGAGCGCATACGACAGGAAGTGCAGGCAGGCGTAGAAGAACGCGAACAACCCGAGCATGCGCCGCAGCCGCATGAGCTGGTGCCAGCCGCTCAGGCGCCGCAGCGGCGTCACCGCGAGCGTGATCAGGAGAAAACGCAGCGTCCAGTCGCCGGTGTAGCGGTTAAGGGTCTCGATCGGGTTGGTGCCGAGATCCCCGTGCGCGATGCGCCACACGAGCCAGGCAAACGGCACCAGGCACACGCCGAACACCAGCGGCTTGACCGTGCCGCCCATCCAGTCACGCCGGGCCATGGGTCGAATCAGTAGAACCTGCGCAGATCCATGCCCGCGTACAGGCCCGCGACCTGATCGGCATAGCCGTTGAACATGAGCGTCTCGCGCTTGGCACTGAGGAGCCCGTCCTCGCCGATGCGCTGCTCGCGCGCCTGGCTCCAGCGCGGGTGGTCGACGGTCGGATTGACGTTCGAATAGAAACCGTACTCGCGCGGTGCCGCCTTCATCCAGGTGGTGACCGGCTGCTGCTCGACGAAGCGGATGCGCACGATCGACTTGACGCTCTTGAAGCCGTACTTCCACGGCACCACCAGGCGCAGCGGCGCACCGTTCTGGTTGGGCAGCACCTCGCCGTACAGCCCGACGGCGAGCAGGGTGAGCGGGTGCATGGCCTCGTCGATGCGCAGCCCCTCGAGGTATGGCCAGTCGAGCCCGGCGCCGAACAGCCCCGGGCGCTGCCCCGGCATCTGCGCGGGATCGAGCAAGGTGTGGAACTCGACGTACTTGGCCTGCGCGGTCGGCTCGGCACGCTGGATCACACCGGCCAGCGGGAAGCCAACCCACGGGATCACCATCGACCAGGCCTCGACACAGCGCAGCCGGTAGATGCGTTCCTCGAGCGCGTAGGGTTTGACAAAGTCCTCGAGCTGGTACACGGCCGGCCTGCGGCAGGCGCCCTCCACCGCGACGCTCCACGGGCGCGTGCGCAGGCTGTGCGCATGGCGCGCCGGGTCGGCCTTGTCGGTGCCGAACTCGTAGAAGTTGTTGTAGGTCGTCACGTCCTTGTACGGCGTGAGCCTGTCCGCGATCGGGCGCGCGTCCTTGCGCACCGCCGCGAGCTTGCCGCTGGCCGGCAGCGCGTGCGCCGGCCTCGGCGCAAGCGCCGGGACCGCGGCCAGCGCACCGGCGGCCAGCAGCTCGCGCAGAAAATCGCGGCGGGCGAGGTACACCTCGCGCGGGGTGATGTCCGCGGCGCGGATATCGGGACGGCGTCTGATCAGCATGCGGGACCTCGACGATCGGTGGTACCGGCTCGGACCGGGGCCGGCCAGGATGGTTGCCGGCGCCGGTTCATGGGCTTAGTCGCAGGCGCGGCGCCAAACTGACGCTGGGGGTCAAGAAAAAACCCGCCGGCCTTGCGGTCCGGCGGGTGTTGTCCCAGATGCCCGCGCGCTTACTGGCGCGCCTGCAGTGCGGCGATACGCTCCTCGAGGGGCGGGTGCGACATGAACAGCCTCTTCAGGCCGCTGCCGATGCCGCCGTTGATGCCGAAGGCGGCCATCTGGTTGGGCAGCGCGGCCGGCTCGTGGGCGCGCTTCAAGGCCTCGAGCGCGGCGATCATCTTGTCGCGGCCCGCGAGGCGGGCGCCGCCGGCGTCGGCACGGAACTCGCGCTGGCGCGAGAACCACATGACGATCATGCTCGCCAGGATGCCGAGCACGATCTCGGCGACGATGCTCGCCACCCAGTAGCCGATGCCCGGGCCGCTCGCCTCGTCCTGGTCGCGGCGCAGGAAGCTGTCCACGGCAAAGCCAATGACGCGCGCAAAGAACACCACGAAGGTGTTGACCACCCCCTGGATCAGGGTGAGGGTCACCATGTCGCCGTTGGCGACGTGCGAAACCTCGTGGCCGAGCACGGCCTCCGCCTCCGCACGGTTCATATTGGCGAGCAGCCCGGTGCTGACCGCCACGAGCGCGTTGTTGCGGTTCATGCCGGTGGCGAAGGCATTGACGTCCGGGGCCTCGTAGATCGCGACCTCCGGCATGCCGATGCCGGCCTGCTTGGCCTGGCGCCGCACCGTCTCCAGCAGCCATTGCTCGGTCTCGGTGCGCGGCTGTTCGATCACCACCGCGCCGGTGCTGCGCTTGGCCATCCACTTGGACAGGGCGAGCGAGATGAACGAACCGGTGAAACCGACCACCGCGGCGAACGCGAGCAGCATGCCAAGATCGAGCCCTTGGGCAGTAATGAAACGATCGACGCCCAACAGCCGGACGGTGATGCTCAGCACGATGAGCACCGCCAGGTTGGTCAGCACGAACAGAAAGACACGCTTCATCATAGGCTTAAGGTCTCCACCTCGTTTGGCCGGGATTCGGGTTGCGCACGTTAGATAGTGCCGCCGGGCAGTGAGTTCAACCGGGGCCCCCGTGCAGAATCGCGGGCAATTGTAGCCCACAACCCGTGCACGCCGTGCAAGCGGGCGCCAGCAGGCAAGGCGGGTTTCGATTTCACCCTGCGAACGCGGGGGCGGCAGCGCGCAATTGGCACAATCGGGCTGCTGCTATAGGCTGGCGGCGGGTCGACGCCGCCGGGAACGTGCGGGGGGTCGACACCGCGGCTATGAACGACCCCAACGCTGGTCCCGTCGATGCGGCGCAGCGCGAGGCCCTGGTCTCGCTCACGGCGCTCTACTTCATCGAGGAGCACGCGCTGCTGTCGGGCGAGCAGCTCGCCGATGCGCGCCAGAGCCTGCAGGCGCTGTTTCTGCGCACCAGCGGCGAGGAAACGATGCTGCGCAAACTCATTGAGATCCTCAAGGCCACGCGTCGCATTCACCAGTCGTTCGCCGCCATCTCCGCGACCCTTGCCGGTGTGTCGAGATGCGCCGAGACGCTGCATGGCAAGCTCGCGGCGCTGCGCGACGAGCTCGATCGCGCGCCGCTGTCGGTGGAGGAAAACGCCGCGTTCACCGGCCCGTTCCTGGCCTTTTCGCATGAGTTCGTGCGACGCATCGAGGCACTGCATCGCAGTCTGCACACCCAGCTCGCGGCCCGGGAGGACGAGGCCAAAGCCCAGGACGTGTACCGCATCGCGCGCAGCGCGCGCGAGCGCCTGCGGCGGCGGCTCGGCGGCGAGCTCGGTTCGGCGACCCATGGACCGTTCGAGGCCAGGATCCGCGACGAGGTAGTGGCATCGTTCGACTACAGCGAGGCCGAGGCCAATCTGACTCGCACCCGGCGCGCGGCGCGCGCGCGCGAGGCCGAGGCGCACGCGCACCTGGTCGAGCTCAAGAGCATGTCGCAGATGGCCATGAACCCGCGCATGCGCGAGCGCGCCGAGAGCAGCTTTGCGCCCGACACCCGCCAGTATGACGACATCTTCGCCTTGTACCGCGAGGCGCTGCACCGCTATCCGCGTCTCGATGACCTCAAGCCGATGGTCGTGGAGCTGTTCAAGATGTACCAGCACACCTACGGCATGCTGCAGCTCGACTTCGACCGCTTGCAAGCGGCCGCCGCGGCCATGCTCGACGATACTGGGGCCTACTTCGAGGCCAAGGAGGAGGATCAGGACCTCACCGCCAAGCGCGAGAAGCTGCACAAGATCGAGGGGCTGATCCCGTTCCTCGAAGCCGCGGTCGCACCGCTGCACGATACGGCGCTCGAACGCTATCACCGGTTCTCGCGGCGCCTGTCGGATCTCATCTCCGCCAGGCCGCAGCCGTGGGAGCACATCGCCGAGCACCTGCTGCGCGCCAAGGTGCAGGCCGAGGCCGAGCTCAGCACCCGCCTGTAGCCGCCCCAATGACGCACTACGACATGGTGGTGATCGGCAGCGGCCCGGCGGGGCAGCGCGGCGCGATCCAGGCCGCCAAGCTCGGGCGGCGGGTGCTGCTGGTGGAGCGCAACGCGCGCATCGGCGGCGTGTCGGTGCACACCGGCACGATCCCGAGCAAGACGCTGCGCGAGGCGATCCTCTACCTCACCGGCCACCAACAGCGCGGCATCTACGGGCCGGACTACTGCCTGAAGCCCGACATCACCATCGGCGACCTGCGCGAGCGGCTGGCGGTCACCATCGATCACGAAACCGCCGTCATGCAGGCACAGCTCATCCGCAACGGCGTCGCGATCGCACATGGCACGGCCGCGTTCCTCGACCCGTGGCGCATCGCCGTGCACGGCGCCAACGGGTCGGTCACCGAGTACACGGCCGACAAGGTGCTGATCGCCACCGGTACGCGCCCGCGCCGCCCGGGCAATGTGCCGTTCGACGACCGCGCCATCGTCGACAGCGACACGCTGCTGCGCATCGAGCGGCTGCCGCGCAGCGTGACCGTGATCGGCGGCGGGGTCATTGCCCTCGAATACGCCAGCATGTGCCGCGTGCTCGGCATGGCGGTCACGGTGGTGAGCGAGCGCACCGGGCTGCTCGATTTCGCCGATCACGAGATTGCGCAGACCTTTGCCCTGCACCTGCGCGCGAGCGGCGTCGCGTGGCGTGCCGGCGCGGCCGTCGCGCGCATCGCGCACGCCACCGGGGGCGTCGCGGTGCGGCTCGCCGACGGGAGCGAATGGACGAGCGAGCTGCTGCTGTATGCGGCCGGGCGCATCGGCTGCGTCGAGGCGCTCGCGCTCGAGCGCGCCGGACTGACGGCGGACGAGCGCGGGCGGCTCGCGGTCAACGCGCACTACCAGACCGCCGTGCCGCACATCTATGCCGCGGGCGATGTCATTGGCTTTCCGAGCCTGGCCGCGGTGGCGTTCGAGCAGGGCCGGGCCGCCGCCTGCCACGCCTTCGGCGCCCCGATCGCCAAGACCTCGATGCATTTCCCGTATGGGATCTACACGGTGCCAGAGATCAGCATGGTGGGCGACACCGAGCAGGTGCTGCAGGAACGCGGTGTCGCCTACGCCACCGGGCGGGCGCAGCTCGCCGAGACCGCGCGCGGCCAGATCATGGGCCTGCAGCAGGGACTGCTGAAGCTGATCTTCGCGCGCGCCGACCGGCGGCTGCTCGGGGTGCACATCTTCGGGGAGGGCGCCACTGAGCTGGTGCACATCGGCCAGGCGGTGCTCGAACTCAACGGCACGCTCGACTACTTCATCGAGCACGCCTTCAACTATCCGACGCTCGCCGAGGGCTACAAGATCGCCGCGCTCGACGCCTGGAACCGGCTGCGCGGCTAACGCGGCGCGGTTTCGTATTTCTTGAGCAGGATGCCGTCGTCGCCGCAGCAGCTGGCGGCGCACTTCTTCACCGCATGCACCTTGGCGGGGTCCTGGTCGAGATACAGCTCGACCGGCAGGTTGTGCTGCGCGCAGTCGCAGCCCTTGTCATCGTAGACATAGACGTTCTTCAGCCCGACGGCGCGCGCCAGGTCGTGGGCGCGCCACAGCAGCTCACTCGGGGTGGGCGCGAGGTGCGCGAGCTTGTAGGCGGGAAAGAACTTGGTGATGTGCCACGGGCTGTCGGCGCCGAGATGATCGTGCACCCATTGCGCAATCGCGCGCAGCATCGCCGGGTCGTCGTTGCGCCCGGGAATGACATTGGTGCGGGTCTCGACGTGAATGCCGAGGCGCTGCGCCTCCTCAATGGCGCCGAGGACCTGGCTTACCCGCGCCGCCGGGCAGATGTCCCGGTAGAAGGCATCCTCCAGGCTCTTGATGTCGGAACACAGCACATCGACCTTGCCCGGCAGCAGCGCCAGCGCCTCGTGGGTGACGAAGCTGTTCGACACGTAAACCGTGTAGAGGCCGGCGGCATGCGCGACCTCGGCCACATCGAGCACATACTCGAGCCACACGGCCGGCTCCGAGTAGGTGAAGGCGATGCCCTGCGCGCCGTGGCGCTGCGCGGCGGCGACCAGCTCCTCGGGCGTGACATAGGCGGCCGTGGACGCGCCGCGCGCCAGATCATCGAGCGCGGTCACGCCCCAGGAGATCTCGAGATTGTGGCAACCGCCACAGCGAAAGCTGCAGCCGTAGCTGCCGACCGACATGACCTGGGTGCCCGGGCGGAAGTGGCGCACTGGCTTGCCCTCGATCGGGCCGACGTCGATGGCCGACAGAATGCCGTACGACAGGTTGTAGAGCGTGCCGTAGCGGTTGACATGGGCCTGGCAGAAACCGCGCTGGCCATGCTTCAGGCCACAGCGCCACAGACACAGCTGACAGCGCGTCTTGCCGTCGGCCAGGCGCTCCTGCAGGCGGGTCTCGACGAGCTGATACTGCGCGGGGGCAGGACGCGACTGCGGCATGAGAACGGCTCCCTAGGTAGCGCCGGCACCGTAACCGTCGCCGGCGCCGGGTTCAAGCCCACAGGCGTTGGGGTCTTGCCGACAACAGGTGCGGGCAACACGGCGCGCGGCCTGACGAAAGGCGGCATGCGGGTGACGGTGAACCGTAGCGCCGCGCGGCCCGGAGGGCACCGGCTCCAGGAACTTTTCCTTTCCGTTCCGCGGGTTGTCGGAAATTTGACGATCGGCACCCTTCTTGCAATCCGAATCAAAGGTTTAGGCAGCGATATGTGGAACCACCCCGGGTCCGGCCGGCCCGGGACATAACCGATTCATGCCGTTACGCAGAAAAGTCGACGTCGCGCAGTTGCGCGTGGGGATGTACGTCACCGAACTCGACCGCCCTTGGATGGACACCCCGTTCCTGGCGCCCGGTCTGCGCATCCGTTCGCGCGACGACATCGATGCCTTGCAGCGCTATTGCCAGTACGTGTACGTCGAGGTGCCGGAGAGCTTTGCCGGCGCCGCACCACCCGCGAGCGGCGCGCGGCGCGCGCCACCGCCCGCCTCGAGCGCGGCGGTGCGCATCGAGCAGGACCTGCTCAAGATCACCAACCATCCCGGCGCGCGCGCCCCGTACGCCGACCAGGCCACGCTCGAGCAGGAGCTCGAGACCGTCACCTCGACCTTCTTCGCGGCCTCCGCGCTGCTGCAATCGGCACTCACCGATCTGCGCCGCGGTCGCAGCTTCGACACCCCGGCCGTCAAGCGCGCCGTGGGCACCATGGTCGAGAGCGTGCTGCGCAACCCGGATGCACTCATGTGCCTGGCGCAGCTCAAGCAGAAAAACGACTATCTGGCACAGCACAGTATGCGCGTGTGCGTGCTCGCGCTCGCGCTCGGCCGGCAGCTCGGACTGGACGACGCCGATCTGCACGCGCTCGGCATCGGTGCGCTCCTGCACGATGTCGGCATGGTGAAGCTGCCAGAGACACTGCTACAAAAGGCCGGCGCGCTCGATGAGCGCGAACGCGCCCTGCTCGAGCAGCACGTGTACTGGGGCGTGGAGCTGCTGCAACAGATGCCGGGCGTGCCGATCGCCGCGCTCGAGGTGGTCGCCGGCCATCACGAGCGCCACGACGGCAGCGGCTACGTGAATGGCGCCAAGGGCGAGGAGATCGGGCTGTTTGCCTCGATCGGGGCGCTGGTCGACTGCTACGATGCGCTGGTGTCGGAGCGGCCGTACCATGCGAGCGTCCCGCCGCAGGTGGCGCTGAAACAGCTGTACGCCTGGCGCGACCGGCAGTTCCCCGCCGATCTGGTCGAGCGCTTCGTCCAATGCATGGGCATCTATCCGATCGGCAGCCTGGTGGAGCTCAACACCGGTGACGTCGGCGTGGTGGTAACGGTCAATCGCCTGCAACGCTTGAAACCGCGTGTGGCGCTGGTCCTGCGCGCCAACTACCAACCCTACCCGCCCGGCACCGTCATCGACCTTGCCGGGAATCGCACGCCCGATGGACGGCCGTGCGAGATCGAGCAGGTGCTCGACCCGCTGGTGCGCGGCATCGATCCGACCCGCTGGTTGCCGCTGCCACGCGGCATGGAACAGACCGCCTAGCGGCCATCCGCCGGCTCGCCGGCGAATGGCCGGCCGCAACGCCAGCAGAGCTCAAACCCGCCCGGATTGTCCTCGCCGCACGCGCTGCACGGGCGCGACATGCGCGAGGCCGGCGGCGGCGCCTCGTAGCCGCGGATCACGCGCGTGGCGCGCGCGATGTCGGCCTCGTCCGCCAGCCACAGTTCCGGACAGGCGTGCATGAACGGGATCTCGCCCAACCCGCCGTGCGCATGCTCGTTGAACACGAACGCCTCGATGCCGGCGTGCGCGAGCAGCGCGCGCAGCAGATACGCCTCGGGCAGATTGGCGGCCGTGTACAGACGGTGCATCGGCGGGCGCACAGGGGCGCGCGCCCGTGTGCCGTGCCTGGGGCAGACCGCGGTCCGGTCAGCCTTCCAGCCGAAAGCCGATCTTGACCTTCACCTGAAAATGCGCGACCGCGCCGTCTTCGATGTGGCCGCGGGTCTCGACCACCTCGAACCAGTCAAGATGCCGCACGGTCTTGGACGCGCGCGTGATCGCGTTGCGAATGGCGTCGTCCGTGCTCTTGGTCGACGACCCGACGAGTTCCAGCATCTTGTAGACATGATCGGCCATGCTTGTCCTCCTGTGTTGGGGTGGGTGGTGACTTCGGTTGCGCGTGCGCCTGGCGCGCTAGATCATGATCTCGCGTCCGGCCTCGATGGCCTGCTCCGGCTCGCCGTACAGCAGCCCGCCCTGCAGACCGTCGAGCATGTACTGCACCGCGAGGGCGGCGAGCACGACGCCGAGCAGGCGCGTAACCACGTTCGCCCCGGTCTCGCCGATGAGGCGCAGGATGTGCGTGGCGAACAGCAGCACCAGGAGCGTGAGCGCGAGCACCGCGAGCAGCACCGCGAGCTCGGCCAGCAGCACGGCGGTGTTGGGTTCCTGGTCGCCGACCATGAGCAGCACCGTGGTGAGCGCGCCCGGGCCGGCGATCAGCGGGAAGGCAAGCGGAAAGACCGACACGTCCTTCTTGTGGATCGCCTCGCGCTGCTCGCGCTCGGTGGTGGAGCGCAGTCCGGAGTGGCGGGCAAACACCATGTCGACCGCGAGCAGGAACAGCAGCACGCCGCCGGCGATCTGAAAGGCCGAGACGCTGACGCGCAGCGTGCGCAGGATCGCATCCCCGCTGAACACGAACACCACCAGGATGACCGCGGCGATGAGTGTGCCGCGCACCGCCATGCGCCGGCGGCTGGCCGTGCTCTCGCCCTCGGTGATGGCGGCGAAGATCGGCACCAGTCCGAGCGGGTCGATGACCACGATCAGCAGCACGAAGGTGTTGACCAGCAGTTCCAGCATGGCGAGTAGCGGACCGGTCGGGCTACTGTACCGGTTGGCCACGCCAGGCGAAAGCGCGGTGCGCGCCCGTCCGGTCTCGGGGCACAGCGGCCGGGCGCTTGCGGCGTGCGCGCATCGTGGCGCGCGCGGCACGGCGGCGTTCCTGCATCGCGCGTCCCTGCACGGCCAAAAAAAACCGCCGTCCCAAGTGACGGCCTGCCAGGGAGAGGAGGCGGCCGTTCGTGGAGGTGGGGGCGGCGGTTGGTCAACCGGACGGCAACTTTCGGCCCGCACTGTCCCAGAATCGGCCGGCGACCTCATTGATCTACATCAAACGGGCCCCCGCCGCCCGGCTTAGAATCATCGAAGAACAATGATCTGAGCCAACAGGAGATACCCATGTCCGCCGGAAAATACTGCAACCGCGAAGTCGTCGTCGTATCGAAGACGGCGGGTATCGCCGAGGCCGCGCGCCTGATGCGCGAGTACCACGTGGGCGACCTGGTCGTGGTCGAAGAGCGCGCCGGCAAACGCATTCCGATCGGGATCGTCACCGATCGGGATCTGGTGATCGAGGTCCTGGCCGAGGACGTGGATCCCGGCACGCTCGCGGTGGGCGATGTCATGAGCTTCGAGCTCGCCACCGCGCGCGAGACCGACGATCTGCTCGACACGATCAAGGCGATGCGTGCCAAGGGCGTGCGCCGCCTGCCCGTGGTCGCCACCGACGGTGCCCTGGTCGGGATCCTCGCGATCGACGACCTGATCGATATCTTCGCCGAACACCTCACCGACCTCGCCGCGCTCATTCGCCGCGAACAGATGCGCGAGCAGCGTCAGCGCCCCTGAGCGGCCCTTGCCGAGGGTATCGCGGCAAGATGCCGCCGCGCGCCGAGGCGCCTGACCCGGGCGGCGCCCGGGCGTCACCGGCGCTGCGCAACGAACAGGGCGCGCCCCGGGGCTCGCCTTATTCCTTCTTGCGCGTGCGGCGCGCCACGGGTGTGGCCGGCGCGCGCTCGCGGGCGCGCACGACGGTCACCGAACAGGGCGCCTCGGCCACGACCCGCGCCGACACGCTGCCCAGGAAGCGCCGGCGTGCCGAGGAGCCGCGCGCGCCCATGATGATGTAGTCGAGCACGTGGTGGCGCGCGTACTCGCTGATGACCGCGCCCGGCATGCCGCGCGCCACGTGGAAGAACGCGCGCCCCCTCGGCAGGTGCAGCGACTGCGCGAAATTGCGCAACTCCACCAGACGCTGCGCGACCGGGCCGGTCGCGCCCGACGGGCCTTCGGCCGCGCCGCCGGCACCGGGCAGTACCGTCATGAAGGTGAAGTACGCATGCGGCTCCGTGCGCGCGAACTTGCGCACCGCCACGCGCAAGGCGTGGCGCAGGCCGCGCGAACTCTGCGCCAGATCGAGCGCCACCAGTACGTGCGGCGCGCGCGACAGCCGCTCGACCGGACGCAGCGGCTCGCCCTCGTCGAACACCTGGTAGAGCGAACGCCACCACAGGCGCGTGCGCGTCAGCCAGCCGGCCGCTCGCGTCTGGTGTGCGCGCGCCGTCAGGTGCACGTCCGCGGGATGCGCGAGCGCATAGGCGACCTGCTTGGCGCTGGTGTAGCGGTCGTCGGGACGGATCTCGAGACAGCGCAGGATGATCTCCTGCAGCCACGCGGGCACCTGCGGGTTGCGTGCGCGCGGCGGCAGCGGCGGCTCGAACAGGCGCCTGTTGAGCGACAGCAGGTTGGGGCGCCCGAACGGATAGCTCCCGGTGGCGAGCAGATACAGGATGGCGCCGATCGCGTAGATGTCGCTGCGCGACTCGCTGCGCAGGTGCTTGACCTGCTCCGGGGCGATGAACGGCGTGGTGCCCTCGGCCTCGCCGAAGGCGGCGTCGATCAGGTCCGGCAGCGTGGCGTGGTGCGCGATGCCGAAATCGATCAGCACCGCCGTGCCGTCGGCGCGGTTGCGCACGTTGTGCGGATTGAGGTCGAGGTGGATGACGTTCTGCTGGTGCAGATCGTGCACCGCCTTGCACAAGGCGCTGCCGAGCTCGGCGACCCGCGCGGCCGGCAGCGGTGCGGCCGCGGCCGCGGCGGCGAGCGCATCGCCCGGCAGGTACTCCATGACCAGGTACGGCGCGCGCCGCAGGTCGCCGTAGCCGATGAGGCGCGGCACGTGCGGTCCCTCGAGCCGCTCGAGGATGCGCAATTCGTTTTCGAACGCACCGAGCGCCGACAGCGGCGCACCGGCCTCGAGGCGCGGCACCTTGAGGATGAGGGGCACCCGCACGCCGCGCTTGCGGGCGCGGTACAGCCGCGCCATGCCACCCTCGTGCAGCAGCGCGCCGACCTCGAAGCCGTCGATGCGCTCGCCGCTGCGCACCTCGTGCAGGACCTCGGAGGCGGGTGTGCTCACCGGGCGTCAACGCCCCCAGGCGAGGCGCTCGGCGTAAAACGCGTTGAGGCCGGCGGCCCGAATCTTGTGCGCCGTTGCCTGATAGTCGTAGGCCAGGCGGAAGAACGTCACGTCCGCACGCGCCTCGTCGTAGAGCACGTAACAGGTTGCGGGGTTGCCATCGCGCGGCTGGCCGACCGAACCGACATTGATCAGGTAGCGGCTGCGCGGCGACAGCGGGATCGCCTCGCCATTGGCCGGGGTAAAGCCGCGCACCGCACCGCCGGCCGTTTCGTAGAACACGTGCGGCTCGTGCACGTGCCCGATGAAGGTCACGGGCGTGGCGGCCGCCGCCAGGCAGCGCGCCGCCTGCTCCGGGGCACGGATGTACTCCCAGTGGGCCGGCTGATCGGCGCTGGCGTGCGCATAGGTCGTGTGTCCGTCACGCACGAGATACGGCAGCCGCTCGAGAAACGCGAGCTGCGCGTCCGACAGTTGCGCACGCGTCCAGGCGAGCGCCGCGCGCACACCGTCCGGCACGTTGTCGCCGGGGTCACGAAACAGCGCCTCGTCGTGGTTGCCGCGCAGCGCGAGCAATCCGGGCAGTGCCATGAGCAACGCCAGGGTCGGCGCCGGGTCGGCACCGTAGCCGATCATGTCACCGAGGCACACGTAGCGCTCGGCACCGTGCGCGCGCGCGTGCTCGCAGCAGCGCGTGAGCGCCTCGAGGTTGCTGTGCACGTCGGAGAAGACCGCAACCTTCATGGTGCATCGAACAGCCGCAGCTGCTCGCCGTTGCGCGCGGGCACGCGAAAGCCGCTGCCATCGAGCGCGGGCTCGCTGCGGTTCAGCCCGAGCCGCCGGCAGGCGAGCGCGAACCGCTGGGCCAGCAGGCGCGCATAGTCACCCTCACCGCTCAGGCGCGTGCCGAAGCGCGCATCGTTGTCGCGCCCGCCGCGCACCTGGCGCACGCGATGCATGACGTGGGCGGCCTTGAGCGGGGCGTGGCTCGCCAGCCACTCGCGGAACAGCGCCTTGACCTCGTGCGGCAGGCGCAGCACGGTGTAGCCGGCGCTGCGGGCACCGGCCGCGGCGGCCGCCGCCAGCACGGCCTCGAGCTCGTGATCGTTGAGCGCCGGTATCACCGGCGCAAACATCACCCCGGTCGGCACGCCGGCCTGCGCCAGGCGCTGCACGGCCTCGAGCCGGCGCGGCGGCGCGGCGGCGCGCGGTTCGAGCGTGCGGGCGAGCTGCCGATCGAGCGTGGTGACACTGATGTACACCGCGCACAGGCGCGCGCGCGCGAGCGGCGCGAGGATGTCGAGATCGCGCTCCACCAGCGCCGACTTGGTTACGATCGTGAACGGGTGGCGGTGGCGCGCCAACACCTCGAGGACCGCGCGCGTGATGCGCAGGCGCCGCTCGATCGGCTGGTAGGGATCGGTGTTGGCGCCGAGCGCCAGCGGGTCGGCGACATGCCCCGGGCGGGCCAGCTCGCGCGCGAGCAGCTGCGGCGCGTCGTACTTGGCGAACAGGCGCGACTCGAAATCAAGCCCGGGCGACAGCCCGAGGTAGGCGTGGCTCGGCCGGGCATAGCAGTACACGCAGCCGTGCTCACAGCCACGGTACGGATTGATCGATTGGCGAAACGGGATGTCCGGTGAATCGTTGTGCGCGATGACGGTGCGTGCGCGGTCGGCCATCACCGTCGTGGCGAGCGCCGGCGGCTCGGCGTCGAGCGCACCCCAGCCGTCATCGGTGGGCGCGTGGCACGACGCGCCAAAGCGGCTGTCCGCATTGCTGAGCGCGCCGCGACCGCGGCGGGTGCGCAGCGGCGCGGCGGCGGTTAGGCTAGGGTCATGCAGATCGCCTTCGGAGAGCGGAGCAGACGGCGTGCGCGGCATCGGAAGAAGCCTACACCAACTGGCAAGCGCCGAGAAACGGGCGGCGGCGCTGCTGGCCGCTGCCCTGAGCGTTGCGGGACAGGCCATGGCGCAGGCTGAGGGGCTGGCCGAGGAACTGCGCGCGCACGTGCAGGTGCTCGCCGGCGACATCGGCGAGCGCAACCACTGGCGGCCGCAGGCGCTCGCGCGCGCCGCGGCGTACCTCCGCGAGACCTGGACGCGCCAGGGCTACACGGTCCGGCAACAGGACTACGAGGTCGAGGGCGAGACCTGGAGCAATCTTGAGGTGACGCGACCCGGGCGCGAGCGCCCCGAGGAGATCGTCCTGGTGGGCGCGCACTACGACTCGGTGCGCGGCAGTCCCGGCGCGAACGACAATGCGAGCGGGGTGGCGGCGCTGCTCGCGCCGAGCGCGGCCCTCGCCCGCCACGCGCCGGCGCGCACGCTGCGCTTCGTCGCCTTCGTCAACGAGGAACCGCCCTTCTTCTACACGCAGCGCATGGGCTCGCAGGTCTACGCGGCGGCCGCGCGCCGGCGCGGTGACGACATCCGCGCGATGCTCGCGCTCGAGACGATCGGCTACTACCGCGACACACCGGGCAGCCAGCGCTACCCGCCGGTGTTCGGCTGGTTCCACCCCGACCGCGGCAACTTCATCGCGTTTGTCTCGAACTTTGCCTCGCGCCCCCTGCTGGCGCAGGCGGTGGCGGCGTTTCGCGCCGCGAGCGATTTCCCGCTCGAGCACACGGCAAGTTTCTGGTGGGTGCCGGGGGTGGGCTGGAGCGATCACCTCGCCTTCTGGCGCCACGACTACCCGGCGCTGATGGTGACCGATACCGCGCTCTACCGCTATCCGCACTACCACAGCACCGAGGACACGCCGGAGAAGCTCGACTACGCCTCGCTCGCGCGCGTGGTGCGCGGATTGCTCGCGGTCGTCACGGCGCTGGCGCAGGCCCCATGAGCGACGGCGCGCCCGCCGGTGCCGGGGGCGGGACGAATTGCGGCTCCTCGACCACCTTGACCGCGGAGACGAAGTACTGCGAATCGCCGAAGCAGGTCGTGGGGATGCCGATATGCTGATCGTAGGTGAGCGCCACGCGCCGGCCGATGGTGCGGTTGACCTCGGCCGCGACCGCATCGTCGCGCACGGTGAAGTAGAATTTCTCGGCCACCGTACCGGGCATCGACACGAGCGCCATCTCCCCCTCCCAGGTCTTGCACAGCCAGCCCTTGCGGGAGAACTTCTGCACGTAGCCGGCGCGCTCGCCGCTCGAATAACTCCAGCTGAGCACCAGCCAGGTATAAAGGGTGAACACCGCGACCAGCGCGACGCATCCGATCACCAACCACTTCGCGACCTTGGGCTCGACCTGCTGCATGCCCACATGGTAACAGCCGCGCCGGTGGCAGGGAACGCGCCGCGCGCCGCGCAGGCTGGCACCCGGTCGCGCCGAGCGCTAGAGTCAGGCGCATTCGACGAGATGCCATGCGCGCGCCGCACTACGCCCTGTGGTTGTTGCTGCCGCCGCCCGAGCGCGCGCGCTTCGGCGCGCTCATTCGGACGCTCGCCGAGCAGCACGGCACGCCGCCCTTCGAGCCGCATATCACCTTGCTGGGCGGCATCGACGCTGCGCCGCCGGCCGCACTCTCCGCCGGCGCCGCACTCGCGCGCCGGATCGCGCCGCTGCCCATCCGGCTGGCGCACATCGGCCAGCGCGACAGCTTCTATCAATGCCTGTTCGTGCACGCCGTTGCCGACCCGGCGCTGCGGCGTGCCCACCGCGAGGCGCGCGCGACATTCGCGCGCGAGGAGGGCGGCGAGTTCCTGCCGCACCTGAGCCTTGTTTACGGCGACCTCCGGCCCGCACAGAAGGCGGCGATCGTCACGCAGCTCGGCGCGCGCCTTGAAGCCGAATTCCGCGTCGAGGAACTGGCCCTGATCCGCTACCGCAAGGAAGACCGCCCGCAGGACTGGCAGCGCGTCGCCACCTTCAGGCTCGGCGGCGACGCGCCGGCCTGACGCCGCCGTGCGACGCAAGGTGGTGGGCAAGGCGCGTGGTCTCGGGCAGGCGGTACTTCGTCGTGCAGGCGAGCACGTAGCGGATCGCGGTCTTGAGGCTCACGCGGTGCCCGAGCGAGACGTAGAGCGGCTTGACCCCGGTGCGCGTGCGCAGCACCGCACCGATCACCTCGCCCCGGTCACGCAGCGGCACCCAGCCGCCCTTCCCGGCTGCCGGTTCGGCGTGCTCGCCGATCAGGCGCGACTTGGCCACCCCGATGCTCGGTGTGTCGGTGAGTACACCGAGATGACAGGCCAGCCCGAAGCGCCGCGGGTGCGCGTAGCCCTGGCCGTCGCACAATAGCAAGTCCGGTTTGACGGCGAGCCGCGCGAGTGCCGCCAGCACCGCCGGGATCTCGCGAAACGACAGGAAACCCGGCACATAGGGAAAGCGTGTGCGCCGGCGCACCAGCACCTGTGCGATCGGCACCAGCCCCGGAAAGCTCAGCACCACCACGGCAGCGCGCGTGATGCGTCCACCGCGCTCGAAGCCGACATCGATGCCGGCCACGCGCCGCACGCGCCCGAGGCGGT
>CAZVUN010000061.1:0-16275 GCA_964629975.1 uncultured Acidiferrobacteraceae bacterium | reverse complement strand
CCATGGTCTCGCCCACGGCGCGCGAGATGCCGAGCACGTAGGCGGCGACGATGCCGGAGGTGGCGGCCGGTGTCACCACCTTGATGGCAGTCTGAAAGCGCGTGGCGCCCATCGCATACGAACCCTCGCGGATGTGCATGGGCACCGCGCGCATCGCGTCCTCCGACACCGACGACACGTAAGGGATGATCATGATGCCGATCACGATGCCGGGCCCGAGCATGTTGAAGCCGGGCAGATCCGGAATGAAGGTCTGCAGCAGCGGCGTGACGAACAGCAGCGCGAAGTAGCCGTAGACCACGGTGGGTACGCCCTCGAGCAGCTCGAGGAATGGCTTGACCGTCTCGCGCACCTTGTGCGGGGCGAACTCCGAGAGGTAGATGGCGGTGATGGTGCCGATCGGGATGGCTACGGCGAGCGCCACCCCGGCGGTGACGAGCGTGCCGGCGAGCAGCGGCAGGATGCCGTAGCGCTTGATCTCGAACATCACCGTCCATTCGGTGTCGGTGAGGAAGTCCCACAGGGGCGCATGCTCGAAGAAGGCGAGCGACTCATAGACCAGGACCACCACAATCGCGACCGTGACCGCCACGGCGGAAAACGCCGCCAGGAACAGCAATGCCTGGATCACGCGCTCCATGATGTGGCGCCGGGGGTCGTACGCGAAGCGGGAAAGGGGCTCAGTCACGGAAGAACCGGGGATCGGAAAGGTCGGGGGATGGTAGTGACGCTGTATGACAGTATTGTGACAGGCACAAATCTCGACCCGCTTCGGGCAAAAAAGAAGGGCGCCGTTTCGGCGCCCTTCCATAGTCCCCAAATCAACAGGGACTTACAGCTTACCCTCGCGCTTGAGCAGGTCCTCGATCAGGATGCCGACCTCGGGCGTGCCGCCGAAGGCGGTGCCGAGCTTCTTCTTGGCGAAGTTCTGCTGGGCCAGGGTGTAGGCCGTGGCCGGCAGCGGCACGTAGCCCACTTCCTTCGAGAGCTTGGCACCGTTCTTCAGATAGAACTCGACGAAGGACTTCACTTCCGGCTTGGCGATGGACGCTTCCTTGACGTAGATGAAGATCGGACGGGCGAGCGGCTGGTAGGTGCCCTTGAGCACGGTCTCGAGCGACGGGGCCACGGCCGGCTTGCCTGCCTTCTCGACGATCGGAACGGCCTTCAGCTTGTCCTGGTTCTCGGCGTAGTACGCGAAACCGAAGAAGCCAAGGGCGTTCTTGTTGCGCGACACGCCCTGCACCAGCACGTTATCGTCCTCGCTCGCCGTGAAGTCGCCGCGGCTCGACTTGGCCTTGCCGACCACCGCCTCGGTGAAGTAGTCGAACGTACCGGAGTCGGCGCCGGCGCCGAACAGCACGAGCGGCGCATCCGGCCAGCTCGGCCGGATCTGGTTCCACTTGGTGATCTTGCCCTGGGCGGCGGGCTCCCACATCTTCTTGAGCTCGTCCACCGTCAGGTGGTCGACCCAGTTGTTCTGCTTGTTGACGACCACCGTCAGGGCGTCATACGCCACCGGCAGCTCGACGTACTTGACGCCGTTCTTGGCGCACTCCTGCATTTCCTTCTTGAGGATGGGGCGCGAGGCGTCCGAGATGTCGAGCTCGCCGCGGCAGAACTTCTTGAAGCCGCCACCGGTGCCGGAGATGCCGACCGTGACCTTGATGCCCTTGTTGGCCTTCTGGAATTCCTCGGCCACCGCCTCGGTCACCGGGTACACGGTGCTCGAGCCGTCGATCTGGATGAGCTTGTCGGCCGCCTGGACCGGCGCGATGGACAGGGTGCCCGCTACGGCTGCCGCGACGCCCATGCTAGCGATTGCGCGCTTGAAATTCATGGAATATCTCCGTTGGTTTGGTTGGAAAAACGCCCGGCACTATAACGCCTGTCATATGACATCTCCGTGACATCTCAGTGAATGGACTGTGACACGGCGCCGGACGCCCGCGAGCCGACCCGGGCACCGGGCGCAGGCGGCCGTCGGTGTGTCGCGCTGTGAACGTCAAGCGCAACAACCGGCAACATGCGTGTCCGAATTCGCCACCCGCCTCGGGGGCCTACGCGGCCCCGGTCAGGGGGGGCTCACCGGCGGCGAGTCTCGGCCCCGACGCCGCCGCGGTGCTGGCCGCGGTGGGGGACCTGCCGGGTGACGTGACGCGCAGCATCGACCCCGAGAACTCCGAGCGGCTGTGGGTCGACGCGCCGATCCGCGACGAAAGCCTGCGCCTCGGCACCTTGCTGCTGGTCTATTCCAAGAGCGTGTTCCGGCCGCGCTTCGTGGCCACCGCCTGGCAGGCCGGCGGCGTGGCACTGCTGGTACTCGCGGTCCTGTTGCCGATGAACTGGTACTGGGGACGGCGCATGGCGGTACCGCTGGTGCAGCTGTCGGCGAAACTCGGCGCCGCCGGCGGTGCGCTGCCGGAGAAATTCGATCCCGGCGTGAACGCCTACCGCGACGAGCTCGGGCGGCTGTTCGCGGCGGTGAGCCGCAGGATCGACGAGCTGGGGGAGAGCGAGCGGCTCAAGCGCGAGCTGGTCAAGGACCAGCGCCTCACCGCGCTCGGACGCCTCGCGGCCGGTGTGGCGCACGAGGTCAACAATCCGCTCGCCGGCATGCTTACCGCCATCGACACGCTCAAGCAGCGGCCCGATCTCGATGCGCGCACCGCCAGGACCATCGGCCTCATCGAGCGCGGCCTGGCGCAGATCCACGATACCGTGCGCGCCCTGCTGGTCGAGGCCAAGGCGAGCGGGCGCTCGCTCACGCCGACCGATATCGACGACATTCGCACCCTGCTGCACGCGCCGGCGCAGAAGAAGTCACTGCGCCTCGACTGGCACAACGCGCTCACCCAGCCGCTGGCATTGCCGGCCAATCTGGTGCGCCAGGTGGCGATCAATCTGCTGCTCAACGCCATTCAGGCGGCCGCGCCGGCGGGCCATGTCGGTTGCACGATCGCGCCCCACGACAACACGCTGCGCCTCGAGGTACGCAACGATGGTGCGCGCCTGAGCGACGCGCAGCTCGAGCACCTGTTCGAGCCGTTCATGCTCGGGCGCGAATCGGGACACGGGCTCGGCCTGTGGGTGACCTACCAGATCGTGCCGCAGCTCGGCGGCAGCATCGCGGCCGTCAACGCTATCGACGGCGTGCGCTTCACGGTGAACCTGCCCATCGAGCCCGCGTCATGACCGAGTCCCGCTGCCGCATCTGCCTGATCGAAGACGACGAGATCCTGGGCGAGGCGCTCATCGAACGCCTGGAAATCGAGGGCTACGCCTGCGACTGGTTTCGCTTCGCGCGCGAGGCGCAGCGCGCGCTCGGCGAGCGGCACTATAGCGTCGTGCTGTCCGACATCCGGCTGCCGGACATGAGCGGCCAGGTGCTGTTCGAACAGCTGCTCGCCGCTGGCCAGCGCCTGCCGCCGTTCGTATTCATCACCGGCCACAGCGCGATCGACGACGCCGTGCGCCTGCTCCAGCTCGGCGCCGAGGACTATCTGACCAAGCCGTTCGAGGTGGCGCAGCTGCTGGTGAAGCTGCGCCGCCTGTGCGAGCGCCAGCAGCCGCCCCCGCGCGCCGGTGGCGCGCTCGGGATGTCGGGTGCGATGCGCGACATCGAGGCGATGCTGCCGCGGCTGGCCGCGAGCGGTGGCACGGTGCTGATCACCGGCGAATCCGGGGTCGGCAAGCAAGAGGGCGCGCGCGCCCTGCACCGGGCGCGCGATCCCGAGGGCAGGTGCCCGTTCGTACCGGTCAACTGCGGCGCGATCACCGAGTCTCTCATGCAGGCCGAGCTGTTCGGCCACGACAAGGGCGCGTTCACCGGCGCCACGCGCGAGCGCCGCGGCCTGTTCGAGCGGGCGCATGGCGGCACGCTGTTCTTCGACGAGATCGGCGAGATGCCGCGCGCCATCCAGGATCGCGCGATCGTGCGCGTCGGCGGCGAGAAGCCGATCGCACTCGACGTCACCTTCATCTGCGCCACGCACCAGGCCCTGCACGCGATGGTGGAGCGCGGCGAGTTCCGCGAGGACCTGTATTACCGTATCCATGTCATTCACCTGCACATCCCGCCGCTGCGCGAGCGCAAGGCGGACATCCTGTGGCTGGCCGAGCGGTTCCTCGATGCGCACGCCGGCGCGGCGCCGGCACCGCGCCGGCGGCTGCATCCGCTCGGGGAGCGGGCGCTTACCGACTATCCATGGCCCGGCAACGCGCGGGAGTTGCGTCACTGCCTGGAGCGCGCCTGCATCCTGTCGAACAACGCCACGCTCACGGTGAGCGATCTGTTCGGTGAAAAGCCGCCGGCGGCGGGCGCGGCGGCGACACCCGAGACCCTCGCCGAGTACCTGCGCGAGTGCGAGCGGCGCTACATCGAACAGGCCTTGCGCGCCGGCGGTTGGCGCATCGCCGAAACCGCCGCGAGTCTCGGCATCAGCCGCAAGAATCTGTGGGAGAAGATGAAGAAGCTGGGCATCCAGGCACCGTCGGCGCATGACGCCGACCGCCCTGCCTGATCCTGGCGAGCGCGTGCGTGCATCGTGGTGCGACCTGCGCACCTTTGGTGCCCAGCAGCAACAACCGCGCACGCTTGAGCAGAAAAAAAAGGAGCGCCCGTTCCCGGGCGCTCGTGACTCACCACGGGGAGAACAAACTGTGGACTTAGGTCTGGTAGCGGCGTGACTTGAAGCTCACGGTCTTGCGGAACTGCTCGCCCCCACCGATGCGCCGGATGCTGGCCCACGTCCCCTTGTAGTAGGGGATGATGTTGCGGTCGGTCCACTCCGTGACCACATCGCCGACGACGCCGTTGTACCACCCGAACTGCATGAACGTGTGACCCTGCTTGATGGCGCCGTCCGGGTAGGCGAGTGCATAGGTCGAGCCGTAGTCGTTGTACAGCTCCACGATGTCGCCGCTCGCCACACCGAGGTCGCGCGCGTCGCTCGGATTGAGTTCGACGATCGCCATCGGGTAACGGTCCTTGACGTGCGGGTCGTACTTGTTGTGGTAACCGGTCTGCCACACCTCGTTGACGCGCCCGTTGTTGACGAAGAACCGGTGTTTCTGCTTCTGCGCCAGCACCGGTTTCGGCAGGCCCGGCCACGGCGCCGGCAGGAACCTCGCCTTGCCGTCGGCGGTGTCGAACTTGTTGTCGGTGTAGAGCATCTCGGTGCCGATCAGCTTGCCGTTCTTCACCTCCTTGATCGGCAACTGCACGCCGTTGTTGCCGGCCTTGCGCAGCAGTTCGTAGGTCGCCAGATAACCCGTGCCACCGCCCTGGCTGTCGATCGGCGGCGCCCCCGGTCGCCCGGCGCGGCGGAAACCGTCGTTGAAGGCATCCTCCTCGGTTTTCCACTCGAAGCCCTCGAAGCGCTTGGCCATCGCCGTATTGCCTTCGCGCGCGTACATCGCCTTGAGCGTGTTGGCGATGTCGGCCGCGATCAGGCAGTCAGGACGCGCCGTACCCGGCGGGTCCATGAACTTCTCGGACAGCCGCAGGCGCCGCTCGCCGTTCATGGAGGTCAGGTTCATCTCCCCGGGGTGCGCCGCCGGCAGCATCAGGTGCGCGGCATCGGCGATCATCGTCGGGTAGAGGTCAATGAGCGTCACGAACAAACCGCCCTTGTTGAGCACCGCGTCGGCGATGACCTCGACGATCTGTTCGGTCGAGGCGCCGCGCGCCTTGGCCATGGCCTCCTTGACGATGTTGGCGCGGCGCAGCACCACCTCGCGGTACTCCTCGGCGTTGCAGGTCGTCTGAAACGAATTGCAACCCCACACCGTGAGGGTGCGGCCCTTGCCCTTGATGATCTCCTGGTCGACGTAGATCTTGCCCTTGCCGGGATAGGGCGGGCGCGTGTAGCCCTCCTGGTGCCCGCCCATGCGCACGCAGCCGGTGCCGCGCCGGCCGATGTTGTGCGTGGCGATCACCAGGTCGAGAAGCGCCGACTGGATGAGGTAGTTGTCGTTGCCCCAGATGATGCCCTTCTCGTAACCGTGCATGGTGCGCTTGAGCTTGCCCCCGGCCTTGGGCTTGTAGGCCCACTCGGCGGCCTGCTTGAGCTTGGCCACCGGCACGCCGATGATGCGGCTGCATTCCTCGAGCGAGATCTTGTTGGCCTTCACGGCGTCGTCGAAACCGCTCGTATGCCTGGCGATGAAGTCCTTGTCGATCCAGCCCTGTTCGACCACGTAGGTAAACAGGCCGTTGAACAGGGCAATATCGGTGCCGGGCTCGAGCTCGAGGTGCAGCACACGATCCTTCCCGACGGCGGTCTCGGTAATGGTCACCGTCGGGGAGCGCCGCGGGTCGATGAAGATGATGCGCCCGGCCTCCGCTGGCTCGCCAGGGAACCATTTCCTTTTTTTCTCGACCGTGGCGCCCTGCAGGTTCGGCAGCCAGTGGGCCAGATAGTAGTTCGTCTGGGTTTCGTACTGATTGGCCCCGATCGACACGATGCAGTCGGCGACCTCGGCGTCCTCATAGGAGTTGTTGAGCTCTCCGATCCCCATGTCGCGCGTGGCGTGGCATTCGGAGTTGTAGGCCGGGCGGTTGTGGATGCGTACCAGCTCGGTCTGCAGTGCGGTGAACATGAGCTTGCCGGTGCCCCAGGTATTCTCGAATCCGCCGCCTGCCCCGCCATGGTCGAAGCAGTTGAAGGCGAGCCCGTTCGGGCCTTCCTTGTCGAGGACCTTCTTGGTCACGCCCGCATAGATGGCGAGCGCCTTCTCCCAGGTGGTATCGAGCCACTGGTCGCCGGTGTAGAGCCTGGGATGGAGCAGGCGCTCGTCGGTCAGGCCATCGGGCGTGTACATGTACGACGCCATCTTGCCGCCGCGCGTCGAGCTCAGTCCCTGATTCACCACGCAGGTCTTGTCTGGCACGATCATGATGTTGTAACGACGACCGTCGCCATCCGTGATGACATTGGTCATGGCGGTGGTCATGGTCGTGGCGAGCGGAGGCAGCTGCTTGCGGAAGTCGAGCCCCAGGGCGTTCTGGTTGGGGGCGCGGCCGCCTTCCTCGTTCTCCGGCCACTTGTAGACGTGATAGCCGCAGCCCACGATGCAGAAGTGGCAGGCCATGTTGGTCTTTTGGGCATTCACCGGCGGCAATGCCACGCGATCCTTCTTTGCGCTCATGTTCTCCTCCTCACAGTATGTTCGACTGGCGGCCGTAGATCAGACCGCTGACGGCAACGGCGGTGACGCTGTCGTCCTTGGCGTTGTATTGCAGCACGATCTGCGGGAGGTTTTCGGTGGCCTGCCCGCAGACCATCTGCCCGCTCATCTCGGCGTCGAAGGTGCTGTAATGGCAGGGGCACTTGAACGTGCGATCGGTCTTGTCATACGCCACCTGGCAGCCCATGTGCGTGCACAGCAGGCTGTAGGCGACGATGTCGCGATCGGGTCCTACGCCGCCGGGCACGGCCTTGCCCATCTTGATCGCGGCGCACGGCGAGGACGAATCCGGAAAACTGAACGCGACCGGCTCGTTGATCTTGATCTTGCGCGCCTGTCCGATCGGCTGTGGTTTGTACGGTAGCGTCGCCCGGCCCACATCGCCGGTTGCTGCCTGGGCCGTCGCGCTCGCACCGAACGCGGCCACGCCCGCGCCGGCGGCGAGGCCACCGCTTACTTTCAGAAATTCACGGCGGGATACTTTCTCTTTCATTTCTTTCTCCTCCATGCCGGTTGTACGGATCTTGATTGGGATCCGACGAGCAATCATCGTACCAGCGCGGAAACGAGCGCTCGGGCGCTTAAACGAGGGGCCTTGTGATCGGCAACTGCCAGTATCCGAAAAGCTATTCGCCATACGGATAAAAGTTCGCATCGCGCCATCTTCGATGGAACGTTACTGACTGGTAACAACTATGAGTGATTGGTTACCTCATCGTTACGTCAAGCATGGTTATTTTTTGTTTGCCTAATGAGTCCATAAGCCGATCAATTCAGCGCTCAGGCCTGCCGAGGCATGAAATGAATCACTGGTTTCTTGCCTCGCGCGTGCACGGGCGATATGTTGTGCGCCACAGCGACGACATACGCGGACACAGAGTGTGGTGAAGTCAGCGCGCGAGCTTCGAGATCCTTTCGGCCGGGTAATCGAGTACCTGCGGTTGTCGGTAACTGACCGCTGCGATCTGCGCTGTCGCTACTGCATGCCGCGCGGCTTCCAGGGCTACGAGCAACCGCAGGACTGGCTGACGTTCGATGAGATCGAGTGCATCGTGCGCGCCTTCGCGCGCCTCGGCGTGCACCGCGTGCGCTTGACCGGCGGTGAGCCGCTGCTGCGCCGCGACCTGCCCGAGCTGGCGCGGCGGTTGCGCGCGATCGATGGCATCGATGATCTTTCTTTGTCGACCAACGCCACGCAGCTCGAGCGGCATGCGCGCGCGCTGAAACAGGCCGGCGTGACACGGCTCAATGTGAGCCTCGACTCGCTCCGGCGCGAGCGCGTGCAGGCACTCAACGGACGCGACGCGCTGGACGATGTGGTGGCGGGGCTTTTTGTCGCGCAGGCGGAGGGTTTCGCCCCGATCAAGATAAACATGGTGGTGGTCGGCGGCGTCAATGACGATGAGATCGAGGCGATGGTCGAGTTCTGTCGCGCCCACGGTTTCGTCCTGCGGCTGATCGAGCCGATGCCGATCGGCGACACCGGCCGCGGCGCCACGGGCACCAGCCTGCAGCCGATCCGCGAGCGGCTGCAGGCCCGTTTCGACCTGATCGATGCGGTCGTGCCCGGCGGTGGGCCGGCACGCTATCTGCGCTCGCGCGACGGGAGCATTCGCATCGGCTTCATCACGCCGATCTCGCAGCACTTCTGCGCCACCTGCAACCGCGTGCGCCTGTCCGTGGACGGGACCCTGTACCTTTGCCTCGGCCAGAACGACAAGGTCGAACTGCGCCCGCTGCTGCGGGCCGGCGCTACGGAGGAGTCGCTGGAGGCGGCGCTGCGGGCGGCAATCGCCCGCAAGCCCGAACGCCACGAGTTTCGCGAGGCCCCGCGCAAGATCGTGCGTATCATGGCGCAGACCGGGGGGTAATCTCGAAGTCAAAGTGCGGGCGTTTGCACCGGCGTCGGGACGGCGATACATTGGCTAAACGGTCTGTTCACCCGGCGGGTAGTTGCGGCTTGCGATGACGATGTGGCGGGCAATTCCCCTGATCGTGTGCGCGGCATTGATGCTGGCCGCATCGCCGGCACGGGTGGCGGAGGCTGCCGGCAGCCAGCCCTTGCGCGTCGGCCTCACCCCGGTTTTCCTCGACGACCAGGACGCCTTCCTCAATACCTGGCGTGTCTACCTCGAGCGTCGACTGGCCCAGCCGGTGCTCTTCTATAAGCGTCGCAGCTATCGCGACATCTCGCAGATGCTTCAGCAGGGCACGCTCGATTTTGCCTGGACCTGCGGACTGCCGTACGTGCGTCATCGTGATTTCATGCGCTTGCTGGCAGTGCCGGTATATCGCGGCGAGCCGCTTTATCAGTCCTACCTCATTGTGCCGGCCACCGATCGCACCACGCGCTCGATTGCCGATCTGCGCGGGCAGGTCTTCGCCTTCTCCGACCCCGATTCGAACTCGGGATTGCTCTATCCCACCTATGCGCTCAAGCGCATTGGCGAGAGCCCCGGCTCCTTCTTCAAGAAAACCTTCTTCACCTGGGCGCACAGCAAGGTCGTCGAGGCGGTGGGCGTGGGTCTGGCGCAGGGCGGCGCGGTCGACGGGTACGTGTGGGACACCCTTGCGCTCTACCACCCCGAGCTCACGGGCAAGACGCGCATCGTGGAGAAGTCGCCGAAGTTCGGCCATCCGCCGTGCGGGGCGCGCCCCACGGTTCCCGACACGGCGTTTCACGCCATGCAGAACGTGTTGATCGCCATGGCCTCCGATCCCGAGGCGCGGAAGCTGCTCGGGCGGCTCAACCTCGATGGTTTCACGCCCGGCCACGCGCAGTTGTTCGACGGCATTGCGGCGATGGCCCGCGCGGTCGACGCAATGTGAGCGACGATGCGCCTGCGCGACTTGAGCCTGCGCTACAAGATTCCGCTGCGCGTCACGCTGCTCGTCATTGGCACGGCGCTCGCGATCACCGCCTCGCTTGTGATGCGCGAGTACGAACAGCTCAAGCAGGACGTGCTGCGCAACGCCGAAACGATCGGGCGCATGCTGGCCAGCACACTGGTCTCGCCGCTCAGCCACGACGACACCTGGCGCGCCTTCGAGATCGTCAACTCCCCCTCCCGCATCTCCGCCAACGGCGAACCGGCGCCAGGGGCGGAGTTTCTCATCGTGCTCGACGCCAGGCAGCGCGTGTACGTCTCGACGCGCCCCGATCTGTATCCGATCCTGAGCGATCCGCTCACGGACGATGAGGGGCTTAGGCTCATCGCTCCCGCGGTTCGCAGCGCCACCACCGAACCCGTGGCGGCCGAACCGCGCGACGGTGGCCGGCTGTACATGATCGTGCCGGTTGTCTCCGACGGGGTGGTGCTCGGCACTCTCGTCATGGCCCACTCGAAGGAGATGTTCTTGCCCCGCTTCGCGAGCCTGATGCAGAGCGCCGGCCTCGTGACCCTGCTGGTACTCGCCGTATTACTGCCGGTGTCCTGGTACTCCGGGCACCGTACGGGTGTGCCTTTGATCGAGCTCGCCAACGCAATGGGCCAGGTCGGATCGCACCCGCCGCAGGAGATCCGTTTCCAGCCGTACGACTCCTGCGACGAGATCGGACGCCTGGGCCAGGCGTTCCAGCGCATGCTCGCCGAGCTGCGCGAAAAAGAGGCGCTCAAGCACGAGGTGGTGCGCTCCGAGCGGCTCGCCGCCATCGGCCGCCTCACGGCCGGCGTCGCCCACGAGATCAACAACCCGCTCGGCGGCATGCTCAACGCCATCAATACGTTCAAGCGACATGGCAGCCCCGAGTTGGCCCATCCACTGTCCGTCGGCCGGGGCGAGGGGGCGCGCGAACAGTGCGATTTCTCCGCGCAATTGGCGCTCGCCACCAAGACGCTGTCGCTACTGGAGCGCGGCCTGCTGCAAATCAAGGACACCGTAGCGGCCTTGCTCGTGGAGGCGCGGGTAGAAAGACATGCACTCTCGCGACAGGATGTCGAGGACACGCGCACCCTGGTGCTGGCGAGTATCAATCGCAAGTCTGGCCGCCTCAGTTGGGAGAATGGCATCCACGACACCGTCGCGCTGCCTGCGACGCAGGTGCGCCAGATCCTGATGAATCTGCTGCTCAATGCCGCGCACGCCATCGAGTCGCACGGACACGTCTCCTGTTGCATTTCCCCCGCGGATGACCGCTTGCACATCGTCGTACGCAACGACGGCCGTTGCATTTCGCCGGAGCGTCTGGAGCACCTGTTCGAGCCGTTCGCGCACGCGGCCGAGCAGGGGCACGGACTCGGGTTGTGGGTCACCTACCAGATTGTCCGCCAGCTCGAGGGGGAGATCACCGCCACGAGCCGGGCGGGCGAAACGCGCTTCGATGTCGTGTTGCCGTTCGGTCGCGAGGGCGCGGCCATGATCGACACGCCGCGCCGCAGATCGGTGGGTTAGCGCCATGGCGGAATCCAGTACCAGGGCGGCATTCGCCCGGACGCCGGATGTGGCCTCTCCCCGCCTCTGTCTGGTGGAAGACGACGAGATCATGGGCGAGTCGCTGTGCGACCGGTTCCGGCTCGAGGGATTCGCCTTCGACTGGCATCGCCGCGCCGAGCCTGCGGCGGTCGCGATCGCCGCCGGCGGCTACGCGGTCGTGGTGAGCGATATCCGGCTTCCCGACATGGCCGGTGACGAGATGTTCGTGCGCCTGCGCCAGACGGCAGGCGCGTTACCCCCGTTCATCTTCGTCACGGCCTACGGCTCGATCGACCGTGCCGTGGAGCTGCTCAAGCTTGGTGCGGCGGACTACGTGACCAAACCCTTCGACCTCGACCAGCTGATCGAGAAGATCCGCACCCTTTGCGGGGCGGCGCGCACGGCAGCCGGCGCGCACACGCAGCGGCGGCTGGGCATCTCGGCGCCGATGCAGCGCATCGAGGACATGCTGCCGCGCATTGCGACCCATGCACGTACCGTGCTCATTACCGGCGAGTCGGGCGTGGGCAAGGAGCACGTGGCAGCGGCGCTGCACGACCGCCTGCCGGACGCGGCGCATTCGCCCTTCGTCCCGGTCAACTGCGGCGCGCTCACCGACACGCTCATGGAGGCCGAGCTCTTCGGCTATGAGAAGGGCGCATTCACCGGTGCGTTGCGCACCAAGAAGGGTGTGTTCGAGCAGGCCAATGGCGGCACGCTGTTCCTCGACGAGATCGGCGACATGCCGCTGCACACGCAGGTGAAGCTGCTGCGCGCCATCCAGGAGCGGCGCATCGTGCGTATCGGCGGCGAGACGCCGATCCCCGTGGACCTGCGCCTCTATTGCGCTACCAACCGCGACTTGAAGGGCATGGTCGAGCAGGGGACGTTCCGCGAGGACTTGTACTACCGCATCAACGTCATCCACATAAAGGTGCCGCCGCTGCGCGAGCGCAAGGAGGACATCCTGTGGTTCGCGCAGCAGTTCCTGGAGGAGTTCGTGCGCGCCCATCCCGGTGAACGGCGTGCCTTGCACCCGGCGACCGAGCAGGCGCTGCTCAGCTACGATTGGCCGGGCAACATCCGCGAGCTCAAGCATTGCATCGAGCGCGCCTGCATCCTTTCGAGCCAGACGGTGCTCGAGCCGGAGACGTTTTTCGATGACTGCCTTGCCGTGGCCTCGCCGGGGACTGCGGCGCACGCGAGTCTCAACCAGTACCTGCTCGATTGCGAGCGCCGCTACATCCAGCGCGCCCTCGAAACGCATCAGGGGCGCATCGCCGAGACCGCGGCCGCCCTGGGCATCAGCCGCAAGAACCTGTGGGAGAAGATGAAGAAGCTGGGCATCCAGGCCGTCTCGGCGCATGGGTTGGAACAGACGGTTCATCCCTAGCAGCGCAACTCGCGGGATCGCAACCGCGCTGTTTCTCGCCACCGTGGGCGGCGCGCAGGCTGCCGAGCCGCCCGCGATCGCCGCCGCCTCGGATCTGGTGTATGCGCTCGGAGAAATCGCCGACAGTTTCCAGCGCGAGACGGGCCGAACGGTAAGGTTGAGTTTTGGTTCCTCCGGCAACTTCGCGCGCCAGATCCTGGCCGGCGCGCCGTTCGAACTCTTCCTGTCGGCGGACGAGGCGTACGTGGAAAGGCTGGTGCAGGCGGGCAAGACGCAGGATGGCGGCACGCTGTATGCCGAGGGTCGGCTCGTGCTGCTGGCGCCGCCGGGCTCGCCAGTCACCGCCGACGCGCAGCTGCACGATCTGGCAGCGGCCGCGCGCGACGGGCGCTTGAAGCGGCTGGCCATCGCCAATCCCGAGCACGCCCCGTACGGCAGGCGCGCACAGGAGGTGCTCACGCATCTCGGCCTGTGGCCGCAGATGCAACGCCGGCTCGTGCTCGGCGAGAACATTTCCCAGGCCGCGCAGTTCACGCTTTCCGGAACGGTCGAGGCCGGCCTTGTGGCGCTGTCGCTCGTGCGTTCCCCGGCACTCTCGGGCCGCGGATCCTATGCGTTGATCCCTGCCGCGTGGCACTCGCCGCTGCGCCAGCGCATGGTGCTGACCCAGGGCGCCGGTGAGACCGCACGGCGGTTTTATCAATACATCATGACCTCGTCAGCCCGGGCGATCCTCGAACGCTACGGCTTCGTCCTGCCGCCGCCATAGCGCACGACCATGGACTGGACCGCCCTCGCGCTTTCTTTCCAAGTGGCCTCCTGGACCCTCCTGCTCCTGCTGCCGCTCGGGGTGCTCGCGGCGCGCTTGCTCGCCTGGCGCCGCTTCCCGGGCAAGGGCTGGGTCGAAGCGCTGATCGCGTTGCCGCTCGTGCTGCCGCCGACGGTCCTCGGTTACTACCTGCTCAGCGCCTTCGGCCGTGCCTCTCCGCTCGGCGAGGCCTACGAGGCGCTCATGGGTAAACCGCTCGTGTTCACTTTCGAGGGCCTGCTCGTTGCCTCGGTCATCTTCAATCTGCCGTTTGCGATCCAGCCGATGCAGCGCGCCTTCGAGGCGATCCCCGCCGAGGTGCGCGAAGCGGCCTGGGTGAGCGGGCTGTCCGTATGGCAGACATTCGTTCGCGTGGAGCTGCCGCTCGCCTGGCCGGGCGTGCTGTCGGCGCTGGCGCTGACCTTCGCGCACACCATGGGCGAGTTCGGCGTGGTGCTTATGGTCGGCGGCAATATCGCAGGCGAGACCCGCACCGTGGCGATCGCGATCTACGATCGGGTGCAGGCGTTCGACAACACCGCCGCCGGGGCGATGTCGGCGCTGCTGCTGGCGCTCTCGTTCGTCGCCATCGGCCTGGTTCATCTCGCCACCCGCCGCGTGGGCCGCCGTCATGGCTGAGGCCGCTGCCGGCCTGCACGTTGAGCTGCACCAGAGCGGGCCGATTCCGCTCGACGCCGACCTGCAATGCGCGCCCGGCGAGCTGCTGGCGCTGGTGGGACCGTCGGGCAGCGGCAAATCGACCATTCTGCGCACTATTGCCGGTCTGTACCGTCCACGCCACGGGCGGGTGACGTGCAACGGCGCGCGCTGGCTCGACACCGACGCCGGCATCGATCTCGCGCCGCAGGCGCGCTCGGTCGGGCTGGTGTTTCAGCACTACGCGCTGTTTCCGCACTTGCGTGCGATCGAAAATGTCGCCGCTGCGCTCGGCCATGTCGCGCGCGCGCAGCAGACGGAACGCGCACGCGAATTGCTCGCGCTGGTTCACCTCGACGGGCTCGAGCAGCGCTTTCCGGCCGAGCTGTCCGGCGGACAGCAGCAGCGCGTGGCGGTGGCGCGCGCACTGGCGCGCGATCCCGCGGTGCTGCTGCTCGATGAGCCGTTCTCGGCGGTCGATCAGGTGACGCGGCGCAAGCTGCAACGCGAGCTCGTGCAGCTACGCCGGCGCCTCAAGATGCCGATCGTGCTGGTGACCCATGACCTCGACGAGGCGCGCGTGCTCGCCGACCGCATGTGCATCCTGCACCACGGCCGCACCCTGCGCACCGACGCACCCGCCGAGCTGCTGGCGCGGCCCGGCAGCGCGCTGGTCGCGCGCCTCGTCGGCCTGACCAACCTGTTCGACGGTACGGTCGTCGAACATCACGCACCGACCGGCAGCACGCGGCTCGCCTGGGGCGGCCTCACACTCGAGGCGCACCAGGCACCGGCGTTTGCACCGGGTACGCCGGTAACCTGGGTGATCCCGCCGGAGAGCGTGATCCTGCACCGTCGCGACCGTCCCTCGCGCGGCGAACACGAGAACCCCGTGCCGGGCGTGATCGACGAATGCACGCAGCTCGGCGAGATGACAAGCGTCAGCATTATCGTGGCGCAGGAACGTTCCACGCCCTTGTCGATGTCGGTGCCCACGCACGTCGCGCGCCGCAACCGGCTCGCGCCCGGCGAGAGCGTCACGGTTTCGCTGCTCGCCGAGGCGATCCACATCATGCCGCCGCAGACCGATGCGCGGCCGGAGGCGGCGAGCGACCGCGCCCCGGCGCATTCGCCGGCACAGGCGCAGACGTCGACCTAGGGCGCCGCATCAGCCGCGCCGCGTATCGGGTGCAATGCGTCCACGCAGAAACAGCACGCGGTGACGGTAGCGGCCGGGCATGTGGCTGCTGATTGCGCCAAGGAGCAGAGCCGCGGTGAGCAGTTCCAGGCGCGCACTCCAGAACACCGGCACGAGCGCCGTGAGACCGAGCTTGGCGAGCACGCTCACGCCCCGCACCTCGCACAGAACGGCGAGGCTTGCGTACAGGTCTGTGGCGAACAGCAGGAAACCCGAAAGCAGCATGCCGTGCACCCACGGAGTCAGCGCCTGTGGCGACTGATCGAACAGCACCCCGCCGAGCAGTACGCCGCCGGTGAGGATGTGGGCGGCGCGCAGAGCCGTGCGCAGGGTGCGCCGCAAAGGGAAGCCGCGCGGCACCGGCGGAAACAGCCGGGCCATCAGCGCGCGGCGACCCGGATTGCGCGACGACGAACCCGTCATGGGCAGCCGTACCGGGGTGGCAGGATCTGCATCGGCCGCCACCCTACCATGCGGTGCCGGGTTGTGGTACGAGCGCCACGGCGCCTCAGAAGTAATAGCGCGCGCGCAGCTCGAAACGCTGGTCGCTCGGTTTTTCGCCGAAGTCCGTGAGCCGCTCGCCGCGCAGGAAGAACAGGCGCAGGCGCAGCTCGA
>CAZVUN010000060.1:13051-16453 GCA_964629975.1 uncultured Acidiferrobacteraceae bacterium | reverse complement strand
CCTGGGAGGTGTACCACCCGGCGGATCTGACGGCGGCGGATCGCGACGACCTGGCGCAGGCGATCGCGGCGGCGGCCGGTGCGGCGCCGCGCTTGATCGTCGACGCGAAGGCGAGCGCCGGCGTGCGACTGTGTGCGGCCGGTGCCTGTCTGGACGGCACGCTGGAGGGAATCCTCGGCGACCACGCGGCCATCCAGGCGCGCCTGCTCGCCAAGCTGGGGGAACAGGGCGAGGCATGAGCGAGGCACGAATCAAGTGGATCAGCGGCCCGGTGCTGCGCGCGGTGGCAAGCGGTCCGTTCCAGATGCGCGAGGCGGTGCAGGTCGGCGCGGCGCGCCTGCTGGGCGAGGTCATCCGCATCGAGGGCGAGGTCATCGTCGTGCAGGTCTACGAGGACACCACCGGCCTCAAGCCGGGCGCGCCGGTGCACGGCAGTGGCGGGCCGCTCGCGATCCCGCTCGGCCCCGGGCTGATCGCCAATACCTTCGACGGGCTGCTGCGTCCGCTGCGCAATACCGGCAGCGCCTTCGTGCTGCCTGGCCTGCGGCCGGCCGCACCCGCGACCTTCGCGTTCACGCCGGTGGTGCGCGTGGGCGATGTGCTCGCGCCGGGCGCGGCGTTCGGCACCGTGCAGCTCGGCGGTGAACGCACGCAGCGCGTGCTGCTGCCGCCCGATGTCGCAGGCGAGGTGACGCGCGTCAGCGCCGCCGGCGACTACGACGAAGACACGCCGGTGGTTGCTATCCGCACGCGCGACGGCGCCACGCGCGAGGTGGCGATGCGCCACCCCTGGCCGGTGCGCGTGCCGCGCCCGGCGGCCGCGCGCCTGGCCAACGACGAGCCGCTCATCACCGGGCAGCGCATCATCGATGCGATCTTCCCGATCGCGCGCGGCGGGCGCGCCGCCATTCCCGGTGGCTTCGGCACCGGCAAGACCATCCTGCTCGAGACCCTGGCGCGCTGGTGCAACGCCGATGTCATCGTGTACGTCGGCTGCGGCGAGCGCGGCAACGAGATCTCCGGCGTGCTCGAGGAGTTCCCCGAGCTCGAGGACCCGCGCACCGGACGCAAGCTCATGGAGCGCACCGTCATCATCGCCAACACCTCGAACATGCCGGTGAGCGCGCGCGAGGCCAGCATCTACACCGGCATCACCGTGGCCGAGTACTTCCGCGACCAGGGCCTGGACGTGGCGCTCATGGCCGACTCCACCAGCCGCTGGGCCGAGGCGCTGCGCGAGGTGTCGGGCCGCCTGGGCGAGCTGCCCGGCGAGGGCGCCTATCCCGCCTACCTCTCGAGCCGGCTCGCCGAGTTCTACGAGCGCGCCGGCCGGGTGCGCACGCTCGCCGGCGGCGAGGGGTCGGTCACGGTGATGGGCTCGGTCAGCCCGCCGAGCGGGGATTTCTCCGAGCCCGTGACCTCGCACACCAAGCGCTACATCCGCAGCTTCTGGGCGCTCGATGTCAAACGCGCGCAGGCGCGCTTCTATCCCGCCATCCACCCGCTGCAGTCGTACTCGGAGGACGTGGTGGCGCTGGGCGGCTGGTGGCAGACGGCCGGCAACCCGCGCTGGCCGGAGCTGCGGCGGCGCTTCCTCACGCTGCTCGAGGAGCAGGCGCGGCTCGATCGCATGGCGCGCATCATCGGCAAGGACGCGATGCCCCCGCGCCAGCAGGTGGTCCTGTTGTGCGCGGAGCTCATCAACGCGAGCTTTCTCTACCAGTCGGCGTATTCGGAAAACGACCGCTACTGCTCGCCGGAGCGCCAGACGGCGATGATGACCGTGCTCGCGCGCTTCATCGAGCTCGCGCAGGAGGCCGTGGCGCAGGGCATGACGCCGGATGCGATCACGCAGCTGCCGGTGTATCGCAAGGTGGCGCGCATGGGCGAGGACATTGCGGAGGCGCAGCTCGGGCGATTCAAGGAGCTCGCCACCGAGCTCGAACAGGCGTTCGCCAGCCGCGGAGGCGCCAATGCCGCGTGAGCACAGGGCGGCTGCGGTTGCGCGCGTGGCGCTGCCCGCCCGGGCACGGGGGCTCAAATGACCGGTACGATGAGAACGCGACTCGTGGTCGAGGGCGTCGGCACCAAGCTCGACGGACCGCTGCTGTTCCTCAAGCGCACCGTCGACGTGGGCCTGAACGACGCGGTCGAGGTGCTCGGCCCCGACAACCGTCCGCGCCTCGGGCGCGTGGCTACCCTCGACGACGATTATATGGTGATCGAGGTGCTCGAGAGCACGAGCGGCCTGTCGCTCGCGCAGACGCGCGTGCGCTTCTTCGGTCACCCCCTGCAATTCGATGTCGGTCCGGGCATCCTCGGGCGCATCTTCAACGGTGTCGGGCAGGTGATCGACGGCGGCCCGCCGGTGGCGGCGGTCAAGAGCCTGCCGATCGAGGGACTGCCGATGAACCCGGTGGAACGCGACACGCCGCGCGACTTCATCGAGACCGGCATCACCACCATCGATCTCATGAACTCGCTGGTGCGCGGGCAGAAGCTGCCGCTCTTCTCGGGCGGGGGCCTGCCGCACGACCGCATGGCGGTGAGCATCGCCATCAACGCCAAGCTCAAGAGCGCCGAGGCGGAAGAATTCGTGATCGTGTTCGCCGGCATCGGTCTGCCGTACGAGAGCGCCGAGTTCTTCCGGCGCACGCTCGAGGAGTCGGGCGCCTTGGCGCGCACGGCACTGTTTCTCAATCTCGCGTCGGACTCCAGCACCCAGCGCCTGCTCACGCCGCGCTTTGCCCTCACCGCCGCCGAGTACCTGGCCTTCACCGAAGGCAAGCACGTGCTCGCCATCATCACCGACATTACCAACTACTGCGAGGCGCTGCGCGAGGTGTCGTCGTCGCACGGCGAGATCCCGAGCCGCAAGGGCTATCCCGGTTATCTCTATTCCGACCTCGCCACGCTCTACGAGCGCGCCGGCCGGCTGCGCGGCATCCCCGGCACGCTGACCCAGCTGCCGATCCTCACCATGCCGGCCGACGACATCGGCCACCCGATCCCGGACCTGTCCGGCTACATCACCGAAGGGCAGATCGTCATCGACCGCGAGCTCGACCGGCGCGGCATCTATCCGCCGGTCAAGGTGTTGCCGTCCCTCTCGCGCCTGATGAAGGACGGCACCGGCGCCAAGTACACGCACGCCGATCACCCGGCCATCGCCTCGCAGCTGTTTGCGAGCTACGCGCGCGGCACGCAGGCGCGCATCCTGGCCGGTGTGGTGGGCGAGGAGGGGCTGTCCGACATCGACAGGAAGTACCTCGAATTCGCCAACCGCTTCGAGCACGAACTGGTCAGCCAGGCGGACGCGCGCAGCCTCGAGGAGAGCATGAGCATCGGCTGGCAGCTGCTGCGCATCCTGCCGAAGAGCGAGCTGTCGCGCCTGTCGGATGC
>CAZVUN010000060.1:0-12951 GCA_964629975.1 uncultured Acidiferrobacteraceae bacterium | reverse complement strand
GCTGGCAGCTGCTGCGCATCCTGCCGAAGAGCGAGCTGTCGCGCCTGTCGGATGCGCAGGTCGCCCAGCACATCGAAGGGACCGCGTGACCATCGGGGCGGCGGCATGAGCGAAATCACACCGACCCGCGCCGCCGTGCTCGAGCTGCAGGACGAGCGCCGCTCGATGCGCGAGGGCTACGAGTTCCTCGACGAGAAGCGCCTGCTGCTCGCGGCCGAGATGCTGCGTGAGCTCAAGCGCTACGAGAGCCTGTGGGCGCAGTTCCAGTTGCGCCTGCAGGAAGCCGCGCAGGCACTGCGCGAGGCGGTCGCGCGCCACGGCTTCGAGGGCGTACAGGTCTATCCGGCCGCCGCGCTCGGCAACGTCGCGCTCGACGTCGAGCCGCAGCTGCTGCTCGGCGTGCGGTTGCAGCAGGCGCGCCTGCGCGCCGAGCCGGGCGCCTCGCCCGCGGCGCTCAATCCCTCGCCCGAGGCGGAGCGCTGCCGGCGCATGTTCCTTGCGGTGATGGAGCAATCCGCCACGCTCGCCGCGATCGCCGGCAACCTCCAGCGTCTGCGCCATGAATACCGGCGCACCGAACGCCGCGCCCGCGCGCTTGAGGACGTGCTGCTCCCGGAAATCACCGGCACCATCCACGAGCTCGAAGCGCGCCTCGAGGAAGTCGAGCAGGAAGAAGCGATCCGCGTGCGGCAGGCGTAGATCGTGCCGTACCTCGTCGATGCGACCTGCAAGCGCTGCTAATGCCGTTTCAATCGCCCTGCGGGCCGACGCGCAATCTCCCCTCGGCAAATGTGTGCCTCGTGAGCGCGATTGTCACCCGATCGAGAAAGTGCCCGTGCGTGACGTCTGGGTCCGTCCGTAGTGACGGAAGTCTGACGCGACGTCGTCGCGTGTGGCGCGCGCAGAAAAGTCCGACCCGCGGAGATTGCGAGTCGGGCACGACGCATGTAGGTATGCCGGCAAGGGGTCACGGACTACACATCGATAACAGTAACCAAACCCAGGGAGAGCAGTCTATGAACTTCAAGACCAAACATCTGTTGGTTGGCGCCGTGAGTTGCGTGGTGCTTGCGGCAATGGCGCCGCGCGCCGAGGCGGTCGATGTCGTGCTCCAGGCGGGCGCGCATTTCGGCGGCGATGAGCTGGCCAACGCCACGTTCAGCAACGGCGACAGCCAGCGCATCAAGGCAGGCGAGTGGCTGTCGCTCTCGGCCGGCGTCGTGTTTCCGGTGAGCGACGTGTTCGAGATCCAGGGCACGATCGGCTGGAAGTTCGACTCGATCAGCGCCGACAACGGCGACATCGAGTGGAGTCGCTTTCCTGCCGATCTGCTGGTATTCGCGAAGGCGGGTGACCACGTGCGAGTCGGCGCCGGCGTCACCTACCACATGGCACCGTACGCGACGGGCAGTGGTGCAGCCTCCAATGTCGACATTGATTTTGAGAACGCCGTGGGTTGGGTCGCCGAAGTGGACTACATGTTCGGCGCGGGCAGCTTTCAGGGTGTCTATCTGGGCGTCAACTACACCGCCGTCGAGTACAAGGTAGAGAACACCAACGTGAAAGCCGACGGCAGCAGCGTTGGCGTGATTCTCGGCTATCGCTTCTGAGTGGCAGCGCACCCCGCACGCTGCGGGGCGCGCGGGGTGCGACTCGGCGGGACGGATTACTTCTTCGGCGGCGGGAACTGCGCGAGCGCGCGGCGCACCGCTTCGTTCAAGCGCTCGATGCGCTTCTGCGGGTCCTTGTACATGTCGACCTCGCCCTCGACGGTGCCGCGCCACACGACCTTGCGCGCGGCGGCATCGATGACGTCGATGATGAGCGTGCCCTGCTTGTACTGGTAGGTCTCCACCCGTGGACCGGTCCGCGTGCGGCGGTAACCGTAGTAGCCGGCGTAGCCGTAGCCGCCGTAGTAGTCGTTGATGACGTGCGCATAGACCTTGTCTTCCACGATGGCGTGAAAGGTGACCAGGAAATCCGGTGCGCCGTGCGCGCGCGGCGCATAGCCCTTGGCGGTCAGCTCCTTCTCGACCGCGCGGCGCACGTGGCCGTCGAGCAGGTCGTCGGTTACTTCGCCGCGCCCGGGCAGCTTGCCCTTGCCCGGCAGCCACTGGTAGGTCTTGAACGACGCGAAGTCGAAGCCCGGGTCGTAGTCGGACGTGACGTCCATCACGGCACAGCCCGCAACCAGCATTGCGGCAGCCACGCCCACAATCCACCCGCCCCGTGTCTTCATTGCCGAGTCCTTCGTCGCGTGAACGCGACTTACGCCGTGCCTGCCCTGCGCCCGGCCGGGAGAGGGCAGTATACCGGAACGGCCGCGCCGCACCGCCTTGCGCGTCGCATCGGAGCAGACGCGCGGCCGGCAGTACCTTGTGAGGTGCCGGTCATCCCGCATAAGCTGGGCGCGTGAACGCACGGCGCGGTGCGCGTGCGGGGGAGGCAGGTGTCTGGCCTGGTGTCGGCATTGCTGACGGCGGCGGGGGTCTATTGCCTGCTGCTGTTGACCGTCTATGTCGGTCAGTCGGGCATGTTATATCTGCCGGACCTGCCGTCGCGCGAGCTCGCGACCACACCGCGGGCAATCGGGCTCGCCTACGAGGACGTGCGGCTGCGCACCGACGACGGCGTGCAGCTGCACGGCTGGTTCATTCCCGCCGTGCAGCCGCGTACGACCCTGCTCTTCTTCCACGGCAACGCCGGCAACATCTCGCACCGTCTCGACTCGATCCGCATCTTTCACGAACTCAGGCTTTCCATATTTATCTTTGACTACCGCGGTTACGGGAGCAGCGAAGGCAGTCCGAGCGAGGCGGGCACGCAGCGTGATGCGCTTGCCGCGTGGCGCTACCTGACCGAGGAGCGCGGCATCGCCGCGCAGCAGATCGTGCTGTTCGGCCGCTCGCTCGGCGCGGCCGTGGCCGCGTGGCTCGCCGCGCAACGCACGCCGGGCGCGCTCATTCTCGAGTCGGCGTTCACCTCGGTGCCGGATGCCGCCGCCGAGCACTACTGGTGGCTGCCGGTGCGATGGTTGTCGCGGTTTCGGTACGCGACGCGCGACTACGTGCAGGCGGTGCGCTGCCCGGTGCTCATCGTTCATAGCCCCGAGGACGAGATCATCGGCTTTCACCATGGCGAGGCGATCTTCGCCGCCGCCAAAGGGCCCAAGGAACTGCTGCGCCTGCGCGGCTCGCACAACGAGGGTTTTCTGCTGAGCGGCGCGACCTACACGCGAGGGCTCGATGCGTTTCTCGCGCGCCACCTGCCCGTGCGCGAAGCGGCGAATGACTAGCGGCGCGCGGATGTGCGAGGATCAGAGGAATCGCGCCACGGCAAAGACGCCGAGCATGGTAAAGGCAGCCGCGATCTTGGCGGCCGCGGCGAGCACCAATCCCAGCGACGCACCGATGCCGGCGCGCGTGGCGGCGTTGAGGTCGCGGCGCACCGACAGCTCGCCAACGACCGCGCCCACGAACGGCCCGAGCAGCACGCCCGGGATACCGAAGAAGATTCCGATCACGCCGCCGACGAGCGCACCGGACACGGCGCGCGGGCTCGCGCCAAAGCGCTTGGCGCCAAAGGCGCTGGCGATGAAATCCGCCGCATAGGTGAGTGCCGCGAGCACCGCGAGCAGGACGATCGTGCCGGTGCCGACGTAGGCGAAATCCTCCGCCCACGCGGCGACGACCAGGCCGGCGAACAACAGCGGCGCGCCCGGCAGCGCCGGCAGCACCAATCCGGCAATCCCGGCGATCACCAGGAGCGCAGCAAGAATCCAAAGGAGGATGGTCGTGTCCATGGGAGCCGATTATGCCCGTAATCGCAAGGCTCCAACTGGCGCGGACGTCGTGACGGGATTCCGCAAGAGGCAGCAGACCGTAACCCGGATGGAGCGCAGCGCAATCCGGGACGACCATTGGCGCATGGCGAGCCACTGTGTATCGTGTGTCGACACGAGGGACCGTGGCCCATGGTGCTCTACCGCCGCAACCGGATTGCCGGAGGAACGTACTTCTTCACCGTGACGTTGCGCGACCGGCGCTCCACGCTGCTCATCGACAGGATTGATGACCTGCGCGAGGCGTTCCGCGCCGTGAAGCGCAAGCGGCCGTTTCGTTTGGATGCAATGGCGGTCCTGCCGGATCATCTGCACGCGATCTGGACCTTGCCGGAAGGCGATGACGACTACTCAGGACGCTGGCGGGCCATCAAGACGCGGTTCACGCGTTTAACGGGTGCCGCCGGCATCGGCCTCACCCGCAATGCGAAGGGTGAATATGACCTGTGGCAGCGACGATTCTGGGAGCACACCATCCGAAACGAGCGCGATCTTCAAAGGCACGTGGACTACATTCATTTCAACCCGGTGAAGCACGGTTGTGTAACGCGAGTACAGGACTGGCCGCATTCGACGTTTCACCGTTACGTGCGCGCCGGTCTTTACCCGGTCGATTGGGCAGGAGGCGACACGGCGACTGTGGACGGAGCTTTCGGTGAATGAATCCCGGATTCCGGCGCTGCGCGCCTGCATCCGGGCTACGCGGTGCTCCACGTCATCATCGGTAGCCCGGATGAAGGCGCAAACGCGACATCCGTGTCGCGCACCCCTCGCCTCTTTCCGGTCGGCGGAGCGCAGCGGGTCCTCGGGGAGGTTCTCGACAAGCCGCACGCGCCACCCGCACCCGCTTGGGTCTGCGGCAGGGACGATATGCCGACGGTCGAGGTGTTTGGCGAAAGAATCCCTACGCTTGCTCCACGTAGTCATTAAGTAGCCCGGATGGAGCGCAGCGGAATCCGGGGCCAGGTCCACAACATAGTTACAGCCGCAAAGCGGGACGAGCCACCCGATCGACTCGGCGGCAGGGATGACATGCTGGCAGGCGAGGTGTTTGGCGAGCGAATCCCGGATTCCGTTTCACTGCATCCGGGCTACGCTTCTTACCAAGTGAGAGCAAAAGGAGAACCATATGGGTCGTTCACGGCGGTTTGTTAAGTTGCGGCGACATCGGGACTACAAGGATTTCTCAATTCGTCAAGCTGATCCGAATGCCAAGAAACTTGGTGTGGGTCCGTACGTTCTGCTTTACAAAGAGCGGGAAGTGCTTCGCAAGCCCCGACACAGCGAATGCCACGACGAACTGGAGAAAATCGTATCTGAAAAATGGCGACTTGACGCTGAGATTAACAAGCTGAAACGGGATTTTTGCGCAAAATGGGGCCTCAAGGATTTTCCGGAGTCGGCCTAATAAGCCGTTCCAGCAACGCCGCTGCCGGACGGCGGCGCTTCGCGGTGTGTTTTGCGGCCGACGCGGCTGAGCAATGTGTTACCGCCACACGCTCTTCGGCGGCGTGTAGCTGTCGAGCACGCGCACGTAGCTCGCGCGCGCGAAGCAGGAGGGATCGGCCTGGTGCCTTTGCGACAGGCTGCCCTTGAGCTGTTCGACCGATTCGTATTCGCGCTCCTCCATCCACGCCTCGATGCCCTGCAACACCTGCGTAAGCCGCTGCGGGCCGTTGAGCAGGAGCGCGCTCGCCATGTGCACGACATCCGCCCCGGCGAGCAGCATCTTCAGGGCGTCGGCCGGCGTGTGCACGCCGCCGGTGGCGGCGAGCGTGAGGTTGGTGCGCCCGTGCAGGATGGCGAGCCAGCGCATCACGAGCAGCGCATCGGCCGAGGTCGAGAGCAGCGGCTGCTCGTTGACGCTGAGTGTGGCGAGGTCGATGTCTGGCTGGAAGAAGCGGTTGAAGAGCGCCACCCCGCGCGCGCCGGCCTGCTCCAGGCGCTGTACCACGTTGGGCAGCGAGGAGAAGAACGGCGAGAGCTTCATCACGATCGGGAGCGTGACGGCATCGTTGAGCTCCTCCAGCAGGTCGACATAACGCGCCTCGACCGCGGCGGCGACGTCTGTTGGTTCACCGGCGACGTAGTACACGTTGAGCTCGAGCGCATCGGCCCCGGCCTCCTGCAGCTCCCGGCCGAGCTCGGTCCAGCCGCTCGGTGAGATGCCGTTGAGGCTCGCGACCACCGGGATAGCGAGGGATCGCTTGAGGCGCGCGAGCTGCTCGAGATAGGCGTCGAGCTTGCTCTGGTAGTCGGGTTGCGCGGGCAGGAAACTGCGCGCCTCGGGGCAACCGAGCTCCTCGTTGACGAGGAAACGCTCGAGCATGCCCTCGTCGGCGCGTACCTCTTCCTCGAAGAGGGAATACATGACGAGCGCCGCGGCGCCCGCGTCCTCCAGGCGCTTGGCGTTATCGACGCTGCGCGACAACGGCGAGGCCGACGGCACCAGCGGGTTCTTGAGCGTAAGGCCCAGGTAGGTTGTGCTGAGATCGACCATATCAGGCCTCCTTGTTGGCCTGGTTCTCCCCGGTTTGCACCGGCAGCTTGGACATGTCCTCGTATTCGCGGTAGCGCTGGCGCGCGGCGCGCTCCGCCTCGCGCAGGTAGCGCTCGGCGTCCTCGGGCCGGGTGCGCGCGAGCATGGTGAAGCGCGCCTCGGTCTGGGCAAATTCGCGAAACGGGATCGAGGGTGCGGCCGAATCGAGCTTGAGCGGATTGACGCCCTTCGCCGCCTCGCGCGGGTCGTAGCGGAACAGCGTCCAGTGGCCGCTTCTCACGGCGAGTTCCTGCTGGCGCAGGTTGTGTGACAGGTCCACCCCGTGCGCGATGCACGGGCTGTAGGCGATGATGAGGGACGGCCCCGGGTAGGATTCGGCCTCGTGGAACACGCGCAGCGTCTGCACGTCCTTCGCGCCGAAGGCGACCTGCGCGACGTACACGTGGCCGTAGTCCATGGCGAGCCGCGCGAGGTCCTTCTTGCGCGTCGGCTTGCCGCCGGCGGAGAACTTCGCGACCGCGCCCAGGGGTGTGGCCTTGGAGGTCTGCCCGCCGGTGTTGGAGTACACCTCGGTGTCGAGCACCAGGATGTTCACATCGTAGGATCCGGCGAGCACGTGATCGAGACCGCCGTAGCCGATGTCGTAGGCCCAGCCGTCACCGCCCACGATCCAGACGCTGCGCCGGATGAGGTACTCGGCCACGGCCTCGAGCTCGCGCGCGCGCGGATCGCTGAGCGCGCGCAGCTTCTCGCGCAGCGCGGCGACGCGCGCGCGCTGGGCATGGATGCCGGCCTCGCTCGACTGGTCGGCGCCGAGCAGCGCATCGGCGAGCGCCTCACCGATCGCAGCGGCCAGCTCACGCACCAGCCGGCGGGCGTGCGCGGCGAGCTCATCGCACGCGAGCCGCATGCCGAGACCGAACTCGGCGTTGTCTTCGAACAACGAATTCGACCAGGCTGGCCCGTGTCCCTCCTTGTTCGTCGTCCAGGGTGTGGTCGGCAGGTTGCCGCCGTAAATCGAGGAGCAGCCGGTGGCATTGGCCACCAGCATGCGCTCGCCGAAGAGCTGCGTGGCGAGCCGCAGGTAGGGTGTCTCCCCGCAGCCGGAGCAGGCGCCGGAGAACTCGAACAGCGGATCGAGCAGCATGGCGCCGGGAATGGTGCTGGGTTTGATGAGCGTGCGGTCGGATTCGGGCAGCTGCACGAAGAACTCCCAGTTGGCGCGCTCGGCCGCACGCAGCGGCGGTTGCGGGGCCATGTTGAGCGCCTTGCGCGAGACGTTCGATTTGTCGCGGATCGGGCAGGCCTCCACACACAGCGCGCAGCCGGTGCAGTCCTCGGGCGCGACCTGGTAGCTCATGTGCAGTCCGGCCGGATAGCCCTTGCTGCGCACCGGCACGTGCTTGAAGGTGGGCGGGGCATGGGCGGCGGCCTCGGCCGGGAAGATCTTGGCGCGGATCACGCTGTGCGGGCAGACGAACACGCACTTTCCGCACTGCGTGCACAGCTCCGGCTCCCACACCGGAATCTCGAGGGCGAGGTTGCGCTTCTCGAAGGCGGCGGTGCCGAGCGGGAAGGTGCCGTCGAGCGGCATGAGCGATACCGGCAGCCGGTCGCCGCGTTCGGCGATGAGCTCGGCGGTGAAGCGCTGCACGAACGACGGCGCGTCGGGCGCGACCGGCGGCGGGCGCTCGAAGGTGCTGGTGGCCTCGGCCGGCACCGCGACCTCGTGCAGGTGCGCGAGCGCCATGTCGATCGCCTTGAAGTTGAGCTCGATCAGGCGCCGGCCCTTGCGCCCGTAGGTCTTCTCGACCGCCTCCTTGATGGCACGGATCGCCTCTTCGCGCGGCAGGATGCCGGAGATCGCGAAGAAGCAGGTCTGCATCACCGTGTTGATGCGCCGGCCCATGCCGGCGGCCTCGGCCACCTGGTAGGCGTCGATGACGTAGAAGGTGCAGCGCTTCGTGATCAGCTGCTGCTGCAGGCTGCGCGGCAGCGTGTCCCACACCTTCTCGGGCGGTGCCGGCGAGTTGAGCAGGAACACGGCGCCCTCGGCGGCGCGTTCGAGCACGTCGTAGCGTTCGAGGAACACGGGCTGGTGGCAGCCGACGAAGCGCGCCTCGCCGGGGCCGATGAGGTAGGCCGAGCGGATCGGGCGCGGCCCGAAGCGCAGGTGCGAGACCGTCACCGCCCCGGCCTTCTTCGAGTCGTAGACGAAATAGCCCTGGGCGTAGAAGTCGGTCCCTTCGCCGATGATCTTGATCGAGTTCTTGTTGGCGCTCACCGTGCCGTCGGAGCCGAGCCCGTAGAACACGGCGCTGAACACGTCGCGGTTGGCGCTCGTGCGGAAGTGCTCATCGACCGGCAGGCTGAGGTGCGTGACGTCGTCGTGGATGCCGACCGTGAACTCGCGCCTGGGTTGCGCCCGCGCCAGCTCCTCGAACACCGCCTTGACCATGCCGGGGGTGAACTCCTTGGACGACAGCCCGTAGCGCCCGCCGATGACGCGCGGCATCGGCGCGCCGGTGGCACCCGCCTGGGCGAGTGCGGCGAGCACATCCTTATATAAGGGCTCGCCGTCGGCGCCCGGTTCCTTGCACCGGTCGAGCACGGCGACGGCGCGCGCCGTCGGCGGCAGGGCGGCGCGCAGCGCCTGCGGCGCAAACGGACGGTAAAGGCGCACCTTGATGAGCCCGACCCGCGCGCCTTGCGCGTTCAGGTCCTCGATCGTCTCCTCGGCGGTCTCGGCGCCCGAGCCCATCAGGATCAGCACGCGCTCGGCGTCGGGCGCGCCGACGTAGTCGAACAGGCGATAGTGCCGGCCGGTGAGCGCGGCAAACCGGTCCATCGCCGCCTGCACGATGCCGGGCATCGCCTGGTAGAAGGTATTGGCGCGCTCGCGCGACTGGAAGAAGACGTCCGGATTCTGCGAGCTGCCGCGCAGCACCGGGTGCTCGGGCGAGAGCGCGCGGGCGCGATGCTCGGCGATGCGCCCGGCGTCGAGCATGGCATGCAGGGTTTCCTCCGCGAGCAGCTCGATCTTGGCGATCTCGTGCGAGGTGCGAAAGCCGTCGAAGAAGTGCACGATCGGCACGCGCCCCTCGAGGGTCGCGGCCTGCGCGATGAGCGCCATGTCGTGCGCCTCCTGCGGGCAGTTCGAGGCGAGCATCGCCCAGCCGGTGGTGCGCGCGGCCATCACATCGCTGTGATCGCCGAAGATCGACAGCGCGTGCGTGGCGACGGTGCGCGCGGCGACATGGAAAACCGCGGGCGTGAGCTCCCCGGCGATCTTGTACATATTGGGGATCATGAGCAGCAGGCCCTGCGAGGCCGTGAAGGTGGTGGCGAGCGCGCCGCTCGTAAGCGCACCGTGCAGCGCGCCGGCCGCGCCGGCCTCGCTCTGCATCTCGATGATCGTCGGCACCGCGCCCCACAGGTTCGCGCGCCCCTGCGCGGCCCACTCATCGGCGAGCTCGCCCATCGGCGAGCTGGGGGTGATCGGGTAGATCGCGATCACCTCGTTGGTGAGGTAGGCAACGTGCGCGGCGGCCTCGTTGCCGTCGATGGTAACGAGACGGCGTGTGGACATCCGGGCTCTCCCGTGTGGGCGCAATCGAAGCGAGGCAGGCTATCACCAAGCGGGCCGCTCAGTTATGACGCAAGTCAAAACAGGCGGGCCGTGCCCGATGCATCATTTCGCGGTCGCCGGGCCACGCATTGATGTATCACAAACCGTGGGGCAAGACTCCTGGAGGGCGTGCTTTGGGCGGCGCGCGACTCGAGGCGTACAATGCGGCGGTGTGTTTTGTCTGCCAGCCAGCGCAAGGAGGCTGTCATGCCCGACATCATGAAGTTCATCGTAAACCCCGGTGCCAGCGAGACCGACCCGGACGGCAATCTGTTCGGGCTCGAGGAGTGGAACGAACAGGTCGCCCTGCAACGCGCCGCCGAGGAGGGCCTGCGCCTGACCGATGACCACTGGGCGGTGCTGCGCTTCCTGCGCGAGCATTACCGTCAGCACGGCCCGGGCGCACACGCGCGCCGCATCGCCGAGGCGCTCGATGAGCGCTTCACGCGCCAGGGCGGGCGCAAGTACCTGTATCAGCTGTTCCCCGGCGGGCCGGTGCGGCAGGCGAGCCGCATCGCCGGGTTACCGGCGCCGGCCAACGTGGTCGATCCGTCGTTCGGTTCTTCGCAGTAGCGCGATCGGACCGGCGCGGCCATGTCGTCGGGTGCAGCGCGTGTGCTTGCCCGCGCGGAGTTGGCCGCGCTGCTCGCCGCGTTGGCGCACGCGGGCTACCGCTGCGTCGGGCCGCAGCTGCGCGACGGCACGATCGTGTATGACGAGCTGGCGAATGTCGCCGCGCTGCCGCACGGCGTGCACACCACCCAGGCGCCGGGCGCCTACCGCGTGCAGACGGGCGCGGGCGCGCGCTGTTTCGCCTGGGCCAACGGCCCGCAGGCGCTGAAGCCCTTCACCTTCGCACCGCGCGAGGTCCTGTGGCGTGCCGAGCGTGGCGCGGACGGGGCGGTGCGTTTCGTGGAGGCGGCAGCGGCGGTCGAGCCGCTCGCCGTGCTCGGCGTGCGCGCCTGCGATCTCGCGGCGCTGCATCTGCAGGATCAGCATTTTCTGCAAGGGGTCGCGCGCGACCGGCACTACGCGGCGCGCCGCGAGGCGCTGTTCCTCATCGCCGTGCACTGCACGCACCCGGCGGCGACCTGTTTCTGCGCCTCGACCGGCGACGGGCCGCGCGCCGAGGCGGGCTACGATCTCGCCCTGAGCGAGTGCGACGACGGCTTCCTGGTCGAGGTCGGCAGCGCCCGCGGCGCGGCCATCGCCGCGGCCCTGCCGCTCGCCGACGCCAGCCCCGCGCAATGCGCCGCCGCCGCGCAGGAAGTCGCGCAGGCCGCACGCGCGCAGGCGCGCGCCCTGCCGGCACGCGATCTGCGCGCGCGCCTGTTCGCGAACCTCGAGCATGCGCGCTGGGAGGACGTCGCCAGCCGCTGTCTCGCGTGCGGCAACTGTGTGGCGGTGTGCCCGACCTGCTTCTGCCACGCCGAGCTCGAGGAGCCGGCGCTCGACGGCGCGGCGAGCGTGCATGTGCGCCAGTGGGATGCGTGCTTCACCAAGGGCCACAGCTACATCCACGGTCTCACCATCCGCGCCGACCGGCGCACGCGCTACCGCCAGTGGCTGACGCACAAGCTCGGCGGCTGGCACGACCAGTACGGCCGCAGCGGCTGCGTCGGCTGCGGGCGCTGCATCAGCTGGTGTCCGGTCGGGATCGACATCACCGAGGAGGCCGGCGCCATCTGCGCCGTTGCCTGAGGCCGCCGTGGACAGCTACGACGAAATTCCCTACGACAGCACGCCGATCTACGAGACGCATCCGGCGAATCTCGCGCTGCAGGGCCGGCTGTTCGGTCTCGACCCGGCAGCGCCCGCGGGCGCGCGCGTGCTCGAGCTCGGCTGCGCGGCCGGCGGCAATCTCATCCCGATGGCGTTTCACCTGCCGCAGGCGCAGTTCCTCGGCATCGAGCTGTCGGCGGTGCAGGTCGCCGCCGGCCGCGCGCTCATCACCGCCCTCGGTCTCGGCAACGTGCGCATCGAGCAGCTCGACGTGCTGCGTGTCGATCCCGCCACGCTCGGGCAGTTCGACTACATCATCGCGCACGGCTTCTATTCCTGGGTGCCGGCGGCGGTGCGCACGCGCCTGTTCGAAATCCTGGCGCACTGCCTGGCCGCGCATGGCATCGGCTACGTGAGCTACAACACCCTTCCCGGCTGGCGCCTGCGCGGGATGGTGCGCGACATGCTGCTCTTTCACGTGCGCGATGCCGGCGCGCCGCGCGCGCGCCTTGCCGCCGCCTACGCCGCGCTCGACAAGCTCGAGGCGGTGTTCGCAACGCAGTCCGGCGCGATCGCCGCCTACCTGCGCGAGGAGCTCGCGCGCCTGCGCACGCGCCACCCGAGCTACCTGTATCACGAGTTCCTGGCCGAGGAGAACGCCCCGTGCCGCTTCCGCGACTTCATGGACGAGGCCACGCGCCACGGCTTGCAGTATTTGTGCGAGGCGGAGCTGCACACCATGTTCCCGGCCGCGCTCGGCGAGACCGCCGCGCACCTCATCGAGGAGTTCGACGACCTCCTCGACCAGGAGCAGGCGATGGACTTCATCACCAACCGCATGTTCCGCCAGACGCTGCTCTGCCGCGCCGAACGCACGCTCACCCACGAGCTCGACCTCGACGCCTTCGCGGGCTACGCCTTCCACGGCTGGCTCACGCCGCAGGAGGCGCCGGACCTGCGGCGCGCCGCGGCCCAGCCGTTTCACACGCCCGCCGGCGCGGTATGTGTGGCGACCCATCCGCTCGCCAAGGCCGCGCTGCTTGAGCTCGGCGCGTGCTATCCGGATGCCGTGGCCTACGAGGCGCTGCTCGCCGGCGCCCAGGCGCGCGTGCGCGCCGCCGGCGGCCCGGCCGAGGAGAGTGCGGCGCTGTTGCCGGAGCTGGTGCGACTGTATCTGCGGCACGCGCTCGGCGTGACCCCGCAGCCGCAGCAGATGACGCCGCCGGCCTGGCTATCAGCGAAAGCCTGCGCACGCAGGTC
>CAZVUN010000059.1:0-16788 GCA_964629975.1 uncultured Acidiferrobacteraceae bacterium | reverse complement strand
CCGGACACAGCGGCGCGCACCGCCACCACGACTGCCAGTCGCTCGCCAGGCTCGACTGCCAGGCAGCGAGCCAACAGCTCATCAAGTACCAGGCCGCCGCTGCCGTTGATCTCACACCGGTCCTGCCCGTGCTGGCCTATGTGGCGCCGCAAGCCAGCACGGGCTTCGCGGCCGCCGGCCGGCCGCCGCACTTCGCCGCCGAGGCGATCCCCCGACCTCCGCTCATCCTGCAGTACGCCGTACTCCTGATCTAGACCCCTCCGCGGTCGTGCTTGCCGGCGGGCACCGTCGTGCCCGCGCGTTTTCACTGCGGAGAGATCTATGTCGGCCATTCGCCTTGCACCCCACTGGGGTTACTTTCTGATGCTGCTGGCCATGCCGGGCGCGGCAGCGGAGCTCACTCTGCGCGACGCCGAGCGCCTGGCGCTCGAACATGCGCCCTGGTACGCCCATCACCGCACCGCCATGGACGCGGCAGCCGAGCGCGTGGTCTACGAGAACGCCCTGCCCGACCCGCAGCTCACCGTGGGCGCGGTCAACGTGCCGACCGACAGCTTCAAGCTCGACCAGGAAGACATGACCATGGTCATGGTCGGCGTGCGCCAGGCGTTCCCGCCCGGCGACACGCTCGCGCTCAGGCAGCGGCGCGCCGAGAAGGAACTCAACCGCGAGCGCGCGCGCCTGGAGATGGAGCGGCGCAACGTGCTGCGCCAGGTGCGCAGCACCTGGCTCGAGCTCTTTTTCCAGGAGCGCTCGCTGGCACTGATCGGTGAGGTGCGCCACGTGCTGCAGGCCCAGGTGCAGGCCGCCGAGAACCGCTATCGCGCCGCGCAGGAAACACAGCAATCGCTGCTGCGCACGCGCCAGGCGCTGGCGCGCCTGGATGAGCGCGAGCAGGGCGTGCGCGCCCAGGCGGTGCGCCTGCGCGGGTGGCTGGCGCGCTGGATCGGGCGCGAGGCGGCTCAGTCGCCGCTGCCGGCGAGCCTGCCGGGCTTCCCGCGCCTGCCGCTCGCCTTCGACGCCACGCGCCACCCGGAGTGGATCGCCGCCAACGCCATGCTCGAGGCCGCGCGCGCCGACGTCGACCTGGTGCGGCAGGAGTACAAGCCCGGCTTCATGGCGGAGCTGTCGTACGGTGCGCGCCAGGCCGGCCGGCCCGACATGGTCACCGCGCTCCTGACCCTGGACGTGCCGCTGTTTCGCGCCAAGCGCCAGGACCGGCGGCTCGCCGAGCGGCAGACGCTCGAGGCCGGGGCGCGCTTCGAGGCCGAGGACAAGAAGCGCGAGCTCGAGGCGATGTACGCCGCCGCCTACGCCGAGCACGACACGCTCGCCGAGCGCACCCGCATCTACGCCGAACGCCTGCTGCCCGACATTCAGCGCGAGGCGCGCCTGACCACCGCCGGCTTTGCGCGCGACCAGGCCGAGCTGCGCGAGGCACGCATGAAGGAGCTCGACGCCGAGATCGAGTTGACGCGCCTGCGTGTCGATCTCGCGCGCTCGCACGTCGAACTGCTGTATCTCAAGGGGGAGGACACGCCATGAAACACAGCACAGCGATCGCGCTCGCCATCGCCGCCTTCATCGTCGGCGCGCTGAGCGCCTATTTCTGGCCGCGTCCGCAGCCGCAACCCGCGCCCGCGCCGGGCGCCGAAACCGGCGGGGCGGGCGAACGCAAGGTTCTCTACTGGCACGACCCGATGGTGCCGGGCGCGCGCTTCGACAAACCCGGCAAGTCGCCGTTCATGGACATGGACCTGGTGCCGGTGTACGCCGACGCCGCCCCGGGAGGCGACGGGGCGCCGATCGTGACGGTGCGGCCGGAGATCATCAACAACCTCGGGGTACGCACCTACCGCGTCGAGCGCACGCGCCTTGCGCGCCGCACCACCACGCACGGCTATCTGCTGCGCGATGAGGCCGACGGCGCGCTTTACGCGCAAGTCGACATCTTTGACCGCGATGTCGATTGGGTGCGCGCGGGCATGCCGGCGCGCCTGGCGGTCGACGCGCTGCCGGGCGAGACCTTCAACGGCAGCGTCGCGCACGTCGATCCCGACATCGGCATCGGCGCACGCACGCTCAAGGCGCGCGTGCGCGTGGCGCAGCGCGATGGCCGTCTGAAACCCAACATGTTTGCCGAGGTCACCATCGAGGCGCCGGCCGCGGGCGCCTACCTCGCCGTGCCGCGCGAGGCGCTGATCCGCACCGGCAGCCGCACGGCGCTGGTGCTGGCGCTCGGCGAGGGACGCTTCCAGCCGGTCGACGTCGTGGCCGGACGCGAGCTCGGCGAGTTCATCGAGATCCGTTCGGGCCTGAAGGAAGGTGACACCGTGGTGGTGTCCGGCCAGTTCCTGATCGACTCGGAGGCGAGCCTGCGCGCGAGCTTCACGCGCCTGACGCCGAGCGACGCGCCAGCGCCCTGCGCGCCGCCCGCGCCCGCCGCCAGCGGCGCGGCGCCCGCACCGCAGGTGCACAAGCACTGACGCCCGGAGACGCTCATGATTGCTGCCATCATCCGCTGGTCGGTGGGCAACCGCGCGCTGGTGCTGCTCGTCACGGCGATCGTGACCGGCTGGGGCATCTATGCCGCGCGCACCACGCCGCTCGATGCCATCCCCGACCTCAGCGACGTGCAGGTCATCATCAAGACCACCTATCCCGGCCAGTCGCCGAAGGTGGTCGAGGACCAGGTCACCTACCCGCTCACCACCGCCATGCTGTCGGTGCCGGGCGCAACCGCCGTGCGCGGCATATCGCTGTTCGGCGACTCGTTCGTATACGTCATCTTCAAGGACGGCACCGACATCTACTGGGCGCGCACGCGCGTGCTCGAGTACCTCTCGCAGGTGGCCCCCCGCCGGCCGCGCGGGGCCCAGGCGGCGCGCGGGCCCCCTGCCCCGGGGGGGGGGTGGGGGTTCCAGTACGCCCTCGTCGATCGTACCGGCCGGCACGACCTCGCCCAGCTGCGCGCGCTGCAGGACTGGTTCCTCAAGTACGAGCTGCGCGCCCTGCCGGGCGTGTCCGAGGTCGCCACCGTCGGCGGCATGGTCAAGCAGTACCAGGTGGTGGTCGACCCGGTGCGGCTGCGCGCCTATCGGCTCACGCTCGAGGCGGTGCGCCGGGCGATCGAGGCCGCCAACCAGGAGACCGGCGGCTCGGTCATCGAGATGGCCGAGGCCGAGTACATGGTGCGCGCCTCGGGCTATCTGCAGGGCGAGCGCGACCTGCGCGCCGTGGTGCTCGGCGTCAACGCCAACGGCGCGCCGATCCTGCTCGAGCACATCGCCGACATCCGCGTGGGGCCGGAGATGCGCCGCGGCATCTCCGAGCTCGACGGCGAGGGCGAGGCGGTCGGCGGCATCGTGGTGCTGCGCTACGGAGAGAACGCACTGCGCACCATCGAGGCGGTCAAGCGCAAGCTCGCCGCGTTGCAGCAGGGGCTGCCCGAAGGTGTGGAGATCGTGACCACCTACGACCGCTCGGCACTGATCGAGCGCGCGGTCGGCACGCTCACGCGCACGCTCATCGAGGAGTTCATCGTGGTGGCGCTGGTGTGCCTGGCTTTCCTGTTCCACCTGCGCTCGGCCCTGGTGGCCATGGTGACGCTGCCGCTCGGCATCCTCGCGGCCTTCCTCGTCATGCGCTACCAGGGCATCAACGCCAACATCATGTCGCTGGGCGGCATCGCCATCGCCATCGGCGCCATGGTCGACGCCGCCATCGTGATGATCGAGAACGTGCACAAGCACCTGGAAAGAGAAGGTGCAGGCGCGGAGCGCTGGGCGCTCGTTGCGCGCGCCGCCGGCGAGGTCGGCCCGGCGCTGTTCTTCTCGCTGCTCATCATCACCTTCTCTTTCCTGCCGGTGTTCGCGCTCGAGGCCCAGGAAGGCCGGCTGTTCGCGCCGCTCGCCTTCACCAAGACCTATGCGATGGCGGCGGCCGCCGGGCTATCGATCACGCTGGTGCCGGTGCTGATGGGCTACTTCATCCGCGGGCGCATCCGCCCGGAACACGGCAACCCGCTCAACCGCGGACTCATCCATGCCTACCGGCCGCTGCTCGACTGGACGCTGCGTCACCCGCGCGCGGTGCTGTGGGGCGCGGCGGCGCTCACCGTGGCGAGCGCCTGGCCGGTGATCCAGCTCGGCACCGAGTTCATGCCCGACCTGGACGAGGGTGACCTGCTGTACATGCCCTCGACGCTGCCGGGGCTGTCGCCCGGCAAGGCGCAGGAACTGCTCGGCCAGACCGACCGCATCCTCAAGAGCTTCCCGGAGGTCGAGCGCGTCTTCGGCAAGGCCGGGCGCGCCGAGACGGCAACCGACCCGGCACCGTTCACCATGCTCGAGACCACGATCAAGCTCAAACCGAGGAGCCAATGGCGCCCCGGCATGACCACGCACAAGCTGATCGAGGAGATGCGCGCGGCGGTCAAGATTCCGGGACTGCCGGATGTGTTCGTGATGCCGATCAAGACGCGCATCGACATGCTCACCACCGGCATCCGCACCCCGGTCGGCATCAAGGTCAACGGCACCGACCTCGCGGGCATCGAGGCGGTCGGGCGGCAGATCGAGGAGGTCATCCGGGCGCTGCCCGGCACCGTGTCGGTGTACGCCGAGCGCATTACCGGCGCGCGTTACGTCGATGTGCGCATCAACCGCCATGCGGCCGCGCGCTACGGGCTCAACGTCATGGACGTGCAGGAGGCGGTCGCCACCGCGATCGGCGGCATGAACGTGACCGAGACGGTCGAAGGGCGGGAACGCTATCCGGTCAACCTGCGCTACCCGCCGGCGCTGCGCGATTCACTCGAGCGCATCCGGGCGCTGCCGGTCGTCACCCTGTCCGGTCTGCCCATCCCCCTGTCGGACATCGCCGAGGTGCGCATCGTCGACGGGCCCGACATGATCCGCAGCGAGAACGCGCGCCTGTCGGGCTGGATCTCGATCGATCTCGCCGGGCGCGATCTCGGGTCCTATGTCCTCGAGGCCCAGCAGGCCGTGGCCGAGCGGGTCAAGCTGCCGAGCGGCTACGCGCTCACCTGGACCGGCCAGTACGAGTACCTGGAGCGCGCCAAGGAGCGCCTGGCGCTGGTCATCCCGCTCACGCTCGTGATCATCGTGACGCTCCTGTACCTGCACTTTCGCAACGCGGCCGAGGTGCTCATCATCCTCGGCACCTTGCCGCTCGCGCTGGTCGGCGGCTTCTGGCTGCTGTGGGCGCTCGATTACAACCTGTCGGTGGCGGTGGGCGTGGGCTTCATCGCCTTGGGCGGTGTGGCGGTCGAGATCGGCGTGGTGATGCTCGCCTACCTCGATCACGCGCTCGCGCGCCGTGCCGAGGCGCGTGCCGCCAGCAACGAGCCCGTGACACCGCAGGAGCTGCACGCGGCGATCGTGGAAGGCGCGCTGCTGCGCATCCGCCCGGTCACCATGACCAAGGTCGCGATCATCGCGGCACTGCTGCCGATCCTGTGGAGCACCGGCACCGGCGCCGAGCCGATGAGCCGCATCGCCGCGCCCATGGTCGGCGGCATGCTGAGCGTGGCGATCCTGACCCTGCTGGTCATTCCCGCCGCGTACTGGCTGTGGAGGCGGCGCACGCTCGGGCACGCCGCTCGCGTAGACTGACGCCATGGGCCCTGCCTGGCTGGACCTGCCTGCCATCGTGGCGGCGCTGGTATATGGCGTCACCTGCCTGCCGCTCGCCTGGGCGCACGCCACCCTGGCGGCCGGCCGGCGCGAGCGCGTGGCGGTGTGGGTGACGGCGTTCGTGCTCGCGCTGGCGCTGGTGGTTGCGGCGCGTGCGCTGTATGCGCGCGCGCTCGACCTGACGCCCGGCGATGCCGCCGGCGGCCACTCGCTGCTGCTGCGTCTCGGGCTGGCCGGGTTCATCGGCATCGCCCTGTGCGCGCCCGTCGGGCTCCTCGCGCGCGCACTGCTCAAGCGCCGCCGGCCACCCGCTTGATGCCGTGCGCCGCCGCCGCGCGTCTTGCCGCGCCCCGGGGGCGGCGCCAGAATAGCGGCGGGTTACCCACCGGGTGAGGGAACGATGCGGGTGCTGCTGCGGACAGGCTGTCTGTGCGTCACGCTCATGCTTGGGATCGCGCCGGTTGCAGCACAGACACCGCCGGCCGAGCCCGCTGCGGAAGCACTCGAGCAGCGCGGCGCCGAGGAACGCACGGTCAAGCAAAGCCGCTTCGCCATCACGCCGTTCAAGCCCAACTACATCCTGCCGGTCAGTTACTACACGAACACCCAGGAAGCCACGTCCGAACTCGACGCGCTGGAGGTCAAGTTCCAGCTGAGCTTTCGCATCGAGATCCTGGCCGATCTGCTCGGCAGCGGCGGCGCCCTGCACTTCGGCTACACGCAGCAGTCGTTCTGGCAGGCCTACAACGCCGACATCTCAAGCCCGTTTCGCGAGACCAATTACGAGCCCGAGTTCACCTGGAGTCGCTGGTGGCCGCGCACGCGCGAGGGCTGGAACTACCGTGGCCTGATGCTCGGCCTGTCGCACCAGTCGAATGGCCAGACCGGGACCTTGTCGCGCAGCTGGAACCGGGCGTACGCCAACTTCATCTTCGACTACGGCGACTTCTATTTCAGCGTGCGCCCCTGGTACCGGTTTCCCGAAGACGAGAAGTCCGATCCGACCAGCGCCAAGGGCGACGACAACCCCGACATCCTCGACTACATGGGCCACGGCGAGTTCCTGGTGATGTGGACGCACCGCGAACAGCGCGTGGGGCTCATGCTGCGCAACAACTTCAGCTCCCCCAACTACGGGGCGGCCCAGCTCGACTGGAGCTTTCCGATCGGCGGCAAGGTCCTGGGCTATGTGCAGTACTTCTACGGCTACGGCGAGAGCCTGATCGACTACAACGACCGCGTGCAGCGCATCGGCATCGGTCTGATGCTGAACAACTGGCTGTAGCCGGCCGCCGCGCGACCTAGCTGACCACCTGGTAGTAGAGGTTCTGCGGGTGGTTGGCCTGCGCGAAGAAGAACCAGCGCTCCGCCAGCAGCCCGAGGTACTGCACCACGAAGGCGCTCGCCAGCACACCCACCGAGTACTGCGTGAGCCCGACCCACAGCAGCACCATCGGCACCGGGAACACCAGCACCAGGAACACCCATTTGACCGAGCGGAACACGAACGGCCTGGCGCCGTGGAAGAACTCGCGGGTGTTGAACGAACCGCCCATGAAGCCCTGCGCGCGCTGCGTGATGCGGGCGTGGCGCACGCCAATGGCGGTCTGCAGCGTCGAGATCGGGCGCAGGCGGGCGTTGCGGATCAGCGAGGCCACGCGCGTCACCAGCACGGCCGCGGTCGCGATCAGCGCCCACACGCCGTAGAAATAGGTGAGCTCGGGCGCCTGCCAGGCCGAGTAGGCGGTGGCGAACAGGAACCCAGAGGCGAGGCCAAACAACGTGTAGTTGACCACCGTGAGCCAGCTCGCCCACTCGCGCAGGAACTTGAGGCAGGCGTAGATCATGCCGGTGCACAGAAACAGCAGGAACGCGAGCAGTACGCCACCGGCACCGACGAACAGGGTCAGATCGTTCGGGATCGCGGTGCGGATACCGACGACCGAGAGATCCCAGCCAAGGAAGTGCAGCACGCCATAGACGAAGATCGCGCCCATCAGCGCCGGCAACACGATCACCTCGCGCGACAACCACGAGGTGCGCCAGCGCGTGGCCGAGCGCCAGGCACGCTCCGGCCGGCCGAGGTGGAAAAACGAGGCGACGAGGCCGCCGATCAGAAACGCGAGCGCGATCAGGCTGCCGAGCACGTAGAAACGCGCGGACGGCTGCGGCAGCAGATAGATCGTGGCATACACCTGCACCGTGTAGAGCGCGATAAACAGCCCCTGGCCGACGCCGATCAGGGTGGTGAGGAACAATACCGAGAATGCTGGGTGCATTATTCTGGGAGCCGGAATTTTGAATGGTGAATGTTGAACGGTGAATTAACGACGTCTGCTCGTCTCGCCCCGTTGTCCTGTCTTGACGATAGCCGTCAGCATCCTGCTCAACTCCTCGCGCTGACCCGGCAATCCCGCCCCGGTCCTCGAATCAGCCATTTCGGCATCTGCCAACAGTCTGAGCCAGTGCTTTGCTTCGCGCGCCTCCCTCGAGGCGATCGCCATCGTTGCGCCAAAATCCCTTTGGCCCTGCCCTGCAACCGCCCCCTCCACGTTTGCGCCAGCGCCCGTAGCGGAGCGGATGAACCGGCTCGTGAGCGCGTATTCCTTCTCGCGGCTTCGCCGCTGTCGCACGGGCTTGGCGACATCGAGCGCGAACTTGCAGCGCTTGTCCCGTACCGCATTCCCCGTCTCCATGGCCTGTCGAACCCCGCAATAGCACTCACGTCTGCCAAGTACCGGATCGCGCGCAGCGCGCACCGGCATTCAACATTCACAATTCAACATTCAAGGTTCCTGCCGCCTTTTACCAGTGCGCATTACCAGGACGTGACATCGTCCAACGACGGCTCCGACAATGCGGGCTTGGGCAGCGCGCGCTCCTTCTTGAGCGGGTTGTCGGCGCGCACCAGCTCGTCTTCGTGGATCTTCAGGCGCGTCTTGCGCCGCGGCAGGTAGTGGTTGGCCGGGCGCGTGCCCCACTCCGGCATGAGCGCATAGCCGCCCGCCTCGCGGATCGCCACCGACACCTCGGAGTCCGGATCGTGCACGTCGCCGAACAGGCGCGCGCTGGTCGGGCAGGCGAGCACGCAGGCGGGCTTGCGCCGCTCGGGCGGCAGGGACTCGTCGTAGATGCGGTCCACGCACAGGGTGCACTTCTTCATCACCTTCTGGTGCTCGTCCAATTCGCGCACGCCGTACGGACAGGCCCAGGAGCAGTACTTGCAGCCGATGCACTTGTCGTAATCGACCAGCACGATGCCGTCCTCGGGCCGCTTGTAGCTCGCGCCCGTGGGGCAGACCGGCACGCACGGCGGGTCCTCGCAGTGCAGGCAGGACTTCGGGAAGTGCACGAGCTCCGTGGCCGGGAACTCGCCGACCTCGAAGGTCTGCACGCGGTTGAAGAAGCAGCCGGTCGGGTCCTCGCCATAGGGGCGATCATCCGACATATAACCGGCTGCGCCCGAGGTGTTCCATTCCTTGCACGAGGTGACGCAGGCGTGGCAGCCCACACATACATTCAAGTCAATCACTAGCGCCAGCTGCGTCATTTTGCACCTCGGCTTCCGGCCATGGTGAACGCCGGATGAATTGAGGTGCGCGCGCAGCGCGCTCCTTCATTCACCATTGAGCATTCAACGTTCAACATTGTTGTTCAGCTGCCTATGATCTTGCCCGCCACATACGCCAGCCACGAGCGCTTGCGCGCCGCCTCCCCCGGCACGGGCTTCAGGGGATCGAACTGCGGGAAGCTTTCCTTCGGCTCCGAGGCGTCCGCCTTGTAGATGCGCACGCGCACGTCGTACCAGCCGGCCTGGCCGGTCACCGGATCGGAATTCGACAGGTGCTCGCCCTCCGGGGTGGGCGGCAGCTCCTCGGAAATCAGGTGATTGAGCAGGAAGCCCTGGCGCGCCTCGTTGGCGCCGGGTTCGAGGTTCCAGGCGCCGGACTGCTTGCCGATCGCGTTCCAGGTCCACACCGTGCCGGGCTCCGTGGCCTCGGAATAGCGGCACAGGCAGCGCACCCTGCCCCACGGCGACTCGACCCAGATCCAGTCGCCGTCGTCGATGCCCTGGGCCTGGGCGGTGCGCGGGTTCACGTACAGGTAGTTATAGGTATGGATCTGGCGCAGCCAGGCGTTCTGCGAGTCCCACGAGTGGTACATCGCCATCGGCCGCTGGGTGACCGCATTGAGCGGGTACTTCTGGGTGTCGGTGAGCTGCGCCTCGAGCGGCTCGTAGTAGAACGGCAGCGGGTCGAAGTAGCTCGCGATGCGCTTGCGCAGCCGGTCCGGCGGCTGGCGCGTGATGCCCTTGCCCTGTGCGGCGAGGCGGAACTTCTGCAGCACCTCCGAATAGATGTGGATCAGGATCGGCTCGGCATAGCGCGTCAGGCGATGGCGCTGCGCCCACTCGAGGTAGCCCTGGTTCCAGTTGCGCATGTACTGGTAGCTCTTGGGCAGCTCGTAATGAAACACGCAGTTGTTCTTGGCGTACATCTCCCACTGGCGCGGGTTCGGCTCGCCCTTCATGAACTTCTCGCCGCCGCGCCCGCGCCAGCCGGCGAGAAAACCGATGCCGGAGCCGGGCTCGATCTCGTAGTTGATGATGAAGTCCGGATAGTCGCGGAACTTGCGCGCGCCGTCCTTGGTGGTGAAGGCCGGCAGCTTCAGGCGCGAGCCGAGCTCGATCAGCACCTCCTGAAACGGCTTGCACTCGCCGGTCGGCGGCACCACCGGGATGCGCACGGAATCCACCGGGCCGTCGAATTCCGAGATCGGCCGGTCGAGGATGCTCATCACGTCGTAGCGCTCGAGATACGTGGTGTCGGGCAGCACCAGGTCGGCGTACGCCACCATCTCCGACTGGAACGCATCGCACACGACGAGGAACGGGATCTTGTACTCGCCGTGCTCGTCCTTGTCATTGAGCATCTTGCGCACTTCGACCGTGTTCATGGTCGAGTTCCACGCCATGTTGGCCATGAAGATGAGCAGCGTGTCGATCCGGTACGGATCGCCGCGCCAGGCATTGGTGATGACGTTGTGCATGAGCCCGTGCACCGACAGCGGGTACTCCCAGGAGAAGGCCTTGTCGATGCGCACCGGGTTGCCGTCGGCGTCGACGAACAGGTCGTCGGGGTCGGCCGGCCAGCCGAGCGCCATGCCGTCGAGCGGCCGGTTGGGCCGCACGGCGTAGGGGCTGTTCGGGGTCTTGGCGCACGGCGGGATCGGGCGCGGGAATGGGGCCTTGTGGCGAAAGCCCCCGGGCCGGTCGATGGTGCCGAGCAGGCTCATGAGGATCGCGAGCGCGCGGATGGTGTGAAAGCCGTTGGAGTGCGCGGCCAGCCCGCGCATGGCGTGAAACGCCACCGGGTTGCCGGTGACGGTCTCGTGCTCTCTGCCCCAGGTGTCGGTCCAGGCGATCGGCAGCTCGATTCGCTGATCGCGCGCCGTCACCCCCATCTCGTAGGCGAGGCGCCTGATGGTCTCGACCGGTATGCCGGTGATCGCGGCTGCCCACTCGGGCGTGTAGTCCTTGACGCGCTCGACGAGGAGCTGAAACGCGGGCTTCACCGGCGTGCCGTCCGACAGCCGGAACTCCCCCATCAGGCGCGGATCGGCGCCCTCGCTGTGGGTGATCACGGCCTTGTCCTTCAGGCGGTCCCACCACAGCTTGTTCTGCGGATCGAAGCAGCCCTCCTCCACCGGCACCTCGGCGCGCACGAACATGCCGAACTCCGAGGACTGCTCGTTCAAGTTCACGAGCTCGGCGGCGTTGCTGTAGCGCACCAGGAAGTCGCGGTCGTAGAGGCCCTGCTTGATGATCTCGTGGATGAGCGCAAGCAGCAGCGCCCCGTCGGTGCCGGGCTTGATCGGCACCCACTCATCGGCGATCGCCGAATAGCCGGTGCGCACCGGGTTGATGGAAATGAAGCGCCCGCCGTTGCGCTTGAATTTGGAGATCGCGATCTTGAGCGGATTGGAGTGATGGTCCTCGGCGGTGCCGATCATCACGAACAGCTTGGCGCGCTCGAGATCGGGTCCGCCGAACTCCCAGAACGAGCCGCCGATGGTGTAGATCATGCCGGCCGCCATGTTGACCGAGCAGAACCCGCCGTGCGCGGCGTAGTTGGGCGTGCCGAACTGCTTGGCGAACAGGCCCGTGAGCGCCTGCATCTGGTCGCGCCCGGTGAAGAGCGCAAACTTCTTGGGATCCGTGGCGCGGATCTTCGCGAGGCGCTCTTCCAGCATCGCGAAGGCCTCGTCCCAGCTGATCGCCTCGAACTCGTTGGCGCCGCGCTCGGCGCCGGCCTTGCGCTTAAGCGGTCGGGTCAGGCGCGCCGGCGAGTACTGCTTCATGATGCCAGAGGCGCCCTTGGCGCAGATCACGCCCTGGTTGAGCGGATGCTCCGGGTTGCCCTCGATGTAGCGAATCTCGCCATCGCGCAGGTGCACGCGAATGCCACAGCGGCACGCGCACATGTAGCAGGTGGTGTTCTTGACCTCGGTAGGACCGGCGGCTTCGCGCGCAGACACGGGGGCGGACACGATCGGCACCTTCAGGAAGGGTTGCCGGACACTATAGAGGCGCGCGCATGCAGCTGCCAATTAGGTTTGTTAACAGGTCTATAAGACCTCGCTCATATAATCCTCGAGTTGGCTGCGCATCTGTCCGGCGCCACAACGCGCCCGCCGCCCGCCGAACGGCTGATCGGTCGAACCGGACCGCGGCGGCGCAGGCAAGCACAACGGCAGCGCGGCGCGCCGGCGCGAGCGCAAGGCCATGCGCCGCACGTGCCTAGCTCGCGCGCGCGCCGCCGGTGGCGAACGCCGCGCCGCTGGCATCGGCCTCGCAGCGCGGGCGGCCGAAGTGGTAGCCCTGCCCCCAGTCGACCCCCATGTCGCGCAGCAGCACCGCCGTGGCCTCGTCCTCGATGCTCTCGGCGATGGTGACGATGCCCTGGTCGCGCGCGAGCGCCACGATGCTCGCCACCATGCTGCGCACCTTGGGGTTGTCGTGCATGTTGCGCACCATCCAGCCTTCGATCTTGAGGTAGCTGATCGGCAGCGTCGCCAGGTACAGGAACGACGAGTAGCCGCTGCCGAAGTCATCGAGCGCCAGCCGGAACCCGAAGTCGAGCAACGGCTTGAGATCGCGCAGCAGGTCGGTGAAATTGCTGAGCAGCTGGCGCTCGGTGATCTCGAACACCACCGGCTTGGCCGCACGGAAGTCGATCCGGCACTGATCGCTGTAGCGGCGCGCGTCATGCAGCAGGTTGTGCACCAGTTCCTTGCGCGCCAGGAACTGCGGCGACAGGTTGATGAATTGCACGATCTCCGGGGCGGACGTGCCATTCGCAAGCTTTTCCACGCAGCGCGACAGGGCGGCGCGTGCGATCGTCTGATCGACCGCATGAATGAGGTTGATGCCCTCGGCCGCCTCGATGAACTCGGCCGCCGGCAGCACCGTGCCGTCCGGCTCGCGCAGGCGCGCGAGCGCCTCCTCGGCCACCGGCCGGCGGGTCTTGAGGTCGACCATCACCTGGTAGGCCGGGACCACGCGCTGCTCGGCAAGGGCGTACTGCAGCATGCCGGCCTTCCACAGCGCGCTGTGGCGGGTCTTTTCGCTCACCACCACGCAATCGCGCCCGCTGCGCTTGGCCTCGTACAGGCAACCGTCCGCCTCGGACAGCACCTGCGCGAAGTCCTCCTCGCCGCCGCGGTACGCGCCGATGCCGACGCTGGTGGTGATGTCGAGCGGGCCGTGGCTGGTCTCGACCGGCTGCGAGCGAATCGCCACGCGCAGGCGTTCCATCGTGGCGTAGGCGCGCTCGAGTGTGGCGTTGTGCAGGAACACGATGAACTCCTCCCCGCCCCAGCGCGCCACCCAGTCACCTTCGCGCAGCTCGGTCTTCATGACCCGTGCCACGTGCAGCAGCACGGCGTCACCGACATCGTGCCCGTAGTGATCGTTGACCAGCTTGAAACGGTCGAGGTCGCAGATCGCCACGGCGCACGGCTCCCCGCCGCGCTTGGCGCGTGCGAATTCCTCGTCGAGCCGCCATTCCGCGGCGCGCCGGTTGGGCAGGCGGGTGAGCGAGTCGGTGAGCGCGAGCGCCTCGAGCTCGGCGCGCTGCTTGAGCCCGACCAGCGTCAGACCGACCCACGAGGCCAGCAGCTCCATGAATGCCCGGTCGTCTTCGCTGATGCCGCCGGGCGTGGCGCGCCGGCGCATCAACACCAGCGTGCCGTAGAGCGCGCCGCCGATCCACAACGGCACGCTCGCGTAGGTGCGCACGCCGGCCTGCGCGTGCAGCGGATGCGCATGCCAGCGCGCCTCGTCCGCCAGATCCGCAACCGTGAAACTGCCGCGCCGCGCCACGGTCTCGGCGCACAGGGTGTCGGCGAGCGCGAACTCCTGGCCGACCTGGAACAGGCCGAGGTTGTCTGCGGCATGGCGTATGCACAGCCGATCGGCAACGAGCTCGTTGACGAGCGCGGCATCCATGCCGAGCAGCTCGAGCGCCAGACGCAGCGTGAGCGCGAGCTTTTCGGCCTCCGAGCGTTCGCGGCTGGTGGCCACCTGCCACAGCGCCTGCAGGCGTTGCGACTGGGTGTTGACCGTGGCGAGCAGGCGTTCGCGCTCGCTCACGTCGATCGCCAGGCCGAAACGCATCGGCGTGCCGTCGGCCGCCGGCGCCTGGTACTCCGCCACCGACAACCAGCGCGCGGTGCCGTCGGCGCGCCGGACCTCGCACACCTGCCGCGTCAGATCCGCGACCTGCCCTTCGCTGCGCGGCACGACCGTCACGAACGCCGACCACGGCTGACCGAGCACCTCCTCGGCGCTGCGTCCCAGCATCTCGAGGAACGCCGGATTGGCCGCGACGACCACGCCATCGCGCGCGCGCACCTCGTAGGTGCCGGCCTGCGCTGCCGTGAGCAGCAGCCGCTCGCGGTTGCGTGCCGCCTCGCGCAGCCGCTGCTGCGATTCGGCCAGGGCACCGACCAGCGTGTCGATCTCGCGCACGCCGCTCGAGGGTGACCGCCCGGCGGCGGGTGCGTGCGTGAGGTGCGCCTCGATCGCGTGCATGCGCCGTGCGAAGCGCCGCGCCAGCCACCCGTACCCCCCGAAGCCGGCAAGGTAGGCGGCCAGCATGAGATACAGGGGGATCTTCACCTCGTTCCACCAGATCGCGACGTAGGTGCTGCGCGGATAGGACAGAAAGGCGGTGAGCGGGTAGTGCTCCAGGCGCCGGTAGGTGCCGATGCGCACCGCGCCGTCGGCGGTCGTGCCTTCGTAGGTGCCCTCCTGCGGCCGGGCGCGCGCGGCGAGATACAGCGCGCCGCCGCTGTTGCGCTTCTGGTAGAGCGCGCCGCTCGCGCCCGCGGGCAGGCGGCTGATCAGGTAGCCATCGTCGCGCAGCAGTCCCACGGCCGCGTTCTTTTGCAGGCTGAGCCGCCTCCACAGCAGCTGCTGCTTGGCGAGGGGGATGCTGGTCTGCAGGAGGAAGCTCACCCGATCACCCTCCCACACCGTGTAGCGCACGATGATGATCCACTCCTTGAGCAGGTAGCCGAACTGCGGCCGGTTGATGCTCAGGCCGCGGGTCTGCAGGTTGTGCTCGAAATCCTCGCGCCACGCCGGATTGCTCAGCACGTTCGGCAGCGCCTCACCGGGCGCCTGTTGTGCGGTCGAGGCGAGAATCTGTCCGTCCGGCCGAATGAGCGAGGCCCCCGCCAGGTTGGGTTGCTCGTCCTTGAAGCGCTGCAGCCATGGACGCGCAAGCGCCGGGTCGTGCAGTGCGCCGGCGCGCACCAGCTCGCGGCTCAAGGCCTCGAGCTTGTCGGCGAGCGTGTCGAAATAGTTCTCGGCATGTGCCGCAAGCAGGCTGGTGGCCACGCTCATGCGTTGCAGCTGGCCCTGCTTGCTATTGTTCCAGGACACCCACAGCCACACGCCGATCACGGCCGCGGCGACCAGCCCGAACACCAGCAGCGCGCGCCGCCCGAGCTCGATCAGGGACGGTGCGGCGTGGGCGGACGGGTCAGCGGAAGACGGCGACATGTGGGCAGTGAGTGGCGCGCGATGACGTGCTCATGCTGCCATCCTGGCGAGCCGCCACGCAGGGCTGCGCGGCGTGCGGCCATCGCTGACGCTTGCGCGCCCTTCAAAGATAGCGCAAAACCCGCGGCCCGCCGAGGGTGATGCCCCGCCACCCGCAGGGACGGTTGCCTTCGTCAAAATCCCGCCGCCTCAGCCGGTCCCGTAGAGATCGCGGTAGCTGCAGTACAGCATCCCGGCGGTCACCGGCAGCAGCACGAGCCAGCCGAGCCCGAGCGGCAGCGAGGCCAGGATCGCCACCACCAGATAGAAGATGCCGAAGACCGTGAGCGCCAGCCAGTTGCGCAGACAGGCATTGAAGCTCGAGCGCATGGCCGCCCCCACCGCAACGGCGCGGAACATCACCAGCGGCACGGCATAGAGGAGCGCCATTGCCACCACCAGTTGCAGCGTGAGCACCAGCAACAGCGCGACCAGCGCGGCGCCCCCCGCGCCAGCGGCATGCCGCGGCGAGCCGCCCTCGCCCATCACCGTCATCATCGCGCCGCCGACCAGCAGGAACAGGATCAGCATTGCAAGCGCGGCGGCGGCGACCGACACGCCGCCGAGCGACATCAGCGGCGTGACCTTCTGCTTGTCCTTCAGACCCTGGAACAGGTGCGCGATGTCGAGGTCGCGCCCGGCCTGCGCCTCGTGCGCGCCGTAGAGCAGGCCGCCGATAAGCACCGGGGTGAGCAGCGCGAACGCCAGACTGCCGAGCACGGGAACGAGCGACAACGCCACCGCAATCACGAGAAAGATCAGGCCCATGACGACCCACAGCCCCGGATTGCGCAGGAATATCCGCCAGCCGCAGCCAAACCAGCCGATGGCCTCGGCGACCGTTACGGTGCGTGCTTGCATCGCGTTTCTCCTGTTGCGGGTTGAGGTGGCGCAGCGCGCCGGCAGTATAGCCCGCGTACCCGCCATCGCCCACGGCACGTTCCAATCCGCGACACCTTTATAGGTGGACGCCAGAGCTGCCGCCGCGCGCCGCGGGGCCGGCCGCACCGGGCCGGATCGGGG
>CAZVUN010000058.1:0-17020 GCA_964629975.1 uncultured Acidiferrobacteraceae bacterium | reverse complement strand
CGCCGCGCGCCGCGCCCGCGCCGCGCCGCGCAGCGCTTCCCAGAGCGCGGCCTCGTGCTGGCGCCAGCGCAGGAAACCGAAGTAGGGGCGCAGCAGGCCCGGCGCGATGTCGGCCGCCAGCAGCGCGGCCTCGATCAGCAGGGTGCCGGAGCCGCACATCGGATCGACCAGCGTGCCGCCGGCGGCGGCGATTGCGGGCCAGCCGGCGCGCAGCAGGACGGCGGCGGCGAGATTCTCCTTGAGGGGCGCCTCGCCGGCCTCGGTGCGGTAGCCGCGGCGGTGCAGGCTCTCGCCCGCGAGATCGAGACTGAGCGTCGCCTCGTTCCCGAGCAGGTAGAGGTTGACGCGCACGTCGGGGCGCGCGGTGTCGACCGAAGGGCGCTGGCCGGTGCGGTCGCGGAACTGATCGACGATCGCATCCTTGATCTTGAGCGCGGCATAGCGCGAGTGCGTGATCGCCGAGTCCCACACACTGGCCTCGACCGCGAGCGTGCCGCTGGCATCGAGGTGCTGGCTCCAGTCGATCGTGCGCACCGCCGCGTACAGCGCCTCGGGGGAGGGCGCCGCGAAGGTGGCGAGCCTGAGCAGGATGCGGCTCGCCAGCCGCGACCACAGGCAGGCCGCATAGCCGGTCGCGAGCGCGCCGGCGAAGGCCACCCCGGCGCGCGTTTCCCGGACATCGGTGGCGCCGAGCGCGCGCAGCTCCTCGGCGAGCAGCGGCTCGAGCCCGAGCGGACAGGTGGCGAAGAAGGCGTGCGAGGACATGGCGCTTTGTAGCCTGCGCGCCGGGCAGGCGCAACGGTCGCGACCGCGCGCCCAAAACCCGCACGCCGCAGGGCGCCATGCCGCGCGCAAGGTGCCGGCCGTGCTAACGTTATGCGCCGATGACCGCAAGCCGCATCGTCAGCATCGAAGCCGCCCTCCGCTGGTCGAGTGCCCATGCCACGCACACCGACCGCCAGTGGTTCGAGGGCGTAAACCTGTGGCGCGATTTCTTTCCCGGCGACCTGGGCGAGCAACTCGCGCGCGCCGCCGTGGGCGAGGCCGTGCGCGCACGCTTCCGCGCCGGTGAGCTCCTCGCCGAGCCGTACGACCCGGCGCGGGTGCTCGTGCTGCGCACCGCGCAGTTCGTCGGTCGGCTGCCGAGCGGTGAGGTGCTCGCAGCGCACGTCGGGCGCTTCTACCCGCGCACGTTCTTGCGCGACGTGCCGCAGTTCTTCAGCGGCGACCGCCGCCCGTTCCGGCTGCTCGCGCTCGACGGCGAGCGCATGACGGTCGATCTCAACCACCCGTTCGCCGGTTTCGAGGCCACCGTCGAGGCCACGCTCGTGGCCGATCACGGCCTGAGCGCCGAGCGCGGCGGTCGCGCCAACGATCTCGCCCAGGCGCTCACCGAGCGCGGCCCCGGGATGCAGGCGGCGCTGCCCGGGCGCGACACCGACTTCTTCTACCCGGCGGCATTCGCGCGCATGGACCCGCGCCCGGATGCGCAGTTCTATCGCGAGCCGCGCTTCGTGCAGCACCTCGATGCGCAGGCGATCGCGCGCATCCAGGCGCTCTATGCGCGCTTCCTCGCCCCCGGCATGCGCGTGCTCGACCTGATGGCGAGCTGGGTGTCGCACCTGCCGCAGGAGGGCGCGGGGCTCGCCGTCACCGGGGTCGGCCTCAATGCCGCGGAGCTGGAGCGCAATGCGGCCTTGAGCACGCGCCTGGTGCACGATCCCAATGCCGAGGCGCACCTGCCGTTCGCCGCTGGCGCCTTCGACGCCGCCGTCTGTACCGCCTCGGTCGAATATCTGATCGAACCCGTGGCTGTGTTCCGCGAGCTCGCGCGCGTGCTCGCGCCCGGCGCGCCGCTCATCGTGACGTTCTCCGACCGCTGGTTCCCGACCAAGGCGATCGCGCTGTGGGGCGAGCTGCACGCCTTCGAACGCATGGCGCTGGTGATCGACTGCTTTCGCAGAAGCGGCGGGTTCACCCAGCTTGCCACCGAATCGGTCCGCGGCCTGCCGCGCCCGGCCGACGACAAGTACGCCGGGCAGTTGCCGCATGCCGATCCGGTGTTTGCGGTGTGGGGGCGGCGTAGCCCCTGAGCCAGGGCGCGCCGTCCTTGTGGACCCCCGCGGTGAGCACCGATAATGCCGGCATGAAGGGCATCTACGTCGATCCGGATGCGCAGCTCGTGCAGGAGCGCTACGCGCTGGTGTATGCCCCGCGCAGCACGCGCGGGCGCTTTCCCGAGGACTGCGTGACGCTGATGGAATCGGAGGCGGCAGCGCGCGCCGGCGCCGATGCCGGCCGGCACCTGCGCGCGGCCAGGGTGCTCGGCCCGGCGCGCTCCTCGGAGGGTTTTCGCCTTTACTATCTGGTGGCCTGGCTCGACTAGCATGGCTGCCGCCAAGACCAAGGAACGCGAGGTCTACGTCAGCACCGACATCGAGGCCGACGGCCCGATCCCCGGGCCGCATTCGATGCTGAGCTTCGCCTCGGCGGCCTACGGCGCCGACAAATCGCTGCTCGGCACCTTCAGTGTCAATCTCGAGCTGTTGCCGGGTGCGGCCCCGCACCCCAAGACCATGCAGTGGTGGCAGCAGTTTCCCGACGCCTGGGCCGCGTGCCGGCAGGACCTGCGCGCGCCGCAGGAGGCGATGCGCGCGTATCTCGCGTGGCTCGCGCAGCTTCCCGGCCGGCCGGTGTTCGTCGGCTGGCCGGCGAGCTGGGATTTCATGTGGATGTACTGGTACCTGGTGCGCTTCACCGGCGAGCGCCCGTTCCGCGAGAACGCGCTCGACATCCGTTCCTATGCGATGGGCATGCGGCGCTGCGAGTTCCGCCTCACCACCCGCACCTACCTGCCGAAGCGCTGGTTCGACGCCGATCTGCCGCATACGCACCAGGCGCTCGATGACGCGCTCGAGCAGGGGGCGCTGTTCTGCAACATGCTTGCCGAGAACACCGCCGCGCGCGGACCGGAGGCAGCGGACTAGCGCCCGCCGGCGGCCCGGTGCGTGGCGGCGGGGCGGAGCGGCTAGACTCTTGTTACTGCAGCGACACGGCTTCTGACGAGGATGTACGAGCACATCAATCAACTGCAGGAAATCGACCGGCGCGTCGGGCTGACGGCCAAACTCGAGTTCATGCACGCCATCGTGCAAGAGCGCTTCCCGTTCATCGCGCGCATCGCGACCGCGCTGTACGACCCGAAGACCGATCAGCTCACGACCTTCGTGCACAGCAGCGGCACGGACAACCCGCTTGCGCATTACACCCGCAAGCTCGCCGACGCCCCGTCGCTGAAGGAGATCGTGGAACGCGGCCGCCCGCGCGTGATCAACGACCTCAGCCTGTTCGAGCACGGCTCGCGCGAGCACACCCAGCGCATTGCCGGGCAGGGCTACCGTGCGAGCTATACGGTGCCGATCTACTGCCAGGGGGCGCTGTTCGGGTTCCTGTTTTTCAACTCGTATGAGGCCGATTGCTTCAGCGAGGAAGCGCTGCACGGGCTCGACACCTTCGGCCATCTCATCGCGCTCACCATCCTCACCGAGTTGTCGGCGCTGCAGACGCTGATTGCCACGGTGCGCACGGCGCGCGACATGGCGCGGGCGCGCGACGACGAGACCGGTGCGCACCTCGACCGCATGGCGCGCTACGCGCGTCTGATTGCGCTGGCGGTCGCCGAGCGCCACGGCCTGAGTGACGAGTACGTCGAGCAGGTATTCGCGTTCGCGCCGCTGCACGACATCGGCAAGATCGCGATCCCGGACCGCATCCTGCTCAAGCCCGGCAAGCTCGATGCGAGCGAGCGTGTGATCATGCAGACCCACGCCGTCAAGGGCCGCGAGCTGATCGATCGCATGCTCGCCAACTTCGACCTCGGGCGCCTGCCGCACAGCGAGGTGCTGCGCAACATCGCCGCGTACCACCACGAGAGCGTCGACGGGGGCGGCTACCCGCACGGGCTGCGCGGCGCGGCGATCCCGATCGAGGCGCGCATCGTGGCGGTGGCGGACATTTTCGATGCCCTCACCAGCCGCCGGCCGTACAAGCCGGCGTGGAGCAACGACGCGGCGTTCGACATGTTGCGCCAGCTTGCCGGCAGCAAGCTCGATGCGGACTGTGTGCAGGCGCTGATCACGCATCGCGCGCAGGTCGAGGAGATCCAGCAGCAGTTCCGCGAAGACACCCTCGGGTGAATGACCGTGACCCTGACGATGCCGCCCGATGAGCTTGCGCTGGTACTGAAGGCGCTGCACTTCGCCGCCGACAAGCACCGCGCGCAACGCCGCAAGGACGCCGCCGCCTCACCCTATATCAACCACCCGATCGCGGTGGCCGAGACGCTGGTCAACATCGGCGGGGTGCGCGATGCGGTCACCGTGGCGGCCGCGATCCTGCACGACACCATCGAGGACACCGAGACCACGGGTGCGGAGCTCGAGGCGCTGTTCGGGCCGGAGATCCGCCAGCTGGTGGAGGAGGTGACCGACGACAAGAATCTGCCGCCGCAGGTGCGCAAGCGCCTGCAAGTCGTGCACGCGCACCGCGCCTCGCCGCGTGCCCGCCTGGTCAAGATCGCCGACAAGATCTGCAACCTGCGTGACATCGTCGAGGCCCCGCCGGCCGGCTGGCCGGTCGAGCGCAAGCGCCGCTACCTCGCGTGGGCGCGCGCGGTGGTCGACGAGGTGCGCGGCGCCAACGCCGCGCTCGAAGCGCATTTCGATGAGCTGTGCGAGCGCGCCGCCCGGCACCTCGCGCAAGGCGAGAACGCCGAGTGCTAGCAGCATCCGCGCGGCGGGCGGCGGGCGGCGCCTCGACAGGTACAATGCCTGGCCGCGCCAGCCAGGCCAACGCCGCTATCCATGATTGACGACACGGTTGCCGTGCCGGGAGCACCGGAAGGTGCCGGCGCCACGCGCCTGCGCTTCCCGCACGAGGAGGCGAGGTTTGCGTGGCTGCCGCTGCTGCTCGATGGCTACTTCCTCACCGATCAGGGCGTGGCCGAGGGCATCCGCCGCGAGGAGGCGCAGGGCCGGCGGCTCGCGTGCGCGCGCGGTTGCGCCGCCTGCTGTCGCGCGCATGCCACCATCCCGGTGTATCCGCTCGAGCTGGTCGGCATCAGCTGGTACGCCACGGAGCAGTTGGCCGAGCCGACGCGCACGCGCCTCAAGCAGCAGTTGCGCACCCATCGCGCGCTCGGGCACTGCCCGTTCCTGGTCGAGGAGGCCTGCGCCATCCATCCGCTGCGGCCCATGGCGTGCCGCCAGTTCAACGTGTTCGACCGGGCATGCGCCGAGGGCGAGGACGCCTACTACACGCGCCGCCACGACGTGCTCACCCCGCTCCAGCGCTACAGTGATCAGGCGTTCTACACCATGCTGCCGTTCTACAACGTCAAGAAGAGCGCCGCGCGGCGGCGCGCGGTGAAGGAGGGTCGCCTGCACACGCTCGCGCGTGTGCTGCGCGAGCTCAACTGGGGGAGTGTCGCGGACAAGATGGACAAGTTCGACCGCGCGCGGCGCGGCGACGGCTAGCCTGGGGGTCCGCGTCGGCACGCGGGGAGGTTCGGGAGGGCGGGCGTGAGTCAGGTAACACTACCGCTGTGGCTGTTCCTGCTGCTCGTGGCGCTCGCGCTGTGGGCGGCGCTCGAGCGCCTGCTGCTGCCGGGCGTGCGCTGGCTGCTGCGCGCGCGCATCAACCGCGTGATCGACGAGGTCAACACCCGCCTCAACATCTCGATCCGCCCCTTCCAGCTCACGCGCCGCGCGGTCCTGATCGACCGCCTGGTCTACGACCCGAAGGTGCTGGAGGCGATGCAGGCGTACGCGCAGGCGCAGGCCATGCCGCGCGAGGTGGCGCAGGCCGAGGTCGTCAAGTACGCGCACGAGATCGTGCCGGCGTTCAACGCCTACCTGTATTTCCGCATCGGCTACTGGTGCGCGAACCGTCTGGCGCGCCTGCTGTATCGCGTGCGCGTCGGCTTCGCCGATGCCGATCGTCTGGCCGCGATCGATCCGCACGCGACCGTGGTGTTCGTGATGAACCACCGCTCCAACATGGACTATGTGCTGGTGGCATTTCTCGCCGCCGAGCACACCGCGCTCTCCTACGCGGTCGGGGAGTGGGCGCGCATCTGGCCGCTGACGCAGCTGATCCGCGCCATGGGCGCGTTCTTCGTGCGCCGCAACTCCAACAACCCCTTGTACCGGCGCGTGCTCGAGCGCTACGTGCACATGGCCACGCGCGAGGGCGTGTGCCAGGCGCTGTTCCCGGAGGGCGGGCTCACGCGCGATGGCCGCCTGCGCGACCCGAAGCTCGGCATGCTCGACTACATGCTGCGCGGCTTCGATCCGCAGCACGGTCGCGACGTCGTGTTCGTGCCGGTCGGCATCAACTACGACCGCGTGCTGGAGGACCGCAGTCTGGTGCGGCGCCTCGATCCCGGGGCGCCGCGCCGCTCACGGGCGTTCGTCATCCGCACCACGCTCGGGTTCATCGGCCGCAATCTCTGGCTCATGGCGCGCTCGCGCTGGCATCGCTTCGGCTATGCGGCCGTGAACTTCGGCCATCCAGTGTCGGCGCGCGCCCACTGCCACGCGCACGGGCTCGACTTCTCGCGCCTGGCGGCCGAGACGCGCTTCGTCGAGGTCGAGCGGCTGGCGCGGCGGCTGATGGCGGCCGTGGAGCACGCCGTGCCGGTCCTGCCCATCCCGTTGCTGGCCACGGTACTGCTCGATGCGCCGGCCGAGGGCCTGGGGTTCGCGCAGCTGCGGCGGCGCGCCGCGCGTCTCGCCGAGCAGCTCGAGGCGAGCGGACGCATGGTGGTGCCGGGGCGGGCACGCGAATACACGCTTGCCACCGCCCTCAACATGCTGGTGCTGCGCCACCTGGTAGTGCAGGCCGGCGACAGCTACCGGCCGGCGCCGCAGGCCCGCGAGATCCTGCGTTACTATGCCAATTCAGTCGCCGCCCCGCGGGGGGCGGCCGAGCCAGGCCTCGACGACGCACTCACCGAGGCGGCTATTCCCTGAGGCCGGGCGCGCGCTGTAGCGTGTCCCGCGCCACTGGCCAGAACAGGGGATAAGTCGGAAAATTTGAGATGCGTCAATAATGGCCGGGCGGTCCTGGCGTATAGATGCTCGCCAGTCGCCCGCTAACAACAAGATGGAGGTCAGCCAATGCAATTCAGTGCCAAAGAGCTAGTGCGCGAGCGCGAGTTCGGCGAGATCTGGTATCAGGAACTCGACGCGGTGTTTGCCGACGTCGCCCGGTACTACGATCGCGCCAACCATGTCGCCAGCCTCGGCATGTGGAATCATTTCCGCGACAAGTTCCAGTCCACCATCGACGTCAAGCCCGGGCAGAAGGTGCTCGATGTCTGTGCCGGCACCAACGCCGTGGGCATCGCGCTGCTCGAGCGCGAGCCGACGCTCAAGGTGCACGCCATCGACCGCAGCGCCGCCATGCAGGAGGTGGGGCGCGCGCGCGCCGAGGCGCGCGGTTTCCAGATCGACAGCACCATTGGCGACGTGCACAAGCTGCCGTTCCCGGACAACAGTTTCGATGTCGTCACCCTGCAGTGGGCCTCGCGCCATCTGCGCGTGATGGAGGTGTTCCGCGAGATTCATCGCGTGCTCAAGCCGGGCGGGCATTTCTACCACTGCGACATGGAGCGCCCCGACAGCCGCTTCGTCGAGCTCGCCTATTACGGGTACCTGCGCTTCTGCCTGGCGTTCACGGCGCTCGTGTTCCGTTCGAGCGAGGCGGCCAAGAACTGCAAGAAGTACTTCATCGACACGCTCAGCATGTTCTACTCGGCCAACGAGCTGTCGCAGCTGCTGCGTGAGCTCGGCTTCCGGGACGTGCGCCAGCGCACCATCTTCGGCGGCATGATCGGCCATCACCGCGCCTCCAAGTAGCGCGCCGCCCGCGGCGCGGGCCCCGCGGGTGCGGGTCAGCGCTGCTGGCGCAGCAGCCGTTCGATGCGGGCGAGCGGCACCACCGCACCGCGCCCGATTCCCTCGCAGCGCCGCGCCTCGAGCCGCCAGTGGGCAGCGCGCGTCACCAGCTCCGGCCAGAACGGGTAGGTGCGGCACTGCCGCGGCCGCACCCGGTAGATGCGGCAGCGGTTGGCCGCGTCGAGAAACACGCAGCGCCCGCCGGGCATGACGAGGCTTTCGGTGTCGGCATCGAAGCGAAACAGGTAGCGGCGCCGGAACCAATCGCGCGAGATGCCGAGGTAGCGCTGAATGCGGCGCTGCTCGGCGCGCGTGACCTCGACGACCCAGCTACTGCCGCACCCGGTGCAGCAGTGCCCGCAACCGGTGCAGGCGAAGCGCAAGGCATGCCCGCGGTAGTACATGGCAGCGCATTATAGCGGCGATCGGCACCGGCACCGATCGCACCGCGCAGGCACGAGCGCCCGGCCGCCACCGGGCGGTCGGGCGTGGGGCGAGGCGCGTGGCGCCGGGCCTACTGAACCGTCTGCTGCGGCATGGCGATCTGTTCACCCACCATGCGGATCAGCTTGGCGACGGTGAGATTCTCGGGAATCTGCTGGACGTTCGAGAACCACACGTCCTCGATCTTGTAGCCCTTCGTGGCACGCTCTTCCGAGACCAGCGGCACGCCGATGAAGATGCCACGCTGGCCGTTTTCGAGGTCAATGGCGATCAACTGCAGTTCCAAGTGCTTCATGCCGTCCCCTGAATTACTGCGGTAGTGGACGGGCGCAGTGCCCGCCGCTGCCAAGCTTATCGGCCGCCCGCGCCGGTAAATGTAGGGGGCGGGCAAACCCCCGGAATTTCCAGCGAAATTCCTGGCCAGCGCGCGCGCTGTGGTAGGCTTGCCGCCATGCTGCCAACCGCTCTGACCCTGTACACCGTCGGGCACAGCGACCGACCGCTCGATGAGCTGATCGGCATGCTGCGCGCGGCCGGCGTGCAGACCCTGATCGACGTACGCGCCCAGCCGCATTCGCGCCGCCATCCGCAGTTCAGCGAGGCCAGCCTGCGCGCCGCCACCGAGGCCGCCGGCATTGCCTACCACTGGGCCGGTCGCCAGCTCGGCGGGCAGCGCAGTCCGCGCGCCGACTCGCGCCACGTGGCGCTGCGCGATCCCGGTCTGCGCGCCTATGCCGACTACATGGACAGCGCCGAGTTCGGCAAGGGCGTCGCGGCCCTGACCAAGCTCGCCGCGCGCGCCCCGGCCGCAATCCTGTGCGCCGAGCGCGATCCGGCCCAGTGTCATCGCGCGCTCATCGCCGACTACCTCACCCTGGCCGGCGCGCACGTCGTGCACCTGATCGCCCCGGGTGAGCGCCGCCCGCATCTGCTGCATCCCGGGGCGCGGCGCGAGTCGGCCGCGCTCGTCTACGACCGCCAGACGAGCGCGGCCCTCGACCTGGCGTGATGCCATGGCGCCTGCCGCCGCCAAGCGCCCGCCGTCCCGCCTCGCCCGGCCGCTGGCGTGGGGGCTGCTGCTCCTCGCGCTGGCAGTGCCTGCCGAGCAGAGCGTCGCGCCCGGCATCAACCGCCACTACGAAGGCGCTGAGTACCAGCAATGGGTCGGTGCGTTCGAGCGCGCCGGGCGCGAGGTCTACGACCAGCGCGGCGCGATCGTCGCGGCACTCGGCCTCGCGCCCGGGATGCAGGTGGCCGACGTCGGCGCCGGCACCGGCCTGTTCACGCGCCTGATCGCGCGCGCCGTGCAGGGCGCGCCGCCAGGCGAGCGGCGCGGGCGCGTGTATGCCGTCGATATTGCGCCCGAGTTCGTCACCAACACCGTGCGCAGCGCGCGCGAGCAGGGGCTCGACAACGTCGAAGGCATCGTCAACACCCCGACCGACGCGCGCCTGCCGGCGGGCGCGCTCGACATGGTGTTCCTGTGCGACACCTATCACCACTTCGAGTATCCGCAGTCGATGCTGGCCTCGCTGCACCGCGCCCTGCGCGCCGGCGGTGCGCTCATCGTCATCGACTACGAAAAGATCCCCGGCACCAGCTCGCGCTGGGTCATGGAGCACGTGCGTGCCGACAAGGCCGGCGTGATCCGCGAAATCGAGGCGGCGGGTTTCCGCTTCACCGGCGAGGAGCGGATGCTCAAGGAGAACTATTTCCTGCGCTTCGTTCGCCGCTAGCGCCGCCGCCCGGAGACCGTCTGCATGTGGCACAAGACCATGAACCTGCCCAAACCCGAAGAGGCCCTGCCCGGCCGGCGCGAGCCGTTGCCGGTGCCGGCACGGCACGCCGTCAACGGCAACCGCATGACGCCACCGTTTCCCGAGGGGCTCGCGCTCGCCATGTTCGGCATGGGCTGCTTCTGGGGGGCCGAACGCAAGTTCTGGACGCTGCCCGGCGTGTACTCGACGCAGGTCGGCTACGCCGGCGGCTACACTCCCAACCCGACCTACCAGGAGGTGTGCACCGGCATGACCGGCCACAACGAGGTGGTGCGCGTGGTGTACGACCCGCAGGTGCTGAGCTACGCGCAGCTGCTCAAGGTCTTCTGGGAGGCGCACGATCCGACCCAGGGCATGCGCCAGGGCAATGACATCGGCACCCAGTACCGCTCCGGCATCTACTGCTACGCCGCTCAGCAACAGGCCGCGGCCGAATCCTCGCGCGCCGCCTATCAGGTGGCGCTGATGGCGGCCGGCCATGGACCCATCACCACCGAGATCCTCCCGGCGCCCGAGTTCTACTACGCCGAGGACTACCACCAGCAATACCTCGCCAAGAATCCGCGCGGCTACTGCGGGCTGGGCGGCACCGGGGTCGGTTGTCCGCTGTGAGCCTGCCCGTGCGGGCCCGGGGGCCGCAGCGGCGGGCTGCGGCGCCGCCATCAAGTTGACTATGCTTAGGCGGACAGGCCGAAGCGCGGGTGGCGTGCGCCCCCGCGCCCGGCCGCAGACCGCAGCCGCGCCCCTGCTGCGGATGGCGGTCTGCCAGCGAGCTGGCACAACCATGAACCGCGGGGATGGTCAGGCCGCAGGCGCTGCCGACCACGAGGAGAGAGCAGCGTGCCCATGGCAACGTGGATGCGAGTCTGGCGACGGCTGAGCGAGCCGTTCGATGCCGTGACCGAGCCCGAGCAGCGCCGCCAGTCGCGCCTGCTGGCCCTGTTGTTGCTCGCGATCATGGCGGGCGGGGCAGTCTCGATCGGCGTGCAGCTCGTGTTCGTGCCCCACTTCGGGCCGGTCTTCGCGCTCGTGGCCGCGGCCCTGGTGCTGTTGCTGCCGGCCTACCACCTGGCCCGCCAGGGGCGCTATCAGGCGGGCGCCGCCCTGACCGCGACGGTCAGCACGCTCGCCTGCCTGGGCGTGATCATCGTCGACCCGCGCGACCCCCTGGTCTACTTCTACCTGCTCGTGCCGGTGGTGCTGGTGAGCGTGTTCCTCGCGTTGCGCAGCGCGCTGCGCGCCGTGGCCGCGATCGTGGCCGTGACCTGGGTGGTGGCGTGGGCGCGCAGCGGCGGGACGCTCGGTGCTGCGCTTGCGACCGAGCTGCTGGCGCTCACCCTGGTGGCGACGCTGATCGCGCTGGCGGCGTGGCAGCGCGAGCGCGTCGAGGGCGACCGCCAGGCGCGGCTGCGCCAGAACGAGGAGAACCTGCGCTCACTCGCCGCCAACGCCAACGACGGCATCGTGGTGGTGCAGCAGGGGCGCCCGGCGTTCGTCAACCAGCGGGCCGCCGATCTGCTCGGTTACTCGCTCGAGGAGTTGCTGCAACACGCGGTCGAGGACCTGGTGCCGGCCGCGGAGCGCGCCAAAGTGCGCGTGCGCCTGGAGGACAGCCTCGCCGGGCGCGCGGAGGCGGCGGCGCGCTACGAAACCGTGCTGCTCAGCAAGGCGCAGCAGCCGGTCGCGGTCGAAATCACCGCCAGCCGCACCGTGTGGCACGACCAGGCCGCGGTGTTGCTGGTCGTGCGCGACGTGCGCCAGCGCCAGCGCGCCGAAGAGCAGATGCGCAAGCTGTCGCACGCCATCGAGCAGGCCGCCGACGCCGTGCTGATCACCGACCGCGACGGCGTCATCGAGTACGTCAACCCGGCGTTCGAGGAGATCACCGGCTACACCGCGGCCGAGGTGCTGGGGCGCAACCCGCGCCTGCTCAACTCCGGGCGCCAGGAACCGGCGCTCTACCAGGACCTGTGGCGCACCATCCTCGCGGGCGGGGTGTTCAGCGACGTGATCATCAACAAGCGCAAGGACGGGACGCTCTACTACGAGGAGAAGACCGTCACCCCGCTCAAGGATGACAGCGGGCGCATCACGCACTTCGTGTCGACCGGACGCGACATCTCCGAGCGCATGGCCGCGCAGGAGCGCCTGCAGTACCTGGCGCAGCACGACGTGCTCACCGGATTGCCGAACCGCGCGCTGTTCCTCGACCGCCTGCAGCAGGCGCTGGCGCGCGCCCGCTGGCACGATCGGCGCCTCGCCGTCATGTTCATCGACCTCGACCGCTTCAAGCACATCAACGACAGCCTCGGCCACCACATCGGCGACCGCCTGCTGATCGAGCTCGGCGGACGCCTCGAATACCACCTGCGCGAGGGCGACACGGTCGCGCACTTCGGCGGTGACGAGTTCGTGATCCTGCTCACCGACCTGGCCGCCGAGCATGACGTGCCGCCGATCGCACGCAAGACGCTCGCGACACTCGAGCACCCGTTCGTGATCGAAAAGCGCGAGCTCTACGTCACCGGCTCGATCGGCATCAGCCTCTATCCGAACGACGGCAGCGACCCGATCACGCTGCTCAAGAACGCCGACGCCGCCATGTACCGCGCCAAGGAGACCGGCAAGAACACCTTTCAGTTCTACTCCGCCGAGATGAGCGCCAAAGCGTTCGAGCGCCTCAATGTCGAGACCCACCTGCGCCGCGCGCTCGAGCGCGGCGAGTTCCTGCTGCACTACCAGCCGATCATCGACATCGAGCAGCGACGCATCACCGGTGTCGAGGCGCTGTTGCGCTGGCAGCACCCCGAGCTCGGCGTGGTCGCGCCGCAGGACTTCATCCCGGTGCTGGAGGAGACCGGCCTGATCGTGCCGGTCGGCGACTGGGTGCTGCACACCGCGTGCGCCCAGGCGCGCGCGTGGCAGCGCGAACACGGGCGCATGCCGCTGCGTATCGCCGTGAACCTCTCGGCGCGCCAGTTCCGCGACCACGCGCTGCTGCAAACCGTCGAGCACGCGCTGGCGGACTCCGGTCTCGATGCCGACGCGCTCGAGCTCGAGATCACCGAGAGCGTCCTGATGCACGACCAGGACGGCTCCGAGGGCGTGCTCGATGCGTTGCACGCGCGCGGCGTGCGCCTGGCGATCGACGACTTCGGGACCGGCTACTCCTCGCTGAGCTACCTCAAGCGCTTCCCGATTCACGCCCTCAAGATCGACCGCAGCTTCGTGCGCGATGTCGCCACCGACGCCGAGGACGCCTCGATCGTGCGCGCCACCATCGCCATGGCGCGCAGCCTCAAGCTCGACGTGGTCGCCGAGGGGCTGGAGAGCCGCGAGCAGCTCGGCGTCATCCGCGATGCCGGCTGCCACGAGATGCAGGGTTTCTATTTCGCGCGCCCGGTGCCGGCCGAGCGCATGGTCTGGGACAGCGCGCTCATCAATTGACTGCGCTTCGCGGCGCGCGCGGCGGCGGGTATCATGAGCGCCACGCCCACGCACCCCGTCATGACGCCGCTGCTGCAGGCCGTACTCGGTATCGTGCTGTTGCTGGCCGGCGCCTGGGCGCTGAGCGAGCAGCGCCGGTGCTTTCCCTGGCGCATCGTGCTGGCCGGGCTGGCGCTGATGCTGGTGCTGGCGGCGGCGCTGCTCAAGGTGCCGCTGTTCCAGGAGCTGTTCCTCGCGCTCAACCGCGCCCTCGGCGCGCTCGAGCGCGCCACCACGGCCGGCACGGCCTTCGTGTTCGGCTACCTGGGCGGTGCGCCGCCGCCGTTCGTCGAGAGCGCCGCCGGGACGACCTTCGTGCTGGCGTTTCGCGCGCTGCCGCTGGTGCTGGTGGTGAGCGCGCTGTCGTCGCTGCTGTTCTACTGGCGCGTGCTGCCGCTGCTGGTGCGGGCGGTGGCGCGCGTGCTGCACAAGACGCTCGGTCTCGGTGGCGCGGTCGGGGTCAGTGCCGCCGCCGATGTGTTCGTCGGCATGGTCGAGGCGCCGCTGTTCATCCGTCCGTACCTGGCGCAGCTGACGCGCGCCGAGCTGTTCTCGGTCATGACCTGCGGCATGGCCACGATCGCCGGCACGGTCATGGTGCTGTACGCGAGCCTGCTCGGCCCGGTGGTGCCGGACGCCATGGGCCACATCCTGTCGGCCTCGCTCATCAGCGTGGTCGCGGGCCTGGTGGTCGCGGCGGTGATGATCCCGCCGTCGGCGCCGGCCACGGCCGGGGAGCTGACGCCGCCGCAGGAGGCGCACGGGGCGATGGACGCGGTGACGCAGGGCGCGCTTGCCGGGGTGCAGCTGCTCGCCAACATCATCGCCATGCTGATCGTGCTGGTGGCGCTCGTGAGTCTCGCCAATGCCCTGCTCGCGCTGCTGCCCGCGCTGGGCGGGCGCGCCGTCACCCTCGAGCGCCTGCTCGGCTACCTGATGGCCCCGGTCGTGTGGTTGATCGGCATCCCGTGGCACGAGGCGCCGGCGGCCGGGGCGCTCATGGGCACCAAGACCGTGCTCAACGAGCTGCTCGCCTACCTCGAGCTCGCCCGGCTCGCCCCCGAGGCGCTCTCGCAGCGTTCGCGCATCATCATGGTGTACGCGCTGTGCGGCTTCGCCAACCTCGGCAGTCTCGGCATCCTGATCGGCGGGCTCGGCACCCTGGTGCCGCAACGGCGCAGCGAGATCGTGGGTCTCGGCATGAAATCGATCGTGAGCGGCACGCTCGCGACGCTGCTCACGGGGGCGGTGGTGGGACTGTGGCTGTAGGCGCGGGCGCGAGCGTGAAGGTCACGATCTGGCAGTTGCCGAAGTGCAGCCCGAGCATCTCGGCCGCGGGCAGCCCCCGCAGGTGCGCGACCAGCACGCGCAGCGTCTCCTCGTGGGCGACGGCGAGCACCGAGCGTTCGCTGCGCGCCTGCAGTTCCGCCAGGAACGGCAACACGCGCGCCTGGTAGTCGAGCAGCGACTCCCCGCCGTTGACGCGCAGGTGCAGGCGGTCGTGCCCGGTGGCGGCGAAGTACTCGGCCACCGGCCGGCCGTTGAAACCGGAGCGGATGTCGTTGAGCGCGGCGCGGACGGTCAGGGGCGCGCCGTGGTGGCGGTTGACGATGGCGGCGGTTTCGCGCGTGCGCGGCAGCTCGGACACGAACACGTGTTCGAGGCGCACGTGGCGCAGTTGCTCGGCGGCGAGCTCGGCCTGACGGCGGCCCGTGTCGGTCAGGTGCACGTCATCGCGCGGGTCGTCGTTGCACAGGCCACGCAGGTTGTAGTTCGTCTCGCCGTGGCGCATCAGATAGAGCGTCAGCGGGCGGCTGCCAGGCGGGTGCACGCCAGCAGTATAGCGCGCGCCGCGCTCCGCCCCGAGCGGCGCCCGCACACAGCCGGGACGAACCGGCCGGCGGCGCCGGTGCCGCTGGGGCAAGGGGGTTTTTGATCTAGCGCAAGGCGTGGGGCCGGCAGTTGATCTAGTTTTAATGATGCGCAGCGTCGTGCGCCCGACAGGAGGTGGCGTATGCCGATTGCTCAGACCGTCCTCAGTTGCTTGCAGCGCCACGGCATCCGTTACGCCGTGGTCAGCCACCCCCACAGCGAAACCAGCAAGTCCACGGCCGAGAGCGCGCACATCGCGCCCGGCGCCGTGGCCAAGGCCGTGGTGCTCGCCGACCGCGACGGTTACGTGATGGTGGTGTTGCCCGCCGACCGGCACGTGGACGTCGCGGCGTTGTCACGTCGCCTGCACCGTGATCTGCACATCGCGCAGGAGGCGCGCATCGCTCCCGTGTTCAAGGATTGTGCGTTGGGCGCCATCCCGCCGGTCGGATCGGCGTACGGCATGGAAACGATCCTTGACGATGCGCTGGTCGGCCTGCCGCAGGTCTACTTCGAGGCCGGCGATCACGAGGAGCTTATCCGCGTGAGCGGCGAGGACTTCCTGCGCCTGCTGGGCGAAGCGCGTCACCTGTCGTTCAGTCACTGAAGGAGGTTTGCCATGCCGCAGAGAACCGCCGTGGAGAAGGCCGTGCAGGCCGCCCTCGAGCGCGAGATCGGCATCAGCCTGCATCGCTTTGCGATTCGTGTGGAGTTCGATCCGGCGCTGCGCTCGCTCACGCTGGAAGGCGAGGTCGCCGACGTCGCCGCCAAGAAGCGCGCCTATCGGATCGCCAGCGGCGTCGAGGGCGTGGAGGGTGTGATCGACCGTCTGCGCGTGGTGCCCGCGGAACCGCGCGGTGACGGAGCCATCCGCGCCTCGCTGCTCGATGCGCTGATGCAGGAGCCCGCGCTGCGCGAGTGTGCGTTGCGCGTGCGCGAGAACGGATCGCTGCGCGCCGTGCGCGATGCGACCGATGCCCAGGCCGGCCATATCGATGTCGTGGTGCACGACGGGGTGGTCGAGCTCTACGGCCGGGCGCTCAGCCTCTCGCACAAGCGTCTGGTCGATGCGCTGGCCTGGTGGGTGCCGGGCGTGCGCGACGTGGTGAACGAAATCGAGGTGGTGCCACCGGAGGCGGACAACGAGGGCGAGATCGCCGACGCCGTGCGCATCGTGCTGGAGAAGGACCCGCTGGTGCATGCCGACCAGATCGGTGTGCGCGTGCGCAACCACACCGTGACCCTCACCGGACTGGCCGGCACCGCGCAGGAGCGGCGCATGGCAGAACTCGACGCCTGGTATCTCACCGGCGTGGACGACGTCATCAACGAGATCGCGCTGCGCGGCTGAGCGCCGCGCGCGCCAGGCGGTGCGCCGGCTGATTGTGCAGGCGCGGCAGGGTGTGGAGCTCGAAGCGCGCGAGGTGGCGCACGGCCGCGAGCACCGCTGCCAGGCGCCGGTCGCCGCGGCGCGCGTACCAC
>CAZVUN010000057.1:0-17032 GCA_964629975.1 uncultured Acidiferrobacteraceae bacterium | reverse complement strand
CCGTTCGCGCGGCGGTCCGCGTCGCTCGCGGGGGGGTCGCCCGCGCTCGCGACCGCGTCGCTCCGGGCGCTGCGGAAACTCGCCGCGCGCCGGCTCGATCAGCGTGGGCAGCAGCTCGGGGATGACCGGCGCGGTCGGGATCTTGTGGCCGATGTAGGCTTCGATGTCGGGCAGGCCAAACACGTACTTTTCGCAGGCGAAGCTCACCGCGTCGCCGGAGGCCCCGGCGCGCGCCGTGCGGCCGATGCGATGCACGTAGTCCTCGGCATTCTGCGGCAGGTCGAAATTGAACACGTGCGACACGTCCGGGATGTGCAGGCCGCGCGCGGCCACGTCGGTCGCGACCAGGATCGGCAGCCGTCCCTCGGTGAAATCCTGCAGCAGGCGCAGGCGCTGGGTCTGCGGCACGTCGCCCGACAGCACCGCCGCCTCCAGGCCGTTGGCCTTGAGCCAGACCACCAGCTTCTCGGCCATGTCCTTGGTGTTGACGAACACCATGCTGCGCGTCGGGTCCATGTGCCGCAGCAGCCCGATCAGCAGCGGGATCTTTTCCTCCATCGCGGTGTGATACAGCACCTGCTCGACCTTGTCGGCTGTGCGCTTGTCCGGCTCGATGCTCACGAACACCGGATTGTTCATGTGATCGTAGGCGAGCTCGGTGACACGGTAAGACAGCGTCGCCGAGAACAGCATGTTGAGCCGCTGGGTGGGCTCGGGCATGCGGCGCAGCAGGAAGCGGATGTCCTTGATGAAGCCGAGATCGAACATGCGGTCGGCCTCGTCGAGCACCATGACCTGCACCGCGTCGAGCCCGAAGACGTGCTGCTTGTAGTAATCGATGATGCGCCCCGGCGTGCCGATCAGCACATCGATGCCGGACTCGAGCATCTTGCGCTGACTGTCATAACCGGTACCGCCATAGACCAGCCCGAGCTTGAAGCCGGTATGCGCACCGAGCACCTCCGCGTCCTTGTGGATCTGCACGGCCAGCTCGCGCGTCGGCGCGAGCATCACCGCGCGCGGCGAGGTGGCCTTGCGGGTCTCGGCCGCCGGGTGCTTGAGCAGATGGCTGAAGGCCGCGAGCAGGAACGCCGCGGTCTTGCCCGTGCCGGTCTGCGCCTGGCCGGCCACGTCGCGACCGTTGAGGGCGTGGGGCAAGGCTTCGGCCTGGATCGGGGTGCAGAACTCGAAGCCGGCCTCGCGCACCGCCTGCAGCAGCACATCGGCCAATCCGAGCGCGGCGAACGGTTTGTCGGAAAGATGATGGGTGGTCATGTAACTTAATAGAGAATAACAGGAAACGGCCGACCGGGCACTTGTCAAGACCGCGCGGCTGCTACGCGCTTGCATCACCTCAGGCAATTCGCTCAAATATGGCAGCTGTTTCACCCCGTCTTTGCGCCGGCGTCCCGGCCCATCCCAAATAACTCACGGAGGCTAACGAAGACATGGCTCAGGGCATCGTCAACGTTACGGATGAGAACTTCGAGGAGCTGGTACTCAAAGCCACGGGTCCGGTACTGGTCGACTACTGGGCGGAGTGGTGCGGCCCGTGCAAAATGATCGCCCCCGTGCTCGAAGAGATCGCCAAGGAATACGACGGCAAGATCACCGTCGCCAAGCTCAATATCGACGAGAACCCGGCGACCCCGCCGAAGTACGGCATCCGGGGCATCCCGACCCTCATGCTGTTCAAGAACGGCAACGTCGAGGCGACCAAGGTCGGCGCGGTATCCAAGTCGCAGCTGTCCGCCTTTATCGACGGCAACCTGTAGTGCGGCCGCCGATAGGGGCCCGATTCGCCCAGCCCGGCTGGACGAATCGGGGTTGCGGTGTTAATGTTTATACAGAAAAGCGCACCACAGACTAAGACGTTCCGGTTCTTAGTTAATCCGTCCCTTTCCCTAGTCTCCGGGCAGTCAGCGCGGGCTACGCTCGCCCCCGCGGCCCGTTCGCGATTGCGGTGATCCCCCTATGAGCCCCAATGTCATGAATCTTACCGAACTCAAGCGCAAGCCGGCGACCGAGCTGGCCGAGATGGCCGCGGCCCTGGACGTCGAAGGCGGCGCACGCATGCGCAAGCAGGACCTGATCTTCGCCATCCTCAAGGCGCAGGCCAAGAAGGGCGAGGACATCCTGGGCGAGGGCGTGGTGGAGATCCTGCAGGACGGCTTTGGCTTCCTGCGCTCCGGCGACGCCTCCTACCTGGCCGGCCCGGATGACATCTACGTCTCGCCCTCGCAGATACGGCGCTTCAACCTGCGCACCGGCGACACCGTCAAGGGCAACATCCGCCCACCGAAGGAATCGGAGCGCTACTTTGCCCTGCTCAAGGTCGATGAGATCAACTTCGACAATCCGGAGGCCGCCAAGAGCAAGATCCTGTTCGAGAATCTGACGCCGCTGCACCCGCAGGAGCGCTTCAAGCTCGAACGCGACAACGCCTCAAGTGAGAACCTGACGGCGCGCGTGATCGACATCATCGCGCCGATCGGCCGCGGCCAGCGCGGCCTGATTGTCTCGCCGCCCAAGGCCGGCAAGACCGTGATGCTGCAGAACATCGCGCACGCGATCACCGCCAATCACCCGGACGTCTACCTCATCGTGCTGCTGATCGACGAGCGCCCGGAGGAAGTGACCGAGATGCAGCGCTCGGTGCGCGGTGAGGTGATCTCCTCGACCTTCGATGAGCCGGCCTCGCGCCACGTGCAGGTCGCCGAAATGGTGATCGAGAAGGCCAAGCGTCTGGTCGAGCACAAGCGCGACGTGGTCATCCTGCTCGACTCCATCACGCGCCTGGCACGCGCCTACAACACCGTGGTTCCTGCCTCCGGCAAGGTCCTGACCGGCGGTGTCGACGCCAATGCGCTGCAACGGCCGAAGAGATTCTTTGGCGCGGCGCGCAACATCGAGGAGGGCGGCTCGCTCACGATCCTGGCCACCGCCTTGATCGACACCGGCTCGAAGATGGACGACGTGATCTACGAGGAGTTCAAGGGCACCGGCAACATGGAGGTGCATCTCGACCGGCGCCTGTCGGAGAAGCGCGTCTACCCGTCGATCAACATCAACCGCTCCGGTACGCGCCGCGAGGAGCTGCTGCTCGACCCGGCAGAGATGCAGAAGATCTGGATCCTGAGGAAGCTCTTGCACCAGATGGACGAGCTCGAGGCGAGCGAGTTCCTGCTGGAGAAGCTGCGCGCCACCAAGAACAACGCCGAGTTCTTCGATTCCATGAAGCGCGGCTGAACCGGCGGCGCGACCTTGCCCCGGCCCCGCAACCTGCTTAGAATGCTCGCCCTTTCGGACCGGCACCGACCGCCTCGCCGAAAAGTCCTTTGAGGTCATAGACATGAAAGCCGACATCCATCCCGCATACAAGGAAATCAAGGTCACCTGCGCCTGTGGCAACAGCTTCACCACGCGCTCGACCCTGGGCGAGGACCTGAGCGTCGAAGTCTGCGCCAGCTGCCATCCGTTCTATACCGGCAAGCAGAAGATTCTCGACACCGAGGGGCGGGTCGAGAAGTTCCGCCAGAAGTACGCCAAGAAGAAGTAGTGCGCCGCCTCCCGCCGCTCGCCCTGCCCGCCATCCCTGGCACCACCTCACGATCCTTGTTGAACCCCGGCCGGCGCTTCCCGGCAGCGGCGCGCGGCAGCGCGGCTGCACGCTAAGTGCCCCTGCACGTGCTCCGCGTCGCCCTGGTGGGCGCCCTTCTGCTGTGGGGCGGCCAGGTCAGTGCCGAAACCGTGCGCGTGCGTCACGCGCTCGACGGCGACAGTCTGCTGCTCAGCGACGGCCGCCAGGTGCGGCTGATCGGCATCAACGCGCCCGAGCTGGGACGCGACGGCCGACCCGAGCAGCCGCTCGCGCGCGCTGCCCGCACCCTGCTGTCCAGCCTCTCGGAGGGTCAGTCGGTCGAGTTGCACTTCGAGCAGGAGCCGCGCGATCGCTACGGCCGGCTGCTCGCGCATGTGCGGCTGGCCGACGGCCGAGACCTCGGGGAGATCCTGGTTCGCCAGGGCCTCGTGTGGATGGTGGCGATTCCGCCCAATGTTGCCGCCGTCGCCCGCCTCACGGCCGCGGAGGACGAAGCGCGTGCCCAGCGCCGCGGGGTGTGGAACGAGCCGCGCTACCGGCCGACGCCCGCCGCCCGGCTCGGCCGGGACGATACCGGCTTTCGTTTCATCGAAGGCACGGTACGCGCAGTGCGCAGCGCGCGCCACAGCCATTTCTTCGAGCTGGCGCCGGGCGTGGTGCTGACTGCCGCGCGCGCGGACTGGAGTCGCTACTTTGATTATTCGCCCCAGCAACTGCTCAATCGCCAGGTGGTCGTGCGCGGCTGGCTCACGGCGCACGAACGCGAGCTGCGCATGCGGTTGCAGCATCCGGCCATGCTAACATTGCCCGACGCGCCATGAACAAGGATCTCCGCCAAGCGGCCCTCGACTATCACGCCCTGCCGAAACCGGGCAAGCTCGAGGTTGTGCCGAGCAAGCCGTGCGCGACCCAGTACGACCTGTCGCTCGCCTACTCCCCGGGCGTGGCCGAGCCGGTGCGCGAGATCGCCAGCAACCCGGACGCCGCCTACCGGTACACCAACAAGGGCAACCTCGTTGCCGTGATCAGCAACGGCAGCGCCATCCTCGGGCTGGGTAACCGCGGGGCGCTCGCCTCCAAGCCGGTGATGGAAGGCAAGGCCGTGCTGTTCAAGCGCTTCGCCAACATCGACGTGTTCGACATCGAGATCGACGCGCCCACGATCGACGCCCTGGTGGACACGATCGCCAACATCGCCCCGACCTTCGGCGGCATCAATCTGGAAGACCTCGCGGCACCGGACTGCTTTGCCATCGAGGAGATGCTGCGCGCGCGCCTCGACATCCCGGTCATGCACGACGACCAGCACGGTACGGCCGTCATCATCGTCGCCGGCATGCTCAATGCGCTCGAGCTTCAGGGCAAACGGCTGGCCGACGCGCAGATCGTGCTGCTTGGCGCCGGCGCCGCGGGGCTGGCCACGATTCAGCTGCTGATCGCGATGGGCGCCAAGCGCGACCACATCATTCTGCTCGACAGCAAGGGCGTGATTCAGACCACCCGCACCGACCTCAACGTCTACAAGCGCCGCTACGCGCAAGTCACCGACAAGCGCACCCTGGCCGATGCCATGCGCGGCGCCGATGCCTTTGTCGGGGTGTCGGCGGCCAATGTGCTGACACCGGAGATGGTCAAGAGCATGGCCGACCGGCCGGTGGTGTTCGCGCTCGCCAATCCCGACCCGGAGATCCGCCCGGAGCTTGCGCAGGCGGCGCGCAAGGACCTGATCATGGCCACCGGCCGTTCCGACTACCCCAACCAGGTCAATAACGTGCTCGGCTTTCCGTATATCTTCCGCGGCGCGCTCGACGTGCACGCGGCCTCCATCAGTCGCGCCATGTTGCGCGCCGCCATCGCCACCCTGGCGCAGCTCGCGCGCGAACCGGTACCCGCCGAGGTGCTGCGCGCCTACAGCCTGGAGCAGCTCGCCTTCGGGCCGGATTACATCCTGCCGAAACCGCTCGACCCGCGGCTGCTGGCGCGCATACCGCCGGCCGTGGCGCAGGCCGCAATCGACTCTGGCGTGGCGCGCGCGCCGTATCCGCAGCACTACCCGCCGCCCTGAGCGGCGGCGCGCCGTGCTTGGCTATACTGGAAGCGGGCCATCGCACACCGGGATCGCACCATGATGAACAAGATCACGATCGTCGGCGCCGGGCGCGTCGGGGAATCGGCGGCGCACAATCTCTCCAAGGCCGAGCTGTGTCGCGAGATCGTCCTGATCGACATCAAGGAGGGCGTGCCGCAGGGCACCGCGCTCGACATCCAGGAGGCCGCGCCGATCTTCGGCTTCGACACGCGCCTGACCGGCTCGACCGACCTCAAGGCCATGGCCGGCTCGGATCTGGTGATCATCACCGCCGGTATCCCGCGCAAGCCGGGCATGTCGCGTTCCGATGTGCTCGGCGTCAACCTGGGCGTGATCCACGGGACGGTCGATGAGATGCTCAAGGTCGCGCCCGACGCCATGCTGCTCATGGTCACCAACCCGGTGGATGTGCTGACCTATGCGGCGTGGAAGCGCACCGGCTGGGACCGCTCACGCGTGTTCGGCATGGCCGGGGTGCTCGATTCGGCGCGCATGGCGAGCTTCGTCGCGCTCGAGACCGGCTTCTCGCACAAGGACATCACCGCCATGGTGCTCGGTGGCCACGGCGACAGCATGGTACCGATGCCGCGCTTCACCACGATTCACGGCATCTCGATCGAGCACTTCCTGACGCGCGACAAGATCGACTCGATTATCGAGCGCACGCGCCAGGGCGGCGCCGAGATTCTGAGCCTGCGCAAGACCGCGAGCGCCTACGACGCACCGGCGGCAGCGATCGCGCGCATGGTCGACGCCATCGCGCGCGACCGCCGCCAGATCCTGCCGGGCGTGGCCGTGCTCGCCGGCGAGTACGACGAGCGCGACCTGTGCATGGGCGTGCCGATCGTGCTGAGCGCGCGCGGCATGGAGAGCGTGGTGGAGCTGCCGCTCACCGCGGAGGAGGCGGCGCAGTTCCGCAAGTCGGTGGCGGCGGTGCGCGCCGACATCGACATCGCCATGAAGGCGGCGTGAGGCCCGGCGCGCCGCACTGCCCCCTCGTCCGTCCGTGAGCGTCCGCCAGCCCCGCAGCGTGCGGGACTTCGTGCACTGGGCCGAACAGCGCTTCGAGGCGGCCGGCCTGTACTTCGGCCACGGCACCGAGCGCGCGCTGGATGAGGCGGCGTGGATCGTGGGCAGCGCCCTCGGGCTTGCGCCCGATGAGCTCGACGCCCATCTGCGCGATGCCCTCGACCCGGCGCAGCAGCGCAAGGTGCGCGCGCTGGTCGAGGCGCGCATCCGCACGCGCAAGCCGGCGGCCTACCTGCTGCACGAGGCGTATTTCGCCGGGTTGCGCTTCTACGTCGATGAGCACGTGCTGGTCCCGCGCTCGCTCACCGCCGAGTTCATTGTGGAGCGCTTCGAGCCGTGGATCGACGCCGGCCAGGTGCGCCGTGCGCTCGATCTCGGCACCGGCAGCGGCTGCATCGCCATCGCGCTCGCGCACGCCTTCCCGGCGGCGCACATCGACGCCTCGGATGTCTCGCCGCTCGCCCTCAGGGTCGCGCAAATCAATGTCGAGCGCTACGCACTCGAGGCGCGTGTGCGGCTGGTGGAGTCCGACCTGTTCGACAAGCTGCAGGGGCAGCGCTACGACCTGATCGTGACCAATCCGCCATACGTCGCTGCCCCCGAGATGCTGGAGCTGCCCGAGGAATACCGCCACGAGCCGACGCTCGCGCTCGTGTCCGGCGAGTCCGGTCTGCACGCGATCACGCGCATCCTGGCCGCGGCCGAGGCGCACCTGACAGCGCACGGCATCCTCGTGGCGGAGGTGGGCAACAGCGCCGTCGCGCTGCAGGAACGGTTCCCGGACGTGCCGTTCACCTGGCTCAACACCGCGAGCGGCGACGAGAGTGTGTTCCTGCTCACCGCCGCACAGCTGCGCGCGTGTCGCCCGCAGCTCGCCGCGACGGCGCCGGCCGGGAGCGACTAGCGTTTCGGATCCGGCGCGCCGCAGTTGTCGAGCGTTGCGTACATCGCCTCGATCTCGGCGGCATAGCGCCGCTCCACCTCGCGGCGCTTGAGCTTCATGGTCGGGGTGATCAGGCCGTTTTCGATGGTCCACGGTTCGCTCACCCGCGCGATGTGGCAGATGCGCGCGTAGCCGGGGAAATCGTGCAACTGCGCATTGGCGCGCCGGCACAATTCCTTCAGGTCCTCGACCTTGCTGACCGCGAGCAGGCCGAGCTTGGCGCGGCCCTCGCCCACCACCATGACCTGCTCGAAGGCCGGATCGGACAGGATCGCCTGCTCCGCGTCGGCCGGCGGCACCTTCTCGCCGCTCGACAGCACGATGATCTCCTTCACCCGCCCGGTGATGTACACGCGCCCGTCGCGGATGCGCGCCAGATCGCCGGTGTGAAACCAGCCTTCGGCATCGATCACGGCGGCCGTGGCCTGCGGGTTGTTCCAGTAGCCCAGCATGATGTTGGGGCCGCGCGCCAGCAGCTCGCCGTTGTCGGCGCACTTGAGCTCGATGCCTTCGAGCGCGCGCCCGACCGAGGCCGGGTCGTTGTCGTGCTCGCGGTTGGCCGCCAGCACCGGCGCGGTCTCGGTCAGGCCATAGCCGTGGATGATCGGCAGGCCGAGTCCGACGAACACGCGCGCCAGGTGCGGGGCAAGCGCGGCACCGCCGACGATCACCAGGCGCAGGCGTCCGCCGAGGCGGCGCTGCAGCTTGTTGGCGACCAGCAGCTTGAGCAGCGGCCAGCGCAGCGCATCGACCCGCGTCGCCTCGCCCTTGAAGCGCCGCCAGCCGGTGTCGACGGCGGCCTCGAACAGGCGCGCCTTGAGCGAGCCCGGGCGCATCGTCTCCTGCAGGCGCGTGTAGATGCGCTCGAAGATGCGCGGCACCGCGATCAACAGGGTCGGGCGCTGCACGCGGATGTCCTCGGCCAGCAGCGTGATGCCGCGCGCATACACGGTCTGCGCCCCGGCCCACACCGCCACGTAGTAGCCGCAGGTGCGCTCCAGCATGTGCGACAGCGGCAGGAACGACACGAAGCGATCGTGCGCGTAGACCGGCAGGGCGCGCATCGCGCCCTGCACATTGGACACGATGTTGCGGTGCGACAGCATCACGCCCTTGGGGCGCCCGGTGGTGCCGGAGGTATAGACGATGGTGGCCAGGTCGGTGGCCGCCGCCGGCGAGCGCTCGGCGAGCGCGCCCTGCGCCGGCAGCCACTCGCCAAGGGCGACGACCCGTGGATCGGTGCGGTCGGCGTCGCTGAGACAGACCACGCGCTGCACCGTTTCGACCTGCGGCTTGAGCTCGCGCCACAGCGCCCCGTTGTCGAGCAGCAGCAGTCGCACCCCGGCGTCGTTGAGGCAGAACGCCATGTTGTCCGGCCGATCGCCGAAGTAGAGCGGTACGGTGACCAGCCCGAGCCCGAGCGCGGCCTGATCGATCAATACCCACTCGAGACTGTTGCGCAGGCACATCGCCACGCGCTCGCCGGGCTTGAGCCCTTCGCGCGCGAGCGCCGCCTGCCAGCGCCCGACCTCGCGCGCCGCATCGCCCCAGGTCCAGTCGCGCCAGCGGTCCTGTACGAACTGCCGGAAGGCCGGTGCATCCGGCGTGGCGCGCACGCGCCGCGCGAACAGTTCGTAGAGAGTGGGCTGCTTGCTCAGTTCCATGCCTGCTGCCGAGACGTGCGCCGCCGGCCGTGGCTACTTGAACTGCCAGCGCAACTGGCCGCTCAAGATCTGCGTGTTCGATTCGTATTCGGCGGCCAGATTGCCGCGGGTCAGGTTCTCATCCGGCGTCAGCACCGATGCGGTCTTGTTGACCGGCGCGTCATCGACCCGGATGTAGGCATACGCCAGGTCGATACTGAGCGCGTCGCTGATGCGATAGCCCGCACCCAAGGTGAGCCAGGTGCGATCTGCATCCGGCAGGCGCGGGGTGCGGTCCGTACTGTTCGGCGTGGGCGAGTAGTCGTAGGCGAGACCGGCACGGAACGTCCAGGCACGGTCCGGGGTGTAGGTGGTGCCGACCGAGTAGCGATAGGCGTTGTCGAGGTTGAGCGTGACAACGCTGTCGTTCGCGCCGCTGTCGAACTTGATACGCAGCTCCGGCAGCGAGCTCCACTGCGTGCGCGTGATGTCACCCATGAGCGCCCACTGCGGGTTGAGCTGGGTAAAGGCGCTGATCGAGATCGTGGCCGGCAGGGTGATATCGGTACCGATGCCGGTATTGACCAGGCCGACGGCGCCCGCCACCGCCTGCACGGTCGGATTCGGGTAGGTGAACTCGGCATCTCCGCGCAGGCTGTACTTCATCTTGGAACGGTAGGCGAGTCCGAAACGCGTGGCATCTCCCACATTCCACAGCAGGCCGAGGTTGTAACCCAAGGCATCGTCGTCGGCATTGAGTTCGCTCTTGCCGTCGAGTGCGGTCGGTGCTTCGCAACCCTGGGTCCCCGGGACGATCACGCACACCGTGCCCCAGTCGACAGCGCTGGTCAGCGTCGCCTCGAGCTTCTGGTAGTTGACACCGGCACCAACGGAAAACGCGTCGTTGAGCTTGTAGGCGAGCGCCAGATTGACATTGACCGCGGTGATCTCGGAACGATCGGCATGGTAGCGCCCGGCCCAGCCATCGTCGTAGTCGGTCGCCAGTCCGTAGGGCGCATTCACGCCCAATCCAAGAAACAGGCTGTCGCTGAGTGGCCGCGCATAATAGAAGTTCGGCACCACGGCCGCCTCACCGGCGTCGCCCCCGGTACCGCCCGTGATCGGCGTGGAGCCGAGCGGCGGCCCGAAATTCGCCGTGCTTGCCGTGGCCGATGTCGCCTTGATGGACGGCTGGACGTAATGCAAACCCAGCACCGTGTCGGCGCTCTTGAGGCGCGTCATGCCCGCCGGGTTGTACCAGACGGCACTGGCATCCTCGGCGCTGGCCGCGCCACCGGCGAATGCGTTACCGAGCGCGGCCGGACTGTTCTCGGCGAGCTGAAAAAACGCCGCTTCGGTGGTGGCGGCGTAACCGCCGACAAGCGATGCCGAGATCGCCAGCGCAAGACGTTGATGACGCGTCCTCATGAAGCCTCCTCGTGTGGCGCGGGGCTGCAGGCCGTGGCGGTGAACCCCGCGAATGATTATTGGTCGATGGCCGCACGGGAGCTCGCGCCCCGTGACCGCGCGTTTATCTTAGCGCCCGCCGCAGGGCGGACAAAGCAACTACGCGACTGCGTCGCGGCGCTGCAACACCCCGGGCTGCGACCAGCCGGGGTCGGGCCGGAAGCGCGCGCCGTAGACCTCGGCCAGGCGCGCGAGGCTGTGGCCGATGCCGGTCTCGCCCAGGCTCTGGGCATAGCGCATCGGGCCGCCGAGAAACGGCGCGAAGCCGGTACCGTACACCATGCCGGCATCGACGGCGTCGGCATCCTGCACCACCCCCTCGCGCAGGCAGGCCATTGCTTCATTGAGCAGGCGCAGGATCAGCCGCTCGGTGATCGGCACCGGGCTGCTGCTGGCGGCGTTGCTGCGCTGCATGCGGCCCTTGGCGTCGTAGCGATAGAAGCCCGCGCCGCTCTTCTTGCCGAGCTTGCCGGCCGCTACCAGGCTGCGCAGCAGCGCCGGCACCTCCACACCGAGCGGCCCGGACAGCTCCTGCGCCACCGACAGGCAGATGTCGAGCCCGACCGCGTCGGCGAGCTCGATCGGCCCCATCGGCATGCCGAACTCGCGCGCCGCGCGGTCGATCACCGGGGCGGCCACGCCCTCCTCGTGCAACAGCACTGCCTCCAGCAGGTAGGGCATGAGGATGCGATTGACCAGGAAGCCCGGGCTTGATTTCACATCGAGCGGCAGGCGGTCGATCGCCACGGTGAAGGCGCGCGCCCGCGCGAGCGCCTGCGCGCTCGACTGCGCCCCGTGCACGATCTCGACCAGCTGCATCCTGGCGACCGGATTGAAGAAATGCAGACCGACCAGGCGCGTCGGGTCCGCAAGTGCCGTGGCCAGCGTCTCGAGCGGTATGCTCGAGGTGTTGGTGGCGATGAGCGCGCTGGCCGGCACCCTCGACTCGACCGCGCGCAGCAGCGCCTGTTTCGGTTCGGCCTTCTCGACGATCGCCTCGATCACGAGATCGGCGCGCGTAAGCCCATCGCCGCGCACGTCCGGCAGCAACCGGTCCATGGCCGCCTGCACGGCGCGGGCATCGCGTTTGTACTGCTTGCTGAAGAACTCGTGCGCACGCTTCAGCGCGCGCGCCAGGATCTCGGGCGTCTGGTCCTGCAGACTCACCTGCATGCCGCGGTGCGCCGCCCACATCGCGATGTCCGCGCCCATCACGCCGGCGCCAACCACGTGCACGCGCTCGATGCCGTGCGCCGCCTGCTTGCCGCGCTTCTTGAGCTCCTCGCCGAGCAGGAACACATGCACCAGGTTGTGACTGGTGCGCGACACCAGCAGCTCCCCGATCGAGGCCGCCTCCTGCTCCTGCCCCGCGCCCTGGCGCCACAGCTCGATGATGCGGTACGGCGCCGGGTAGTGATCGGGATTGGCCTTGGCGCGCACCTCGCGCGTGAGAAACTTCGCCACCAGCGGGCGCAGCGGCCGCCAGCCCGGCAGGCGCAGGTACCACGCCGGACGGCGCGGCGCCGGCGGCTGCTTGAGCAATGCCAGCGCCGCCGCCTCGAGATGGCGTTCCGGCACCACCTCGTCGACCAGCCCCATGCGCTTGGCCGCCTTCGCCGCCACCGCCCGCCCGGTCAGCATCATGTCGAGCGCCGGCAGATGGCCGATGAGCGGCGGCAGCCGTACCGAACCGGCAAAACCCGGATGAATGCCGAGGCGTACCTCCGGCAGCCCCAGGCGCGTCGCGGGGTCATCGCGCGCCACGCGGTAGCGGCAGGCGAGCGCCAGCTCGAGTCCCCCGCCGAGGCAGAAGCCGTGGATCACGGCCACCGTCGGGTACGGCAGCGCCGCCAGGCGGTTGAGCACCTGCTGGCCGGTGCGCGCCAGCTCGGCGGCGCGCGCCGGGTCGGTGAGCGCCTGGAACTCGCGCACGTCCGCGCCGGCAATGAAGCCCGAGGTCTTGGCGGAACGGATCATGAGACCCTTGAGCGGCTGGGGCGCGAGCGCTTCGAGCGCCGCGTCGAGTTCCGTCAGCACCGCGTGCGACAGCACGTTGGCCGACTGCTCGGCGACATCGAGCGTGAGGATGGCGATGTCCTCGCGCGTGTCCTGGCGCCAGTGTTTCATGCCGCCACCTCCACCAGCATCGCCCCGCCCTGACCGCCGCCGATGCACAGCGTCGCCACCCCGAGGCCGCCGCCCTTCGCGCGCAGCGCGTGCAGCAGGTGCAGCACGATGCGCGCACCGCTCGCGCCCACCGGGTGGCCGCAGGCGACTGCCCCGCCCTCCGGGTTGAGGCGCGCCGGGTCCATGCGACCGAGCGGCGCATCGAGGCCGAGCTCCTCGCGCGCGTAGGCCGCGCTGTCCCACGCCGCCTGGCAGCCGAGCACCTGGGCGGCGAAGGCTTCGTTTAACTCGAGCTGCTGGAGATCGGTCATCCTGAGCTTGCGCGGGGCGAGCAGCCGGGCCACGGCGTGCACGGGTCCAAGCCCCATCTGGCTCGGGTCCACGCCTGCCCAGGCGTGGCCCTTGAGCTCGCCCAGCACCGGCAGCCCGTAACGCGCCACGGCCTGCTCGCTCGCCAGCACGAGCATCGCCGCGCCGTCGGTGACCTGCGAGCTGTTGCCCGAGGTCACCGAGCCGTATTTGCGGTCGAACACCGGCTTGAGGCGCGCGAGCTGCGCCATGTCGGTATCGCGCCGCAGGCCGTTGTCCTCGCTGACGACGTTGCCGCGCGTGTCGTAGAGCGGCTCGACCTCGCGCGCGAGCGCGCCGCTGTCGAACGCCGCCGCCAGGCGCTGGTGGCTCGCGAGCGCGTAGGCGTCCTGTTGCTCGCGCGTGATGCCGAAGCGGTGCGCCACGATCTCGGCGGTCTGGCCCATGTTGAGCTTGACCAGCGGATCGGTGAGCCCCAGCAGCAGCGCGTACACGGGCTTCAGGTAGGCGAGCTTGAAGCGCGTGAGCGCCTGTGCCCGGCCAGCGAAGTTCTTGGCGCGCAGCATCTGCGCGAGCCACCCGCTCATCGCGAGGTTCCATTGGATCGGCGCGCGGCTCATGGCCTCGGTACCGCCGGCCAGCACCAGCTGCGAAGCCCCAAGCGCGATGCGCTCGGCCGCCGAGGCGATGGCCTGCAGGCCCGAGGCGCAATTGCGCTGCACGGTGAAGGCGGGCACGTGCTTGCCGCACCCCAGGCGCAGCGCAATGAGGCGTGCGATGTTGGCCTCGTCGGCGGCCGGAATCACGCAACCGACGATGACCTCATCGAACTGCGACGGCGCAAACGGCATGCGCGCCAGCACCGGGCGCGCCGCCGCCACCGCCAGATCGGCGGCCGCGAACGGCCCGGGTTCGCCGCGCGCCTTGAGAAACGGCGTGCGCGCGCCGTCCACCACGAAGACCCGATTGTTCATACGCCCTCCACCGTGTCAGCCTGCAGCAAAGTCATCAACCGTGATGACCGACCGGCGCGCGGCGTGCGCGGCGCGCAGCAGTGCGGCCTCGGCCGGCGTGATCAGGTTGCGCGCCAGCGCCTCGGCCACCTGCGCGGCATGATCGCCGTGCAACAAGGGGACCTCATCGACCAGCTTGGCGAGCGTGCGTTCGAGGGTCTCGGCGGCGATCACCTTGGGCAGCGCATCCTCGAGCCGGCCGGTGACATCGGCCGGATCGTGCGTGACGTACACGCCTTCGGTCAGACGGTCGCGCGCCGGCCCTGGCGCGAGCAGCAGCTTCGCGCACTCGTGACCGAGCCGGTCGGTCGGCACGTGGTAGCGGCGCCCGGCGGGAAACACCAGCCCGCCGAGCAGCCAGGCAAGAAACCGGCTTGGAAAATTCTTGAGGATCACCACCAGCGTCTTCTCGGCCTGGTGGATGGCGTAGTCGGCGGCCCAGCGCATGAGCGGCTCATCCTCCGGGGGACGGCCCTGATCTTCGAAGCGCTTGAGCACCGCCGAGGCGAGATACAGGTAGCTCAGCACGTCGGCGAAGCGCGCCGAGATGCGCTCCTTGCGCTTGAGCGTCCCGCCCAAGGTGAGCATCGCCATGTCGGAGATGAGCGCAAACGCCGCCGACAGGCGCGTGAGCTTCTGGCAATAGCGCGCCCCGGGGCCGCGGATCGGCGCGCGCGCGAGGCGCGCGTTGGTGAGGCCGAGCCAGAAGGCGCGCGCCACGTTGCTGAGGAGGAAACCGATGTGGCCGAAGAACGCGCGGTCGAACGCGGCCAGCCCGCGCGCGCGATCGGCATCGGCCGCGGCGCGCATCTCGGCGAGCACGTAGGGGTGGCAGCGCACCGCGCCCTGGCCGTAGATGATGAGGGCGCGCGTGAGGATGTTGGCGCCTTCCACCGTGATCGCAATGGGCAGCGACTGGTACACCCGGCCCATGAAGTTGCGCGGCCCCAGGCAGATGCCGGCGCCGCCCTGGATGTCCATGGCGTCGTTGACCACCTTGCGCATATGCTCGGTGAGCTGGTACTTGACGATGGCCGAGGCGACCGCCGGCTTCTCGCCGAGATCGACGGCGCGCGCGGTGAGGGTGCGCGCCGCGTCCATCAAATAGGTGTACCCGGCGATGCGCGACAGCGCCTCCTCGATGGCCTCGAAGCGCCCGATCGGCAGCTTGAACTGCTTGCGCACGCGCGCGTACGCCCCGGTGAAGCGCGCGGCGAGCTTGCCGGCCCCGGTCGACAGCGCCGGCAGCGAGATCGAGCGCCCGGCGGCAAGACAATCCATGAGCATGCGCCAGCCCTGGCCGATGTAGCGCGGGCCGCCGATGATCCAGTCGAGCGGGATGAACACGTTCTCGCCCCAGTTCGGTCCGTTCTGGAAGGCGATGTCGAGCGGGTTGTGGCGGGTGCCGATCCGCACGCCCGGCGTGCGGGTCGGGATGAGCGCGAGCGTGATGCCGCGATCGACCTGCGGCCCGAGCAGGTGCTCGGGGTCGTAGAGCCGGAAGGCGAGCCCGAGCACGGTCGCCACCGGACCGAGCGTGATGTAGCGCTTCTCCCAGGTGAGGCGGATGCCGAGCACGTCCTTGTTGCCCGCGAACTCGCCGCGGCAGACGATGCCGCGATCCGGGATGCTGGCGGCGTCGGAGCCGGCCTCGGGATTGGTCAGGCCGAAGCACGGCACCTCTTCGCCACGCGCCAGGCGCGGCAGGTAGTAATCCTTCTGCGCGTCGGTGCCGTAGTGCAGCAGCAGCTCGGCCGGCCCGAGCGAGTTCGGCACCATGATGGTGACCGCCGCCGACACGCTGCGCGAGGCGACCTTCATCACCACGGTCGAATGCGCCAGCGCCGAGAACTCGAGCCCGCCGTACTTCTTCGGGATGATCATGCCGAAGAAGCCGTGCTCCTTGATAAAGCGCCATACTTCGGGCGGCAGGTCGCGTCGCTCGTGGGTGATGTGCCAATCATCGAGCAGGCGGCAGAGCTCCGCGACCGGTCCGTCGATGAACGCCTGCTCCGCGGGGCTCAACGGCGCCGGTGCGATGGTGAACAGTTTGTGCCAGCGCGGCCTGCCGGCGAACAGCTCCGCCTCCCACCCCACGGTGCCGGCCTCGAGCGCCTCGCGCTCGGTGTCGGACATCGCCGGCAACACGCGGCGGAAGGCGGCAAAGACGGGTCGGGTGAGAACGTGCCGGCGCAGCGCCGGCACGTTGACAGCGGTGGCGAGGATCGCGAACACGACCCACAGGGCCGGGGCGGCGGCCTGCGCCCACGGGTACCGCACCGTGGCCGCGGCAAGCGCGGCGGCGGCGGCGAGCGTCCACAAGGCGAGTGGCGCGCGGAAATACGCGAGCCCCCAGACGAGCGAAACCAGCGCGATGATCGACCACACCAGGCCCATGGGTTCCTCGTGTCGTGGTTATTGTTGTTGCACGCCGCTGCCACTCCTCAGCATAGCAACCGCCGGGCGCGGCGCTACGCGCGCGGGACGCCGTCAGAGCACGAAACCGCGGTGAATAGCGCGCAGGCCGGTGCGCCAGCGGCGGTAGTCGGGCAGCACCGCCTCGACCGCCTGCCAGAAGCGCGCGGAGTGGTTGCGCTCGCGCAGGTGGCAGAGCTCGTGCACCACCACGTAGTCGAGGAACCCGGCGGGCGCCTGGGTGAGCCGCCAGTTGAGGCTGATGACGCCGCGCGCGCTGCAGCTGCCCCAGCGCGTGCGCTGACCGCGGATGTGCAGCGCCGTGGGGGCCCGCCCGACCCGCACGGCAAAATGGGCGAGGCGCGCGCTCGCCACGGCGCGCGCCGCGCGCCGGTA
>CAZVUN010000056.1:0-17186 GCA_964629975.1 uncultured Acidiferrobacteraceae bacterium | reverse complement strand
CGCGCGACTGCCACGCGGCGCACGGCGAGGTGCTGCACCCGGCCAGCAACCGGCGTGTGCGCTACGGCGAGGTGGCGCGCGACGCCGCCGCGCAGCGCGCACCCCGGCGCCTGAGGCTCAAGCCGCCCGCGCAGTTTCGTCTGGTCGGCCATCCCCTTCCCCGCATCGAGATTCCCGACATGGTCGCGGGGCGCGCGCTCTACGGCATCGACGTCGCGCTGCCCGGGATGCTGAGCGCGACCGTCCTGCGCTGTCCGGTGTTCGGCGGACGGGTGGCGCGCTTCGACGCCGCGGCGGCGCGCGCGCTGCCGGGGGTGCGCGAGGTGTTCGCCATCGACGCGGGCATTGCCGTCGTGGCCGACAACCTGTGGGCGGCGCTGCGCGCGCGCGATGCGCTGCAGGTCGACTGGGACGAAGGCGACAACGCGCAGCTCGACAACACTGCGCTTCGTGCGGCACTCGACGCCGGCCTCGACCAACCCGGCAAGGTGGCGCACGACCGTGGCCACGCCGCGCGCGTGCTGCGCGCGGCGGCACGCACCGTCGAGGCCCGCTACCACACGCCTTATCTCGCACACGCGCCGCTCGAACCGATGAACTGCGTGGCGCATGTGCGCGCCGAGGGCTGCGACGTCTGGGTCGGCACCCAGAGCCAGGTCGACACGCGCAAGACCGCCGCGCGCGTCGCCGGGCTGCCGCAGCGCAAGGTCCGGGTGCATACGCTCTATCTCGGCGGCGGCTTCGGGCGGCGCCTCGAGACCGATTTCGTGGCCGACGCGGTGGAGATTTCCCGGCGCCTGGGCGCACCGGTGCAGGTGGTGTGGACGCGCGCCGACGATCTGCAACACGACACGTACCGACCCGCCCATGCCGCGCAGTTCCGCGCGGCACTCGATGCGCACGGCATGCCGCAGGCGCTCCTGCTGCGCGTCGCCGGCCCGGAGCTGGCGCTCGATGGCATCGACGTGCCGTACGCGTTCCCGCACCTGCGCGAGGAACACGTCGCGGTCGCGAGCGCGGTGCCGACCGGTCCGTGGCGCTCGGTCGGCGCCTCCAACAACGCCTTCGCCATCGAGTGCTTCATCGATGAGCTGGCGCATGCCGCCGGGCGCGACCCGCTGGCACTGCGCCTGGCGTTGCTCGCCGGCGCGCCCCGCCATCGCGCGGTCCTGCAGGATGCGGCCGCTGCGGCTGGCTGGGGCACGCCGCTGCCGGCGTGCAGCGGGCGCGGTGTCGCGGTCTACTGCAGTTTCGGCAGCTGGGTCGCCCAGGTTGCCGAGGTGAGCGTCAGTGACGGCGGCCAGATTCGTGTGCCGCGCGTGGTATGCAGCATCGACTGCGGCCAGGTGGTCAACCCGGACACGGTGCGTGCGCAGCTCGAGGGCAGCATCGCCATGGGATTGTCGGCGGCACTCAAGGAAGAGGTGCGCATCGCGCGTGGCCGCGTGACGCAGGCCAGTTACGCCGACTATCCGATCCTGACGCTCGCCGAGATGCCCGCGGTTGAGGTGCGTATCCTGGCGAGCGGGGAGCCACCCGGCGGTGTCGGCGAGCCGGGCGTGCCGGTGATTGCGCCGGCCGTGGCCAACGCGCTGTTCGCCGCCACCGGCCGGCGGCTGCGCGCGCTGCCGCTGCGGCTGTAGGCGGAGACAGTCCGATGGAACACGTCTGGCTCCTCACCAAGCTCATGCTGCTGCTCGGCATCGCGAACGGCACGCCGGTATTCGCCAAGCGGCTGCTGGGCGGGCGGTTTGCATGGCCACTCGACGGCGGCCTGCGCTTCTTCGACGGCCGTCCGTTGCTCGGCCCATCGAAGACGGTGCGCGGCCTGGTGCTCGCGCTGCTCCTGACCACGCTCGCGGCGTTGGCGCTCGGGTTTGACTGGCGCATCGGCCTGACCGTGGGTGCCTGCGCCATGCTCGGTGATCTGGTGTCAAGCTTCGCCAAGCGCCGCCTCGGGCGCGCCACCAGCAGCCAGGCGCTCGGGCTCGATCAGATTCCGGAGTCGCTGTTCCCGCTGCTCGCCGTGCGCCAGTCACTCGGGCTGCACGCCTGGGACATCGTGCTGCTGGTGGGCGCGTTCATCGTGCTCGAGCTGTTGCTGTCGCGCCTGCTCTTTCGTCTCGGCATCCGCGAACAGCCGTACTGAGCCTAGGCGCAGCGCAGCGTGTGCAGCGCCACCTCGGGCGGACAGTTGAGGCGCACGTCCACGATCGAGGAGCCGGCGCCGACCGAGGTATAGCCGATGAGCTCGTGGTGCTGCCAGAAGCCGCGCGCATAGCGCCGCGGACAGCGCGCGTCGGTGAGCACGGGAATGCCGCCCGGCAGGCAGATCTGCCCGCCGTGGGTGTGGCCGCACAGCATCAGATGGAAGCCGGCGTGCGCCACCTGCCGGTAGGGTTCGGGCGTGTGCGACAGCATGATCGCGCACGCCCCGTGCGGGATATCGTGGCCGGCCTTCTCGATGTTGTCGACCCCGTAGTAGTGCGCGTCGTCGATGCCGGCCAGGTACAGGGTTTCGCCGCCGCGCTCGAGTGCCACCGACTCGTTGAGCAGCACGCGCACCCCGGCCGCCTCGAACGGCGGCACCATGCGAATCGTGTCGTGATTGCCGAGCACGGCATACACCGGGTCCTTCAGGTACTCGCGCAGCCGCTGCATACCCGCGACGGCGGCGTCCCAGGGCCCGTAGGTGCGATAGCGGAAATCACCGGTCAGCACACACAGGTCGTACTCGAGCCCGCGCACCCGCGCGATGAGGGCATCGAGATACTCGGGGTGCATGTCGACGTGCGGATCGCTCACGTGCAGGATGGTGTAGCCATCGAAGGCGCGCGGCAGCGCGGCGAGGCGCACCTCGTGGCGCTTGACGCGGATGTCGAGCGAGTTGCGCCGCCCGCGCCCGTGCAGCCCGACGAGCCGCAGGCTGGTGCGAATCAGCGAATGGATCGAGTACCAGTTCTCGATGTGGAAGAACCCGGCCCCGGGGTGGTGGATCTTGCCGTCGTTGTCGTGCTCGATGCCGAGACGCTGGCGCAGGTGCACGCGCCCTACGCGGCGGGCGAGGTACTCGAGGATGTTCTGGTGGTCCGGTGGCAGGGCCTGCATACGGGCATTCCGACCGCGGGCGCAAAATATATCACACCCCTCTTGCCGGCCGGCGGTGCGTGCATCGCGCGCGTCGGATACCGTACACTGTCCCTCGAACCCGCGTATCCCCCGCGCCTCATGCCGACCGACGTCCCCGCCCCCGATGCCCTGCTGCTGCTGACCGTGCACTGCCCGTTCTGCCCGACCGTGCTTGCGGCGCTGGGCGAGCTGGTCAAGGCCGGTACCATCGGGCGTCTCGAGGTAGTCAACATCGAGGCGCACCCCGAGGTCGCCGCGCAACACGGCGTGCGCTCGGTGCCCTGGGTCCGGCTCGGAGCGTTCGAGCTCGACGGCCTGCGCTCGCGGGCGGAGCTCGAGCTGTGGGCCCGGCGCGCCGGCACGCGCGAGGGCCTGGCCGAGTACCTGAGCGAGCTGCTCGCCACCGGGGGCTTGAAGCGCGTCGTCGCCCACGTCGCGCGCGATCCGCAGGCCCTCGAGGCGCTGCTGTTGCTGCTCGCCAATCCCAGCACCAGCCTGCACGTGCAGCTCGGCATCGGTGCCGTGATGGAAGAATTGCGCGGTACGCCCGTGCTGCAGGCCGCCGTCGACCAGCTCGGCGCGCTCACGCGCAGCGAGCAGCCGCGGGTGCGCGGCGATGCCTGTCATTATCTTGCCCTCAGCCTGAGCGCAGACGCCATCGCCTATGTGCAGCCACTGCTCGCCGACGCCAACGCCGACGTGCGCGAGGTCGCGCGCGAGAGTCTCGCCACGCTGCAAACTCACGCCGGTCGCTAGATGCGCGCGCCCGGCGCCGGCATCCGCTTGCTGTGGCTCGGCGCCTACGCCCTCGCCATGGCGCTGGTCGAGGCGGCCGTCGTCGTGCACCTGCGCCACGTCTACTACGCCGATGACCCGCGCGCGCTGTTTCCGCTGCGCCTGCTGAGCCACGCGGATCTTGCGCTCGAGCTCGCCCGCGAGCTCGCCACCGTGGTGATGCTCGTGGCGGTGGCGTGCCTCGCCGAGCGCGTGGCGCTACGGCGCTTCGCCGCCTTCTTGTTCGTGTTCGGTCTGTGGGACCTGGGCTACTACCTGTGGCTGAAGCTCGCGCTCGACTGGCCGCGCCACTGGCTCGAGTGGGACGTGCTGTTCCTCATCCCGTGGCCGTGGTTCGGGCCGTGGCTGGCACCCGCGGCGATCGCGCTGCTGTTCGTTGCCTGGGGCGCGGCGGCCTTGTGGCGCGAGGCGGCGCCGCACGGCACGCCCGGCGCGTGGCTCACCTTCGGCGCGGGCGCGGCGCTCGGCCTGTTCACGTTCCTGCATCCGGGTTGGGACCTGGTGCGGCAGGGCGAGGCGGCGTTTAGCGGTTATCAGCCCGCTGCCTTCCACGGGTGGCTGTTCGCGCTCGGCTGGACGCTGATGGCCGGCGCGCTCCTTCGGCTCCTGCGACGCGCCTGACGCGCGTCGCTGCGGCAACGTAGAATCCGCCCCATGGCCGATCTGTTCAGCGTCACCGCACCGCTCATGATCCGCCGGCCGGATGGTCGCGCGCACATCATGGCCGAGCGTTTTCGCCATCCCGACGGACTGCTCTACTTCGAACCGTTCTGGCACCTGGCGGAGCCCGACACGCGCATCCATCTCGTCACCGGCCCAATCAAGGGCGAAGGTCCGTGGAAGGCGGGCGACAGCGTCGTGCAGGTGCTCGGCTGCCACGGCAGCGATTTCTGCCTGGCCGCCGAGTTCGATGCGTGGCGTCAGTACCTCTACGACAACGCCGCCACCTATCCCGCGGCGCGACTCATCGCTGCCATCGCCCGCCGCCACGGCGCCGTCTAGGCGCCACCCGCCCTGCGCGCTGCCCGGCTCACCGGCCGACCGTACGGCCCGCCGCGCGCTCGCCGGCGCACACCCACAGCCGCGCGTCTGCCGTCAGGCCCGCGCGCCTGCGCTCCCCTGGGCCACCCAGGCGAAACCACCGCAAGACCATCAGTGCTGTATATGTTTTGTATATATATGTCGGTGCCTCCGGTACGTATTATCTACGCTATTTCGCGATGTCTTGACGTTCCTAGCTCACTTAGGTATAAGTTCTGTACATCTATTGCACAGGTACTGCACATGCTCGGAATCGCCATCAGTCTCACTGCCACCGTCCTTGTCGGCGCCGTGCTGGCGCACTGGCTGCTGACCTCGGGCCGCCCGAAGGCGGGTCCCGTGGCGATCGCGCGGCCCAGCCGCCAGCAGCGCCGCTAGTCGCTTGCCGAAACCGTAGAGGCCGTGCCGATGCCACCCGCACCCGCCGCCGACCAGACCACCGCGCCGACCGAGCTCTACCCGATCCGCACGGTGGCGAGCCTGACCGGCGTCAACCCGATCACGCTGCGCGCCTGGGAGCGGCGCTACGGGCTGATCCGCCCGACGCGTACCGACAGCGGCCATCGGCTCTACACGCGCGAGCAGATCGAGCAGATCCAGCGGGTGCTCGCCCTGCTCGAGAAGGGCATTCCCATCAGCCAGGTGCGCCAGGTGATCGAGGCGCGCGCGCAGGCCGCCGCCCCGGCCGCTACCGCGGGGCCGTGGCCGGCGTACCGGGAGCGCATGGTCAGCGCGATCACGCGGTTCGACGAGAACGCACTCGAGGACACCTATAACGAGGCGCTCGCGCTCCACCCGACCGACCTGGTGACACGCCGCCTGCTGCTGCCGCTGCTCGAGGAACTGGGCGAGCGCTGGGCGAGCGCCGAGGGCAGCGTCGCCGAGGAGCACTTCTTCGGCGTGTACCTGCGCAACAAGCTGGGCGCGCGCTTTCACCACCGTGCGCGCGGCAACACGGGGCCGAAGCTCCTGATCGCCTGCCTGCCCGGTGAGCTGCACGAAATCGGCGCGCTGCTGTTCGCGCTCGCGGTGCAGGAGCTCGGCTACCGCATCGTGCTGCTCGGCGCCAACATGCCGCTCGGTGACCTGCCGGTCGTGGTCAGGCGTGCGGCCATCGACGCGATCGTGCTGTCGGGTTCGGTCACGCCCGCGCCCGAACTGCTCACCGCGGACCTGCCCAGGCTGGTCGCCGCGGTACGCGTGCCGGTGTGCGTCGGGGGGCTCACCTCGGTCACGCATCGTGATGCGCTGGTCGCGGCCGGCGCGCACCCCATGGGCGCCGAGCTCGAGCACGGCTTGCGCCGCCTGCGCGAAATCCTCGCGCCCTGACATTCACCTTATCTGGAGGAGCCCATCGCCATGAACCCGCAGACCAACCTTGCCATCGACTGGACCGAGCAGGGCCTGCTGCCCGACGTCGTGATCCGCGCCGGCATCCGCCGCCTGGTGCGTCAACGCCTCGCCGAGATCGGAGCCGGCGACTGCGAGGCGGCCTGCGCGCGGACCGAGGACTTCATCGCCCACATGCGCAGCGCACCCGTGGCGCTCGCGCCGGACAAGGCCAACGCGCAGCACTACGAGGTGCCGGCCGCCTTTTTTGCCCAAGTGCTGGGCCGGCACCGCAAGTACAGCTCGTGCTGGTGGCCGGACGGCGTGACGACACTCGACGCGGCCGAGGCCGCCGCACTCGCTGCTACCTGCAAGCGCGCCGGGCTGGCCGATGGCCAGGACATCCTCGAGCTCGGCTGCGGCTGGGGCTCGCTCACGCTGTGGATGGCGGCGCACTACCCGGCGAGCCGCATCACGGCGGTGTCGAACTCCCACTCCCAGCGCGCGCACATCGAGGCCGAGGCCGCGCGTCGCGGGCTCACCAACCTGCGCGTCCTGACCGCGGACATGAACGATTTCGCGACCCCGGAGGCGTTCGATCGCATCGTGTCGGTCGAGATGTTCGAGCACATGCGCAACTGGCCGGAGCTTTTCCGGCGCGTGCATGGCTGGCTCAGGCCCGGCGGGCGCTTCTTCATGCACGTGTTCGTGCATCGCAGCACGCCGTATGCGTTCATCGAGCGCGACGCCTCGGACTGGATGAGCCGCCATTTCTTCTCCGGCGGCATGATGCCGAGCGACGACCTCGCGGTGCGGCTGCAGCAACACCTCACGCTCGTGCACCGCTGGCGCTGGGACGGTCGCCACTACGAACGCACCGCCAACGCCTGGCTTGCCAACATGGACGCACGGCGCGATGCCGTGTGGCCGATCCTCGAGCAGACCTACGGGCGCGAAAACGCCATGCCATGGTGGATGCGCTGGCGCATCTTCTTCATGGCCTGCGCCGAACTGTTTGGCTACGACAACGGCCAACAGTGGTGGGTCAGCCACTACCTGTTCGAGCGCCGGCCATGACGACCGAGAGCCTGTCGCGCGCCAGCCCCGCGGCGCCATCGACCGCGCGCGTGCTCGCCAACCTCATCGCCTTCCAGATCGGCTGGTTCGCGTGCGTGCTGGGCGGCGCCTACGGCCAGCCGTGGGCCGGCACCGCGCTGGCACTCACCATTGCCGTGGTGCATCTCGCCAGCAGCGCGCGACCCGGCGACGAGGCGCGCCTGCTCGCCATCGCCACCGCGCTCGGTGCCGCCTGGGACAGTGCGCTCGTGGCCCTCGGCTGGGTCAGTTACAGCGCCGGCACGCTCCTGCCCGGCACGGCGCCGGTGTGGATCGTGGCGATGTGGACGCTGTTCGCCACCACGCTCAACGTCTCGCTCAACTGGCTCAAGAACCGGCATTTGGCTGCCGCCGCCTTCGGCGCCGTCGGCGGCCCGCTCGCCTATTACGCCGGCATGAAGCTCGGGGCCGTGCGCTTCGCCGACCTGGGCATCGCCATGGCAGCACTGGCGCTCGGCTGGGCGGTGATCCTGCCGGCGCTGCTGCGGCTTGGCCAGCGCTTCGATGGTGTCAACAGCGCACCGCGCGCCTGACGAACGCAAGGAGCCACCATGTTCGACCTCAACGCCTATCTCGCCGGTCTCGGCCTCATGCTGCTCATCGCCGTCGCCACGTGGATGGTGAGCATCCCGAAGCGCGACGTGAGCATCGTCGACAGCATGTGGTCGATCTTCTTCCTGGCCGGCGCGCTCATCTATCTGTGGGCCACGCCGGGCCGCAGCGCGCGCGACCTGCTGGTCATGACGCTCGTCGCCCTGTGGGCGCTGCGGCTCGCCGGCTATCTCACCTGGCGCAACTGGGGCGAGCCGGAAGATCATCGCTACCGGAAGATCCGCGCCAACAACGAACCCCATTTTGCCTTCAAGAGCCTGTACCTGGTGTTCGGCCTGCAGGCCGTGCTGGCCTGGATCGTGTCGGCTCCGCTGCTCGCGGCACTCGCGAGTGACCGCCCGCTCGGCTGGCTCGACTACGCCGGGGCGGCGCTGTGGGCCTTCGGCTTCCTGTTCGAGACCGTGGCCGACTGGCAGCTCGCGCGTTTCAAACGCAAGTCGATCAATCGCGGGCGCGTGCTGTCCGCCGGCCTGTGGCGCTACTCGCGCCATCCCAACTACTTCGGCGAGTTCTGCGTGTGGTGGGGTTTCTACCTGATTGCGCTCGCCGCCGGCGGCTGGTGGGCCGTGGTCTCGCCGCTGCTCATGTCCTTCCTGCTGCTCAAGGTGTCGGGGGTGGCGATGCTCGAGAAGGACATCGGCATGCGCCGCCCGGCCTACCGCGACTACATCGCACGCACCAACGCGTTCTTCCCGTGGTTCCCGCGCAACACCACGGTTGCGCGCCAGACCGCACGCCAGCACTGAGGCTCGCACCATGCGCCGCAGCGCCGTGATGCGCCACCGTCTCGCCGCCCTCGGCCTCCTGTCGGGTGCGCTCCTCGCGACCGCACCGGCGGGTGCCGAGGTGCGGGCCTGGAACTTCCGCGTGCTGCTGGATGATTCCGAGATCGGCTATCACCGCTTCACGCTGCGCGAGCGCGCGGGCGAGCGCGAGCTCGCGAGCGAGGCACGCTTTGACGTGAAGCTGCTGTTTCTCAACGCCTACCAGTACCGTCATCAGGCGAACGAGCGCTGGCGCGGCGACTGCCTCACGGCGGTCGAGTCGCGCACCGACGACAACGGGCAGGCCTACCGCGTGGCGGCGGCACGCAGCGGCGAGCGCTTCGTGGTCGAAACAGCCAGCGGGCGCACCGACCTCAATGGCTGCGTCATGACCTTCGCCTACTGGAATCCTCAGATGCTGCGCCAGAGGCGGCTGCTCAACGTCCAGACCGGCGAGTACGTCGATGTGCGCGTCACCGTGCTCGGCGAGGAGACCCTCACGATACGCGGCACACCGGTCGCGGCGCGCCGCTACGCGCTGCGCGGACCGAAGCTTGCCATCGACCTGTGGTATTCCATCGACGCGCACGACTGGCTGGCGCTCGAATCGACCACCGACGGCGGTCGGCGCCTGCGCTACCTGATCAACTGACGAGGACCCCGCCATGCGCACCACCCTGCTCGCCGCTGCCGCCCTGGTTCTGGCCGGATGCCAGAGCGTGCCTCACCCGCCGATCGCGCTCGCCAAGCAGGTCGATCTGCAACGCTTCATGGGCGACTGGTACGTGATCGCCAACATCCCGACCTTCCTCGAGAAGGGCGCGCACAACGCCGTCGAGTCGTACCGGCTGGCGGAAGACGGCACCATCGAGACGACCTTCACGTTCCGCGCCGGCAGCTTCGACGGGGAGCCCAAGCGCTACACCCCGCGCGGCTTCGTGATCGACCGCGCGTCGAACGCGGTGTGGGGGATGCAGTTCCTTTGGCCGATCAAGGCCGACTTCCGCATCATTTACCTGACCGACGACTACTCGCAGACCGTGATCGGGCGCGAGAAGCGCGACTACGTGTGGATCATGGCGCGCACGCCCACCATCCCGGAGGCCGACTACCAGGGCATCCTCGCGTTCCTCGCCGCGCAGGGCTACGACATCCGCCGCATCGAGAAGGTCCCGCAGCGCTGGGGCTGACGCCATGAGAGATCACGCGAAAACCGCCGCGGGCACGACCGGGCTCTGGTCCACACTGGCGCGCTGGTTCGACAGCGCGGCGCCGGCACCCGCCGTCGACGACGCGCACCGCATCGACTGGGTACGCGCGCTGCCGTTTATCGCCCTGCACCTCGCCTGCCTCGCGGTGCTGTGGGTCGGCGTGAGCACCACCGCGGTCGCCGTTGCCGCGGCGCTGTACGCCCTGCGGATGTTTGCCATCACCGGCTTCTACCATCGCTACTTCTCGCACCGCGCGTTTCGCACCTCGCGCGCCGCGCAGTTCGCGTTCGCCGCCCTCGGCGCCTCGGCGGTGCAGCGCGGGCCGCTGTGGTGGGCGGCGCACCACCGCCATCACCACGCGCATTCCGACGATCCGCACGACAGCCATTCGCTGCGCCAGCACGGTTTCGCCTGGAGCCACAGCGGCTGGTTCCTGTCGCACGCCCATTTCGCCACGCGCACCGAGCTGGTGCCGGATCTCGCGCGCTATCCGGAGTTGCGCTTCCTCGACCGTTTCGACGTCGTGGTGCCGGCGCTGTTGGCGCTGGCGCTGTTCGCCGCGGGCGAGCTGCTCGCCCACTACGCGCCCGGCCTCGGCACCAATGGCGCGCAGCTGCTGGTGTGGGGCTTCTGCCTGTCGACCGTGGTGCTGTACCACGCCACCTTCACCATCAACTCGCTCGCCCACCGCTTCGGGCGGCGGCGCTATGCCACGCGCGATGATTCGCGCAACAACTTCTGGCTTGCCCTGCTCACCTTCGGCGAGGGCTGGCACAACAACCACCATCACTACCCCGGGGCGGCGCGCCAGGGCTTTTACTGGTGGGAGATCGATCTCACCTACTACGCCCTGCGCGGGCTGGCGGCGCTCGGCGTGATCTGGGACCTGCGGCCGGTGCCGGCCGAAATGCGCGCGGCGCGCCGCCTCGACGGCGCCGGCGCCTGAGAAACGCGAGGGAGGACAGCATGAGAATCGCCATCATCGGCAGCGGCATCGCGGGCAATGTGCTCGCCCACCGCTTGCATCGTACCCACGACATCACGGTGTTCGAGGGGGCCGACCACATCGGCGGTCACACCCACACGCACACGGTGGAGCTCGGCGGCGAACGCCACGCGGTCGACACCGGCTTCATCGTGTTCAACGACTGGACCTATCCCAACTTCATCGAGCTGCTGGCCGAGCTCGGGGTGGAATCGCAGCCGAGCAACATGAGCTTCAGCGTGCGCTGCGAGAGGAGCGGGCTCGAATACAACGGCAGCACGCTCAACAGCCTGTTCGCCCAGCGCCGCAACCTGCTGCGCCCGTCCTTCTACCGCATGATCCGCGACATCCTGCGCTTCAACCGCGAGGCGCCCGCGCTGCTCGGCGGGCAGGACGAGATCGCGCTCGGCGACTACCTCGCGGCACAGCGCTACTCGCGGGAATTCATCGATCACTACCTGATCCCGATGGGCGCGGCCATCTGGTCGACCGACGCCACGCGCATGCTCGCCTTCCCGGCGCGCTACTTTGTGCGGTTCTTCCACAATCACGGCATGCTGTCGGTCGATGCGCGTCCGACCTGGCGCGTGATCAAGGGTGGCTCGGCGCGCTACGTGGAGATGCTCACCGCGCCGTTTCGCCACCGCATCCGCCTTCACACGCCGGTCGAGTCGGTGCGGCGCCTCCCCGACCGGGTGCTCGTCAAGGCGCGCGGGCTGGAGCCGGAGTTCTTCGATTGCGTGTTTCTCGCCTGCCATTCCGATCAGGCGCTGCGGCTGCTGGCGGATGCCAGCGCGCTTGAGCGCGAGGTGCTGGGCGCGATCCCCTACCAGGAAAACGAAGTCGTGCTGCACACCGACACGCGGCTGCTGCCGCGCGCGCGGCGCGCGTGGGCGGCGTGGAACTACCACGTGCTGAGCGACGACCACGGCAAGGTCGCGCTCACCTACAACATGAACATCCTGCAGGGTCTGGCGGCGCGCGAGACCTTCTGCGTCACGCTCAACCGCACCGCGCACATCGATGCGGCGAAGATCATCAAGCGCCTGACCTACCACCACCCGCTCTACACCCCCGCCGGGGTCGCGGCGCAGCGCCGCCAGCGGGAGATCAACGGCGTCAACCGCACCTATTTCTGCGGCGCCTACTGGCGCTACGGTTTTCACGAGGACGGCGTGGTGAGCGCCCTCAACGCCCTCGACCACTTCGAGCAGACCAGCCATGCACAGCGCCATCTATCGCGGGTGGGTTAGGCACCGGCGCTTTGCGCCGCGCGTGCACGCCTTCCGCTACCGCCTGTTCCTGCTGTACCTGGACCTGGCGGAGCTCGATACGGTGTTCCGCGGCCGCTGGCTGTGGTCGACGCGGCGCGCCGCGCTGGCGCGCTTTGACCGCGCCGATCACCTGGGCGACCCGGCGGTGCCGCTCGATCAGGCCGTGCGCGACCTGGTCGAGGCCGAGACCGGCCGCCGCCCGCTCGGGCCGATCCGCCTGCTCACGCACTTGCGCTATTTCGGCTACTGCTTCAACCCGGTGAGCTTCTACTACTGCTTCGATGCGCACGACACGCAGGTCGAGACCATCGTGGCCGAGGTCAACAACACGCCCTGGGGCGAGCGCCACTGCTACGTGCTGGACGGCCGCCGCGACGCGGGTGTCGCCGGCCACAAGCGCTATCGGCTCGCCAAGGTGTTCCACGTCTCGCCGTTCATGCCGATGGACATGGCCTACGACTGGCGCTTCGGGCCGCCCGGCGAGCAGTTGAACGTGCACATGGCGCTGCACCGCGACACCAAGGTGTTCGACGCGACCCTGCACCTGCAACGTGCGCCCCTCACCGGGCGCGAGCTCGCGCGCGTGCTCGTGCGCTTTCCGCTCATGACCGTGCAGGTGATCGTTGCCATTCACTGGCAGGCGCTGCGGCTTTGGCTCAAGCGCGTGCCGTTTTACCCCCACCCCGGCAAACTGCCGCCCAATCCCCACGGAGGCGCCCAACCGGCGAAACAGGCATGAAGACGACGACACTCGATACGCGCATCCATCCCGGCACCACACCCAAGCCGCGCTTCCTCGACGGTCTGGCGGAACGCGCGCTGCGCGCGCGCCTGGCGCGGCTCGAGCACGGGCAGCTGGTGCTGGCCGATGGCAAACACGTCGAGTACTACGGCCGGCGCACGGCGCGCTGCCCGATCGACACCACGGTGCGCGTGCACGATCCGCGCTTCTTTAGCGAGATCGCCTTCGGCGGCTCGATCGGCGCCGGCGAGGCCTACATGCTGGGCTACTGGAGTGTCAACGACCTCACCGCCCTGGTGCGCATCCTGTTGCAGAACCGCGCGGTGCTGGACGGCCTGGAGGGCGGGCTCGCACGCCTCACCGGCCCGGTGCAGAAGGCACTGCACTGGGCGGCGCGCAATACCGAGCGCGGCAGCCGGCGCAACATCGCCGCGCACTACGATCTCGGCAACGACTTCTTCCGGCTGTTCCTCGATCCGACGATGATGTATTCGAGCGCGGTCTTCGAGCGCCCGGACATGACGCTGGAAGAGGCGCAGCTCGCCAAGCTCGACCGCATCTGCAAGAAGCTCGCGCTCAAGCCGGGCGACCACCTCATGGAGATCGGCACCGGCTGGGGCGGTCTTGCGCTCTACGCCGCGCAGCGCTACGGCTGCCGCGTCACCACCACGACCATCTCGCGCCAGCAGTACGAGCTTGCCAAGGAACGTATCGTCGCCGCCGGTCTCGCCCAGCGCGTGACGCTGCTGCTCGAGGACTACCGCAACCTGACCGGCCAGTACGACAAGCTCGTGTCGATCGAGATGATCGAGGCCGTCGGTCACCAGTACTACGACACCTACTTCCGCAAGTGCAGCGAGCTGCTCAAACCCGACGGGCTGATGCTGCTGCAGGCCATCACCATCGCCGACCAGCGCTACGAGGCGGCCAAGAACGCGGTCGACTTCATCCAGCGCCACATCTTTCCGGGCAGCTGCATCCCCTCGGTCGCGGTCATGACCGATGCGATCGCGCGCGTCACCGACCTGCGCCTCACCCACCTCGAGGACATCGGCCCGCACTACGCCCTCACCCTGCGCCGCTGGCGCGAGAACCTCAACCGCAACCTCGCCGCGGTGCGCGCGCTCGGCTATCCCGAGTCGTTCATCCGCATGTGGGAGTTTTATCTCTGCTACTGCGAGGGCGGCTTCATCGAGCGCGCCATCGGCGACGTTCACATGCTGCTCGTCAAGCCGCAGGCGCGGCCCGAACCGATCGTGCCGGCGCTGACGGGCTGATCTGCCGCCGGGCGGGCAGCACGGGCGATAGCCGTGGCGCGCAACGCGCGGCGCGGGAGGGAATCGACATGCCAGGCAAGATCCTGATCTACGGTGGCTCGGGCGCGATCGGCTCGGCAACGGGCCGGCTGCTGCGCGCGCGCGGCTATGACCTTCACATTGCCGCGCGCAACGCCGACAAGCTGGCCGCCACCGCTGCGGAACTGGGGGCCGGTTTCACCGTCGGTGACGCCGCCGATGGCGGATTCTTCGCACGTGCGGCCACGGATGCCGGCGATGTCCTCGACGGTGTCGTCTACGCGATCGGCACCATCAACGTGCGCAGCCTGCAACGCCTGAGCGAGGCCGACTTTCTGAACGATTACCGGACCAACGCGCTGGGCGCCGCGCTCGCCATTCAGGCGGCCTTGCCCGCGCTCAAGAAGAGCACCGGCGTCGCTTCGGTGGTGTTGTATTCGAGCGTCGCGGCGCTGCAAGGTTTCCCGTTGCATGCGACGATCGGGATGGCCAAGGGCGCCGTCGCGGGGCTCACGCTGGCGTTGGCGGCGGAGCTCGCGCCCAAGGTGCGGGTCAACGCCATCGCACCATCGCTCACTCAAACGCCGCTCGCCGCGGGCATCCTGGCCAACGAGCGGATGGCCGCCGCGCTGGCCGGGCTGCACCCGCTACAGCGGCTCGGCACGCCTCATGATATCGCCGCCCTGACTGCGTTTCTGATTTCGCCGGATGCCGGCTGGATCACTGGGCAGATCATCGGCGTCGACGGTGGCCGTTCGAGCTTGCGCACCGGGAACTAGCAACCGCTTCAGGTCCTGGGCGCGGCGCACGGCGGCTGCACCGGGCCGACAATCGGCGGCGTGCGCCTGCTGCTCGCCAAGGCACTGGCGCGGCCGGCACCGCTCGTGCCAGCGCGCAGCGGCTGACCCCGCCCCGGCGCAGCGCGCGGCGGGGAATCTCGCACGTTTTGTCGCATTGATTTCGCGCCCGCCCCGCCCCATCGGTTGACCGTCCTTAAGCATTCGGCTCGCGCTCGTCTGTTCCGTCACGCGCGGTGTGGACAGGCGGCCGGCCCGGGCAAGGAGGTCCTCATGCTGCGCAGACTGTTCTTTCTCGTTCCCGATGAAACCCAGGCGGCCAGCCTCGTCGCCGATCTTGAACGTGCCGGCGTCGAGCGCCGCCATATCCACGCCGTGGCCGGCGGCGACCGGCCGCTGCCCCAGTTGCCGGCCGCGACCGTGCGCCAGCGCCACGACTGGGTCTGGCGCATCGAGCAGTTGTGGTGGTACGGCAATCTCGCGCTGTTCGTCGTCGCGGCTGCCGGCCTGATCGCGGCGCTCGCCACCGGGCGCTACCCGTGGGCGCTGGCCGCTGCGCTCGTGATGCTCGGCACCTTCGTCAGTGGCGCGTGGGTGACGCTGCGCGTGCCCGACATGCACGTCGGCGAATTCCGCCAGGCGCTCGCGCACGGCGAGATCCTGCTCCTGGTCGACGTGCCGAAGGCACGCGTGTCGGCGATCTACGACCTCGTGCGCCAGCGCCACCCGGAGGCCATTCCGGGCGGGCTCGGCTGGACCATCGAGGCACTCGGGATCTGAGGCCCGCTGCGCTGACGCCGCCCTGGCGGGTGTAACGCCCGCCAGGGCGGTGGGATCTAGCCTTCGGCCTCGCCTTCCTCGTCCGGGTTGTCGCGTAGCCGCACGGGATGATCGGTCGGGGTGTCGAGGTAGACCTGCCGAGTATCTTCCGACTCGAAATACATCACGACGTTGCCATCGACGATGTACGGATGCCCGGTCGGATCCTCGATCTCGCGACCGGTGATCGGGTCGATGGTCGTGAGAATCGCTTCCGGCTCGTGCAGCCGCCGGCTCTGTTCCTGATCGCGCGGCAGCGACTCCGATGCGACCCAGTTGAGCGCGTCGAAGCTAAGCGACGACGTCGGGTTTGGGGCTTTCGTAGGACTCATGGTGACCTCCTTCCGTTGGCGGAGGCCGCGCGGGGCGCATGTCCCCGGACCCTGCTGCATGCGACGGTCGGACACGCGCGGGCGCGGCAGTGTTGGCCTGACAGTCTGCTGCATAAGGTCGCCGTTCTCTCCACACCGAACGCGCGACCACGTGCCTGCCCTTTTACGCCTCGCGCCTGCACTGCGCCAGCTTGACACGCCTTTGCGCGCGCGCATGTTTGTTGGGCCGACACGCATAATCCTGCACTGTCTGTGAAACTAATCCCACGTCGCCTTTCAGACCGGTACGGCGTGGACACCGAGCGCCGCGCATGTTTCCTGCCTCGGCGCTCCCGCACCAATCCGTCGGCCGGGTCCGATCTGCGTGGCAGCCACAGCATGCAGTCCGGATCGCGTCAACATGCGCTCAACACGCCGTCGACACACCTCCAAGCAGGCGCACCGTGTCCACCCAACCGCCCAAAGCTCCGTTCTGCCAAAGTTGTCGCATGCCGCTCGTGAAGCCAGAGGATTTCGGCACCGCCGCCGACGGCATGCGCATCAACGACTACTGCCGCTACTGCTGCTACTAGAACGGCGCCTTCACCGACCCGAACATCAGCCTGCAAGGCATGATCGACCGGTGTGTCGGCATCATGGCGCAGAAGGGAATCATGCCGGAGGCCCAGGCCCGCGCGCTGATGAGCGCGACGTTGCCGAAGCTCACGCGGTGGAAGGCAAAATAGGATTGTCGGCCAGATTTTTTTTGTCAACAGCGATCGCGCCGCCAGCGCGAACTCGTGTGGCAGCTGACCGGACGCTCGTATTTGCGAATATTGCGCTCTGATCCAGGTATTCCAGTTTGGCAACCAATCCGCCGCGCTCGGCAATAGGCCGCCAAACCGCGGCAGCCGCGGAGCTACGCGGCCACTTGGCCGCCTATCACCGCCCCCGCTTCACCCGCTG
>CAZVUN010000055.1:0-17393 GCA_964629975.1 uncultured Acidiferrobacteraceae bacterium | reverse complement strand
CTGGGCCAGCGCGGCGGCGATCGGGCGGCGAAACTGTTGTGGCCAGCCGCGCGCCTGCGCCAGGCGCCCCGGTTCCACCCGCGCGGCGGTGCGTTCGAGCGCCACCTGCAGTTGCCCATCGTCCGCACCAGCGCGCGCGAAAGGGGCCAGCAGTCTGTCAATCCACGTCATGGGAATTTCCTGCAGGACGAGCCGCGTTCCTGCCCGGGGTAACCGCCGGCGGCTGTGCGCGTTCGCGCACGGGCACCTACCGCACTTGCGGCATGGACTGCGATCGCTGCCGATCAACGGCCCGCAGGGCGCGGCCCGCGCCGGAGGTGAGCCGCGTTACTGCAGCCAGAGGATACCGACCACCTTCCCCCCGGCGACCAGCTCGGCCTTGGTGCCGCCGCGCCCGGTCCAGTAGGCGCCGATCTCGACGCTCTTGAGATCGGCGTCTTCCCACAGGTTGCCGATCGCGAGTTTGTCCTTGTTCAAGATGGGGATGTGATTGACGCCGCGCGGGCTTTTCCACGCCTCGCCCTTGCTCGCGGCCTCGAGCGCGGCCTTGGCATTCTTCTCGACGGTGGCGCGGTCGAGCTGCTTGTCCTGCCAGTAGTAATAGCCCGGGGCGTGGTAGCGCCAGCCGTAGGGGCCGGCGGCCAGTACGGAAGCGGCGGCGAGCAGTCCGGCGCACAGGGCGATGACGGTGAGCACAGGGACGGGTGTTTTCATGGCAGTCTCCTTTTCATAGACTCGATGGCCGATAGGTACGCGGCCGGCACGGCGCCTCAGACGCGCCACGCAGGAGGTAACGTGAGAACGCCTGTGCGCGCGGCGACAAACTACCCCCTACCCCGGTGCAGAAAAATGATCTGCGTCAAACCTCGCGTCCGGCTTTTCCGCGAGATTCCTGTATCCGGACACCCGCCGATCGGGATGTGCAGCGTGGCCGTTGTCGACGACGCGGCGATCCGTGTTGCGCCCCCCGAATGCGCGGAAGGGATGTCATGAACTGTGCAAGCCCCCGCCCGAATGATGCACTGCCAGACCCGACGGGCGTGCTGCTCACGGTGCGCGGGCTCACGCTCGTCCTGGGCCGGCGGCGGATCCTCGATGGCGTCGATCTCGCGCTGCGCGAAGGCCGGCTGCACGCGCTGCTCGGCGCCAACGGCGCCGGCAAATCCACGCTCGCCTACGCGCTCATGGGCTGCGCGGGCTACACGCCGCAGGCCGGCGAGATCTGCTTTGCCGGTGAGCGGATCAACGAGCTGGCGCTGCACGAGCGCGCCCGGCGAGGCCTGGCGCTCGCCTGGCAGGAGCCGGCACGCTTCGAGGGGCTGACGGTCGCGCAGTTCCTGCGCGCCGGCGCCTCCCAGGAGGATCCGGCCGCGGCGCTCGCCGCCGTGGGACTTGCGCCCGATGAGTATCTCGCGCGCGCGCTCGACAAGACGCTCTCGGGCGGCGAACGCAAGCGCATCGAGCTGGCCGGCGTGCTGATGCTCAGGCCACGGCTTGCGATCCTCGATGAACCGACCGCCGGCATCGATTTCCTGAGTGTCGCGGAGATCGAGGGCGTGATCGATGCCATGCGGCTCAACGGCGCCGCGGTGCTGCTCATCACCCACCAGGAATCGCTCGCCGCGCGCGCGGACAGCGCGTCGCACTTGTGCGCCGGGCGCATCGTGTGCGCCGGCGCGCCCGCGCAGGTGATCGAGAACTTCAAGGCCCGGCGCTGCACGCGCTGCGACGGGGTGAGCTGCGACCATGGCTGAGCTCGCTGCCTTGTATCGCGCCTTTGCGCAGATCGGCGAGGACCCGGCGCGCATCCTGACGCCCGACAGCGCGTTCGTGGTGGCGTACGGTCACGACGTGCTCGGGCTGCAATCGATCGAGGGCGTCATCCTCGTCCCGCGCCGCACCGACGCGGGCATCGAGCTCAACGCCACCGTGCTGGAGGGCCGGCAGATCGCCACGCCGGTGCATCTGTGCTTTGGTCTGTTCGAGCGCGTCGGCGTGCAGAACGTGCGGCTGCACGTCACGCTGCAACCGCAAAGCCGCGCCACCTTCTGGTCGCATTGCCTGTTCACGCAGGTCGAAAACGCGCGCCACGCCATGACCGCGACGGTGGACATCCAGCGCGGCGCGAGCCTCACGTACAACGAGGTGCACTATCACGGGGTCTCGGGCGGCATCGAGGTCCTCCCGCGCGCGCAGGTCGCGGTCGGGCCGCAGGCGCGCTACGTCGCCGACTTCACCCTGGTGCACGGCCTCGTCGGCCGGCTCGCCATCGACTACGACGTGCAGGTGGCCGAGGACGGGGTGGCCGAACTGACCAGCAAGGTTTACGGGCGCGCCGCCGATGCCATCCGCATCCGCGAGGCCGTGAGCCTCGACGGCGCCAACGCCCGCGGGCTGGTGAAGACGCGCGTGGCACTCGACGAGAACGCGAGCGCGGAAATCATCGGCGCCACCTACGGCAACGCCGCCGGTGCGCGCGGTCATGTCGATTGTCTGGAGATCGTGCGCGGCAACGCCAGGGCCGCGGCCGTGCCCGAGGTGCGCGTCACCCACCCGCAGGCCAAGGTCACGCACGAGGCGGCGATCGGCCGTGTTGACCAGAAACAGCTCGAGGCGCTCATGGCGCGCGGGCTTGCGCCGGAAGAAGCCGTCGACCGGATCATCCTCGGTATGCTGGGCTGATTCGGCGCGCCGGGTTTTGGCACAATGGAGGCGGCCGGCAGGCCGCCCGGCACCGAGCACATGAACGCCGCAGCGGACAAGCACACGCACGATCACGATCTGCCGGCGATCGCCGCGACCAGCCGGGCGTTCGCCGTGGGTGTCGCGCTCAACCTCGCCTTCGTCGCTATCGAGGCCGGTTTCGGACTGTGGGCCAATTCGCTCGCGCTGCTGGCCGATGCGGGGCACAACTTCATCGACGTCATCGGATTGACCGGCGCCTGGGTGGCGCTGCTGATCGCCCGGCGCCTGCCTTCGGCGCGCTTCACCTACGGTCTGCGCGGCTCGACCATCCTCGCGGCGCTCGCCAATGCCATGGCCCTGCTCGTCACCGTGGGTGCGATCGTCTGGGAGGCGCTGCGGCGTCTGACCGACCCGCCGCCGCCCAACGAGATGTTGATGATCTGGGTGGCCTTGGTGGGCGTGCTGGTCAATGCCGGCACGGCGCTGCTGCTGCGCCACGGGCGCAAGCACGACATCAACCTGCGCGGGGCGTTTCTGCACATGCTCGCCGATGCGCTCGTTTCCGTCGGGGTGGTGCTCGCCGGCCTTGCCATTCTGTGGGCCGGCTGGTTGTGGCTCGACCCGGCCGTGAGCCTGGCGATCGCGGTGGTGATCTTCATCGGTACCTGGGGCCTGCTCAAGGAGGCGCTGCGCCTGTCGCTGCACGCCGTGCCCGCGCACATCGACCCGCTCGCGGTGAAGGCCTATCTGCAAGGCCTGCCCGGCGTGCGCGAGGTGCATGACCTGCACATCTGGGGCATGAGCACGACCGAGACCGCGCTCACCGCCCACCTGGTCGTGGCGGGCAGGCACCCGGGCGACGGGTTCCTCGCGCGCGTCGCCGAAACGCTGCAGCACGACTTTCGCATCGGTCACACCACGCTGCAGATCGAGCTGGCCGACGGCGAGGGCGCCTGCCGTCTGGCGCCCGACCACGTCGTGTGACGCGGCCGCGCCACGGGCCAGCGCGGCGGCGATGTTGGTGACTATCTACTGGCAGCTGCCGCCCGCGCGTTCAGCGCCCGGGACGTGCACCCAGGCGATGAGCAGGAGCGCGGCGCCGAGCGAGCAGCCGGCCGAGAAGGCGAAGGCCGCAAACGGCGAGAACGCCTGATAGAGCGCGCCGAAGATGACCGAGGCCGGCAGCAACATGATCCCGGCGGTCAGGTTGAACCAGCCGAAGGCGGTGCCGCGGCGCTCGGGCGGCGCGAGATCGGCGACCAGCGCCTTCTCCACGCCCTCGGTCGCGGCCATGAACAGGCCATAGGCGGCGAAGGTGGCGAACAGGATCACGCCGTCGTGGGTGAGCAGCCCGAGCGCGAGATAGACGAGCCCGTAGGCGACATAGCCCGCCACCAGCAGCCGCACGCGCCCCAGCCGGTCGGACAGCGCCGCGAGCGGCGCGGCGAACAGCATCGCCACCACCGACACCGTCATCCACAAAAGCGGCACGGTCGCCTCGGCCACGCCGAGCTCGGCGGCGCGTAGCAGCAGGAACATGTTCGAGGAATTGCCGAGCGTGAAGAGCGCCACCACGGCGAGATAGCGCCGGTAGGCGGCCGGCAGGTCGCGCATGCGCCAGTCGAAGCGTAGCGGTGCGACCGCGACGCGCGCCGGCTCGCGGATCGCGAACGCGAGCAGCAGACAGGCGAGCGCCGGCACGAACGACCACAGGAACACCTCGCGCAGCCCCAGCCCCGCGGCGAGCAGCGCCGAGGCCGCGAGCGGCCCGACCACCGCCCCGGCGTTGTCCATGGCGCGGTGCACGCCGAAGGCAAGCCCGCGCTGCGCGGGCGCGACGGCGGCGGCGAGCAGCGCATCGCGCGGCGAGGCGCGCAGCCCCTTGCCGACGCGATCGACGAAGCGGATCACCGCAAGCCACGGCCAGGCGCTGACGAAGGCGATGAGCGGGCGCACGAAGCCGGCGAGCCCGTAGCCCCACAGGATCCACGGCTTGGCGCGCTGCAGCCGGTCGTGCAGCACGCCCGAGAACAGCTTGAGCAGGCTCGCGGCCGCCTCGGCGATGCCCTCGATCAGCCCGAGCGCGCGCGGGCCGGCCATCAGCACCGAGGCGAGATAGAGCGGGATCAGCGGATAGAGCATCTCCGAGGCCGAGTCGTTGATGAGGCTGATCGCGCCGATCAGCCAGACCGTGGCCGGCAGCGCGCGCAGGCGGGAGAGGCGCATGCGCGCGATTCTAGCCGCGCACCGGCGGTCGAGTCTTTAGCGGCACTCCACCCTGCGCCTGCCCGTACCCGCCGCGCGTGCGGTTGACGATTCTCACCACCGACAGCATGACCGGTACCTCGATCAGCACCCCGACCACGGTGGCGAGCGCCGCCCCCGACGCAAAGCCGGAGAGGCTGATGGCGGCGGCGACCACGAGTTCAAAGAAATGGCGCGCGCCGAGGAGCGCCGACGGCGCGGTTGTCATGCGCCACCTCGAAGCGGCGATTGAGCAGGCAGGCGAGCTGGGCGTCAGTGCAGCCGTCCTTTATCGGACGCGCCGCAACGGCCAGCGTGCGAGCGCCTTGCGCTGATAGCCGATGCCGAGCAGCAGGCCGGTCAGCGCGCCGTAGCTGTGGGCGCTCGCGATCGTCGGTCCGCCGATGTCGATTTCCAACAGCCCGCTGATCCCTGGTTGTTCGACGAGCAGCTTGACACCCACCGCGAGCAGGTAGAGCAGCGCGGCGCCGGGATTTTCCGCTAGCAGGCCGAGCGACCCGCACACCAGCAGGCCATGCAGGACGCCGGACAACCCGACATACCAGGCAACCCCGGGGTCGAGGAACCAGAGCCCGGCGCTCACGCCGAGCGCGCAGAGGACGAGCGCGCCGTACCACCGCCGGGACGTCAGCCCGCGCCCGACCAGCGACCACACGAGCCCCAGGCCGAGCAGATTGAGCAGCAGGTGCGTCCAGCCGAGATGCACGAAGTGGCCGGTGAGCAGGCGCCACAGCTCGCCGTGCGCAATCGATTCGCGCTCAAAGCGCAGCAGCGCCGTCGCCGCCGGGCCGAGCGCCGCCAGCAGCATGGCCGCGGTGGCCACGACGGCCACCGGCAGCCATTCGATCAGGCGCGCGCGCTTCATCGCCCGCAGCATGCACCAACTCGACCGGTTCGCAAACTGAGCGCTCGCCCTGCGGCTGCACACCATTTAACAGTTGCGTGGCGTTTTCAACGCGTGCGGTGCGCGAAGGCTCGTGTCACCGTCAAGAAAATGGCATGCGGTCAATGACCGCACCGCCCATCCGGACATTCACGCTCATCATCGGAAAGGGCGAATCCGTCACTGTTTGCTCCCCAGTCCCGTAGGTAAAATGCTGCCGGACCATGCACAAAGCGCCTGTGCGGGCGCCGTAGCTCAGGCGGCTGTTATTTAAGAAAAACGGTACACCCCTCTATGACATCCCAGTATCTCCGGTTCCCCTTCACCTCGTTGTTCATCTGGCTCGCCGCCGGGCTTCTCGTCCCGACCGCAGCCCGGGCCGCCGACCTCGTTTCGGTCACGGCCATCAATCAGACGGCGAGCGCGCAGAGCGCCGTCCCGGTGACCTTCGGCCAGGTGTTCAAGGCCGGGGAGGTGCCGGCGGGAACGGATATCGGCGCGCGCCTGGCGAGCGGCACGGTGCTGTCCACGCAGGTGGACAGGAAGGCGACCCACGCCGACGGCTCGCTGCGCCACGCGATCCTCACCGTCAAACTGCCGGGCCTGGCCGCCAACGGCAGCGAGATCATCACCTTGTTTACGAAGACGGCGACGGCGGCGGGGAGCGCCGTGCAGGTGAGTGATCTGCTCGCGGCCGGGTTCAATGCCAGCGTGTCGCTCAACGTCGGCGGCACGGTGTATAGCCTCTCGGCCGCCGATCTGCTCGCCGCCAACCCGCGCCAGTGGCTCGCGGGGCCGCAGGTCTCCGAGTGGATCGTCGGCGGGCCGGTGAAGACCTCAGGCGGCAGCGCGCATCCGCACCTGGCCGCGTATTTCCATGTGCGCGCCTATGCCGGCGCGCCCATCAGCCGGGCGCGGGTGGATGTCAGCATCGAGAACGGCTGGACCTTCGTCGCCAGCCCGGCCGACAGCACCTATGACGTCACGGTCACGGTCGGCGGCCAAAACGTCTACAGCCGCGCGGGCCTCACTCACTATCACCACGCGCGCTGGCACAAGACCTTCTGGTGGGGCGCCGATCCGGCGGTATTCGTCAAGCACGACACGCGCTATCTGCGCGACAGCAAGGCGGTGCCCAACTATGGGGAGGTGACGCTCGCCGAGAGCTTCCTCAACGGGCTGCGCAGCGCCACCGAGCCGATGGACAACGGCGATCACTCCGACTACATGCCCGCCACCGGCTATGCCAACGGCATCGGCCTGTTGCCGCTGTGGGATGCGCTGTATGCGGTGAGCGCCGATCCGCGCGCCTTCAAGGCGATGCTGGCCAACTCCGACGGGGCCGGAGCCTATGGCGCCCACTACCGCGACGAGGCCACCGGCCGGCCGGTGTCGATCGCCGATCACCCCACGGCGACCACCCAGAACACCACTGTTCCCAAGGGAACGGGCAGCAACCCGTATACCCACGACCAGGCCCATCAACCCTCAATGGCGTACCTCGCCTATCTCGCCACCGGAGATTACTACTATCTCGAGGAGCTGCAATTCTGGGCCACCTGGAATTTCCTGTGGGCCAATGCCTCCACCTACCGGCAATACGACAAGGGCATTTTCGGCGTGCAGGTGCGCGGCCAGGCCTGGGCCCTGCGCACGCTCGGGCAGGTGGCCTACATCACGCCGGACACCGACCCGCTCAAGGCGCACTTCATCGCCAGCATCGGGTACAACATGGCGCACAACGAGGGGCTGTACGCCAACAACCCCAGCGCCAACAAGCTCGGGGCCTTGCCATCCTATGACGGCTACACCCAGTTCAAGCCGTGGATGGATGACTTCTACACCGCGTCCCTGGGCTACCTGGTCGATCTCGGCTTCACTGAGGCCGTGACGATGCGCAACTGGAAGGCGACGCAACCGGTCGGGCGCATGGGCACGACGGATTATTGTTACCTGAAGGCCGGGTCCTACGTGCTGACCGTCGGGACCAGCAACACCGATTGGTTCCCGGACTTCGCCACCTTGTACCAGCAGAACTTCGGCGCCAACACCTCGTGCCCCGAAGGCGGGACCATGGACGGCTATGCCAGCGAGTCCGGCGGTTATGTCGCCAACCTCCGCCCGGCGCTGGCGACCGCGGTGGATGCCGGCACCCCCGGCGCGGTGCAGGCCTGGAACCGCATGGTGACGTCGGCCGTGCAGCCGGATTTCACCAACAACCCCATCTGGAACGTGGTGCCGCGCGCGAGCACCGCGGGACTTCCCACCGTCACCCTCGCCGCCTCGCCGACGAGCATCACGTCAGGAGGCACCTCGACGCTCACCTGGACCTCGGCCAACGCCACCTCGTGCACCGCCTCGGGATCGAGCGCCTTCACCGGCGCCAAAGCCACCTCGGGCAGCGAGAGCGTGAACCCGACCAGCACCACGACCTACACGCTGATCTGCACCGGCGCGGGCGGCAGCGCCTCGAGCTCGGCCACCGTGACCGTCACCGCCGCCTCCGGCAGCAGCGCGACGTCGAGCACGGGCGGTGGCGGAAGCCTCGGGTGGCTGTCGCTGCTCGGGCTGGTCTTCGCGCGGCTCGTGTCATCGCGGTCGCTTTCGCAGCGGCGCTTGGCCGGCATGGTGAACGGTGACGGCCGTTTGTCACGAAATCGCTCAGTCCAGCAAAGCTGAATGGCGATGTTTCAGCCACGTTCCCGTTATGTATGTGGACGCCATAGGCAAACCACATTTATTGCAGAGTGATCGGGATAAACATGTTGATCGATACTAAACGCGTACTTCTCCTTCTTTTTTCGCTGGCGGGGGCGGGCATTTGCGGAGCCGCCAACGCGGCAGCGATTGATGATTTGCAGCCGGGGCATTGGTACGAAGTGCCCAATTCAAAGATGCAAAGCGTGTTTCCCGCGGTCAAGCCGATCGGGACCAAAGACGCCTCGGCCATTCTCGACGCCTGGGGCGGCGGCGTTTTTGATACGAAGCGCGACCGCTTGGTCCTCTATGGCGGGGGGCACAACGATTACGCAGGCAACGAGCTGTACGCCTTCGATGTGCCGACCGAGAGCTGGATACGCCTGACGGATCCCACCCCGAACGAGCTCATCACCACCTGTGTTGATTACTATGGCGATGGCCGGCCTTCGGCGACCCATACCTACAATCGGTTGCAGTACCTGCCGAATATCGACGGCTTGGTTTCCGTGGGGATGTCCCCTTTCTCGGGGACCACGAGCGGCTGCTCGGCCTATCGCCACACCGACGTATTTAATTTCACGTCGGGAGCATGGGAACGGCATCCCGATCACCCGGAACTGGGACATACCACCGGCCGAGTGTCCGCCTACGACCCGGCCACGGGGCATTTGTGGGTGCATGGAACGTACAGCCCGAGCGGGCTCGCGGAATACGATCCGATAAACCGGAGCTGGACCCTCCACAGGACCGGCAGTTACTTGGAGATCTACGGCACCGCGGCAATCGACCCCAATCGGCGCTTGATGGTGCTGGTGGGCGGATATGGCGGGCAACGACAGATTCGCGTCTGGGATCTGAACAACCCGAGCCAGGCGCCCACCATCCCCGCAACCACCGGCGACACGGATCTCGAATACAGCAACAGCCCCGGCTTTGTTTACGATCCGGTGTCGGACCGTTTCGTCGGCTGGAAAGGCGGGGCCGATGTTTTCCTGCTGAACCCCGCGAATTGGCAGTGGACGAAGGTTAGCCCCGCGGCGACCAACACCACTATTCCGACGGCGCAGAACGGCACCGGAACCAACGGACGGTTTCGCTATATCCCCTCCAAGAACGCCTTCCTCGTCGTCAATCGGGCTAACGAGAATGTCTACTTTTACCGCTTGACGAGCGGGTCTGGATCGCAGGTTCCGACCTTGAGTTTTGCCGCATCACCTGCATCGGTGACCTCCGGAAGTTCTTCCACGCTAACGTGGACAGGCGCAGGGGTGGACAGCTGCACGGCCTCCGGTGCGTGGTCCGGAGTCAAGGCGATCTCCGGCACGCAAAGCGTGACCCCGACGAGCACCAGCACCTATACCCTGAGCTGCACCGGCGCGGGCGGCACCGTGAGCCGCTCGGTCACCGTGGCGGTCACGACGTCTTCTCCCGCGCCCACGGTGAGCCTGAGCGCGAGCCCGGCCTCGATTGCAAGCGGCGCGAGCAGCACGCTCACCTGGACCTCGAGCAATGCCACCTCGTGCACCGCCTCGGGCTCGAGCGCCTTCACCGGCACCCAGGCCACCTCGGGCAGCCAGAGCGTGAGCCCGGCCAGCACCACGACCTATACGCTGAGCTGCACCGGTGCGGGCGGCACCGTGAGCCGCTCGGCCACCGTGACCGTGACTACCGCCTCCGGCAGCGGCGCAACGTCGAGCACGGGCGGGGGCGGAAGCCTCGGGTGGCTGTCGCTCGCGCTGCTTGCATTGGCCATGGTGCACAGAAGGCGGCTGCGGTAGCGGCAGGCTGGGCGCCGCGCCATGGCGCCCGGGCCGGCCTGGCGTCAGGCGCGCGGGCCACGCACCGCGGGGTGTCCGGCCTTTGCGCCACGCTCGTACCAGGGACGCGTGCGGTTGACGATGCTCACCACCGACAGCATGACCGGTACCTCGATCAGCACCCCGACCACGGTGGCGAGCGCCGCGCCGGACTGAAAGCCGAACAGGCTGATGGCGGCGGCCACCGCCAGTTCGAAAAAGTTGCTGGCGCCGATCAGCGCCGACGGGCCGGCGACGCAATGCGCCACGCGAAACTGGCGGTTGAGGAGATAGGCAAGTCCGGAATTGAAATAGACCTGGATCAGGATCGGCACGGCGAGCAGTGCGATGATGAGCGGCTGCTTGAAGATCTGCTCGCCCTGAAAGCCGAAGAGCAAGACCAGCGTCACGAGCAGCGCCGCGAGCGACGGGACGTGCAGGCGTGCGAGCATCCGTTCCAGCGCCTGCGGGCCGTTGCGGAGCAGGGCACGGCGCCAGAGCTGCGCGGCGATGACCGGGATCACGATGTACAGCGCCACCGACAGGAACAGCGTGTCCCACGGCACCGTGATCGCCGAGAGCCCGAGTAGCAGACCCACAATGGGCGCGAACGCGAACACCATGATGGTGTCGTTCAACGCCACCTGAGTGAGCGTGAAATTCGGCTCGCCGCCGGTGAGCCGGCTCCAGACGAACACCATGGCGGTGCAGGGCGCGGCGGCGAGCAGGATGAGACCGGCAATATAGGAATCGATCTGCGCGGCCGGCAGCCACGGCGCGAACAGCTCGCGGATGAAGAGCCAGCCAAGCAGCGCCATGGAGAATGGTTTGACCGCCCAATTGATGAAGAGGGTGACGCCAATTCCCTTCCAGTGGCGGCGTACCTCGGCGAGCGCGCCGAAGTCGACCTTGAGCAGCATCGGCACGATCATGAGCCAGATGAGCGCCGCCACCGGCAGGTTGACGCGCGCGATTTCCATGCGGCCAATGGCCTGGAACGCGTTCGGGAACAGATGTCCGAGACCGATGCCGACGGCGATACAGAGAAATACCCACAGCGTCAGGTAGCGCTCGAAGAACCCGAGCGGCTGGCCCGCCGCCCGGGCCATCGTGGTTTCGCACTGCGCGCTCATCGCGCGGCCTCCCGCGCGCTGCGGCCGTGCCGGATCCCGTCGAGCAGGGCAGTGACGCGCGCCTTGACCTCATCGCGCGTGGCGCGAAACACCGCCATGATCTCCTCCTCGCTGCCGGTGGCCTTGGCCGGATCGCTGAGCGGCCAGTGGATCTTGGTCACGCCCGCCGGCAACGCCGGGCAGTACTCGTCGGCGTGACCGCAGACCGTCACCACGATGTCCGCGCCGCGAATCATCTCGTCGGTCACGCGTGTCGATTCCTGACCGGAGATATCGACACCGGCCTCGGCCATGACGCGGATGGCGCGTGGATTCTTGCCGTGCGCCTCGATGCCGGCCGATTCGACCTCGGCCAAATCACTGCCGAGATGTCTCGCCCAGCCCTCGGCCATCTGCGAGCGGCAGGAGTTGCCCGTGCATAGAAAGAGAATCCGTGTCCTGTTCATGTGGCGTTCCCCGTTGGCGAATCCTCTCTTGTATCACTTCAGCTTGAAGCTCGCGTGACAGGCGACGCACTGTTGCGTCACCTCGGCCAGCGCCGCGATGGCGGGCGCCGGCTCCTTGGCCACGCCGGCCTCGACAGCCATCCGCGCGAAGTGGCTGGCGGCGCGGTGCATGTGGGTGCCGAGGTCCTGCATGGCCTTGGGCAGGTACGGCGCCATGTGCGAGGCGCCATGACGCTCCAGCGAGCTCATGCCGATGCGTTGCTCCGCGATATCCGCGGCCTGCTCGTACTTGCCCGCGCCGAGCGCCGCCTGGATCTCGGCGAGCGCCGTGAGGTGATCGCGCATGTTGGCCAGCATGTGGTCGCGCATCATCGCCGGCAGCTCGACCGGCTGGCGGTTGTCGGCGGCTGCGCCGAGAGCGGAGAGACCGAGCAGAAAGGGAAGAACGATACGCATCGAGTATCTGCGGTCGGGTTGGGGTCTAGAGCGCGAATGCCTCGTCATAGGGCGCCTCGCCCTCGACGGCGGGCAGGGTGAGGTTGTTGCCCCAGTCGCCCCAGCCGCCGTTGTAGACGCGCACATCCTTATAGCCGAGTGTCTTCAACTGCAGCCAGGCCAGGGTGGAGCGGAAACCGTCGTGGCAGTACGCGTACACGGTCTTGTCCTTTGCGATGTCGCCGTACAGCGCGGCGATCTCGCCCACATCCTTCCACGTCTGGCTCTGGCCATCCACGCCCTCGAGGCTCACGATGTTGATGGCCCCCGGGATGTGGCCGCCGCGCACCGAGTGCTGCACGGTCTTGCCGCTGTACATGTCGCGCGGGCGCGCATCGAGCAGCACGATCCTGGGGTCGCGCCGCGCCACGACATCGCTGTAGACATCGGTCCACTCGACCAGGAGCTTGCGGTTGGCCGGCTGCAAGCGGACGTTGCCGCGTTTCGGCCGGGCGGCCTCCTTGGTGAGCTCGTTGAACGCCGTCCAGCCGATGGTGCCGCCGTTCAGGATCTTCACCCGCTTCATGTCAAAGCCGTAGAGCTCGAGCAGGTAGTACACCCGCGAGGCGAGTGCCGTGACCGAGTCGTCGTAGATCACGATCGTGGAGTCGTTGTTCACGCCGAAGGCGCGCAGCGTGGCCTCGAACGCCTCGCGCGAGGGAAAGCGCATGGTCGGGTGGCCGAAGTTGTCGCCCAGATCCTTGAAGCGCTGGACCTGCACCGCGCCCGGAATATGGCCGACGGTGAAATAGCGGTGCGGGTGGTAGCGGACCTCGAGAACCACGAGCCTGGGGTCCTTGATTCTCTGTTCCAGCCACTCGGCATCGACGAGGAAGTCGGGCGCGGCGGCGCGCGCCGCGCTGGCGGCCGCCAGCAGGATCAAGGCCAGGAGGGATCGGGCGAGTCGCGTGTTCATCGTGGTGTGTCCTGAGGAGTGGATGGCGTGCTCACCCGGCGGAGGCGGCCGGCGTGCCCGGTTCGGACTCGCTGCTCACGAAGCGGCGGGTTTGTCATGGCTGTCAGCCCCCGAGCCAGCCTTCGATCTTCTTCTTGTCCGGCACGCCGCCGGCGTGCACCACTTTTCCGTCAATCACCACGCCGGGCGTGGACAGGACGCCATAGGCCATGATGTCGGCGATGTTATCGACCTTTTCGAGTTGCACCGCAACACCCTTCGCCTTGGCGGTATCCTCGATGAGCTTGAGCGTGGCCTTGCAGTTGGCGCAGCCGGTCCCGAGCACCTTCACGTTTTTCATATGACACCTCGCAACGAATTGAACAGCAGGCCCACCACCACGAATGCGCTGGCGAGATAGCCGGCAAATACCCCGAGCAGCGGCCATTTCACGACCTTGCGCAGGATGATCATCTCCGGCAGCGACAGCGCCGTGACCGCCATCATGAACGCGAGCACGGTGCCGAGCGGCACGCCCTTGCCGAGCAGCACTTCGGCGATCGGGATGATGCCGACCGCATCCGAGTAGAGCGGCACGCCGACGAGCACCGCACCCAGCACCGACAGCACGCCGCCACCGCCGGCGATGCGCGCCACGAGGTCCTGCGGCGCATAGCCGTGGATGAAGGCGCCCACGCCCACCCCGATCAGGATGAACTTCCAGATGCGTCCGACGATTTCCTTCACCTGGCCCATTGCATAGGCATGCCGGCCCCGGAGCGAGGTGTCCGGCGCTTCGCGCTCGGCCTCGCCCATGTGGATTTTCCATACATACTCCTCGACCCAGCGCTCCGGCTGGAAACGCTCCAGCACGAAGCCGCCGACCAGAGCGACCGTGAGCCCGGTCGCGACGTAGATCGCCGTGGTCTGCCAGCCGATGACCGAGGCCAGCACCACGATCGCGACCTCGTTGATCATGGGGCTTGCGATCAGGAACGACAGCGTCACCCCGAGCGGGATGCCGGCCTCGACGAAGCCGATAAACAGCGGTATCGACGAGCACGAGCAGAACGGCGTCACCGCACCCAGCCCCACCGCCATGAAGCGCGCACCGACGTTCGAGCGGCGGCGGATGAACTCTCGCACCCGCTCCGGGGTAAGCAGCGCACGCAGCAGGCCCATGACGTAGATCACCAGGGTCAACAGCACCAGGATCTTGGTCACGTCCATCACGAAGAAATGCGCGGCCGCGCCGAAGGCGCTGGCGCGCAATCCCGCGAGGTCGTAGATCAGCCAGTCGGCCAGTGCCTCGAACATGCTTGTCGGATTCCCGGGTTTGGTATCAGCCCGCGCAGCGCACCGGCGGGCGGTTGGGGGTGCCCTTCAGGCGCTTGCGGTCGGGCGCGTAGGGCTCGGCGCCGGCGTTGGCGCGGGCCGTGGTATCCAGCACCTCGCGCACCCATGCCGGCAGCTTCGGATTGAGGCGGTAATGAATCCACAGCCCCTCGCGCCGGTCGAGCACGATGCCGAGCTCGCGCAGCATCGCCAGATGACGCGAGACCTTGGGCTGGATCTCATCGAGGGCATGAGTGAGCTCGCACACGCACAGCTCATCCTCGGCCGTGAGCAGCAGCAGGAGCCGCAACCGGGTCGCGTCGGCGAGGGCGCGGAACAGGTCGTCGGCTGTCATCAAAGTGTCACCAATATACGCCTAGACGAATATACGGACAAGCGCATATATTCCCCCGGCGCCGATGACAGGAGAATGTCCGATGAACCATCCCATACGGGTGCTGTTCCTCTGTACTGGAAATTCCGCGCGCTCGCAGATGGCCGAAGGGCTGCTGCGCGCGCTCGGCGGGGCGGATTTCGAGGTCTTCAGCGCCGGCACCGATCCGAAGGGCCTCAACCCCCTGGCGGTCGAGGTGATGCGCGAGACGGGCATTGACATATCGAAGCAGGAGAGCAAACCGCTCGAGCGCTTCCTCGACCAGTCATTCGATTACATCATCACCGTGTGCGATCGCGCGCGCGACAAATGCCCGACGTTCCCGGGCGACAACGAGCGTATTCACTGGGGCTTCGATGATCCCGCCGCCGCCACCGGCACGCGCGAGCAACAGCTCGCCGTGTTTAGGCGGGTGCGCAATGAGATCAGCGAGCGCCTGCGGTTGTGGGTGGCGGTGCAGCGCCGGCAGCTGAACGCGGACAAGGTCCGCCCCTGACACGTGGCCGGCGCGGATCGCCGCGACCCGCGGGCGCGCGCTAGGCGCAGGCGTTGAGCGGCTGCAGCTCGCGAATCAGGCCCTGCACGCGGCGGCGCAACTCATCGCGCGTGGCGCGAAACTCCGCGAGGATCGCGGCCTCGGTGCCGCTCGCCTTGGCCGGGTCGGGCAGTGGCCAGTGCAGCTTGGTGACGTACGCCGGCAGCGCCGGGCAGTGCTCCTCGGCATGCCCGCATACCGTCACCACGATATCGGCCCAGCGGATCAGCTCGTCGGTGACGCGGGTCGATTCCTGGTGCGAGATATCGACACCCGCCTCCTTCATCACGGCAATGGCGCGCGGATTCTGGCCGTGGGCCTCGATGCCGGCGGAGCGCGCCTCGAGCACGTGACCGCCCAGGTGGTTGGCCCAGCCCTCCGCCATCTGGGAACGGCACGAGTTGCCGGTGCAGAGAAACAAAACCCGCTTGCGACCGAGAAACATCTTGATCTCCCCCCTTGGTTGGTAGTGCGCGGCTCATGGCCACGTCGCGTCGACAGTCCACTATTTATAGCAGCGCCGCGCCGGGCAGGTCAGCAGGGTCGCGTACCGCGAACACCGGCGCGAAGCCGCCGCCCGGGGTGCGAAAGTTGGTGGTCTGCCCCTGGTACAGGCGCGCAGCAATGAGTTGTACCGTGCCGCGGTAGACAAAGCAGCGGATGTCGAGCTTGAGCGCCACCGGCTGGCCGGCGACGCGCACGTGCCGCTCGCTCGGCGGTGCGACGTCCTGCGCAATGTACTGCCCCTTGAGGATCTCGGCAAACACGCGGCGCGTCAATTTGTCGCCGCGGTAGGCGGCACGGCTGCCATAGCCGACAGCCGGTTTGAAAAACAGGCCGCGCCGCTGTTCCCAAAGACGAACGCCGTCCTCGGCGCGCACCACGCGCGCCGCAGGGATGCCCTGTTGCAGGACTGCGATCGTCTCCGGCGCCACGCCCCAGGCGCGCAACTGCGCGACATCGGTGAAAGCCGCGAGATTGCGCTTGTCGCCATAGAGCGCGTAGGCGTGCGGGTGCGGGGTCAGCACCACGGCATCGGCGGCATAGGCCGCGTGCAGCGCCGCATGCGCCGGCAGCTCGAGATAGAAATCGGTCAGGCGGTTGTAGACGAGATCGATCGCCGTCGCCCCGTGCCACAGCCGGCCGTCGCGCAGCGTGAGCGCCGCGGGGTCGGCAATCACGGTGTGCCAGCCGCGGCGCGCGAACAGCTGCGCGAACAGCAGGAACTCCGGATACAGGTACTGATCGGCCGGATGCTCATCGACGATGGCGATCGTGCCGAGCGGCCGATCACCGCGCTGCGCGCGCCATTCGGCGGCGAACATGTCGAGGAAGCTCTGCTCGATGGCATCGGCCGGCGTGGCGTCGAGCGCCACCGCCTGCGCCTCGCGGCAGCACACCTGCTGCGCGCGGCGCAGCACCAGGTTGAGCATGCCGCCGCCCGCGTTGGTGTTGATCTCGATGAGCCTCGGGCCGTCGCTGGCGAGATGGAAGTCGTAGCCGAGGAACACGCCGTGCGCGCCCGGGTCACGCTGCGCCACGGCCGGCGCGCGCGCCAGCGCCTGCGCGCGGTAGTGCGGGCTGGCGACCACCGCCTCGACCGCGCACACGATCGCGCGCATGCGCTCGACCTGGCGGGCCGTCGTGTACACGGTGGTCGCGGCGAACAGATGCGGGCGCGAGTTGAGGATCTCCTCGTACAGGCCGCTCTGCTGCCAGACACGCTCGAGCTCCTGGCGCAGGCGCGCCGCGTCGAGGCTCACGCACAGGCACTCGCGATTGAGTCGCTCGGCGACCTGCTGAGCGCTGGCGAGGGGTTCGGGAGGTGAGG
>CAZVUN010000054.1:0-17448 GCA_964629975.1 uncultured Acidiferrobacteraceae bacterium | reverse complement strand
TACGTTCCGGGCTGGGACTGCCACGGCCTGCCGATCGAGCACGCGGTGGAAAAGAAGATTGGCAAGGCCGGCTTGCAAGTCGCACCCGAGAGGTTCCGCGCGGCCTGCCGCGCCTATGCACGCGAGCAGATCGAGCGGCAGCGCGCCGATTTCGTGCGCCTCGGTGTGCTCGGCGACTGGCAGCATCCCTACCTCACCATGGATTTTGCCTTCGAGGCCAACATCATCCGGGCGCTTGGACGCATCATCGCCAACGGCCACGTGTACAAGGGCCACAAGCCGGTGCACTGGTGCACGGACTGCGGCTCGGCCCTGGCCGAGGCCGAGGTCGAGTACCAGGACAAGACCTCGCCCGCGATCGACGTGCGCTTCGCCGTGGTCGATGCGGCCGATCTGCTGGCGCGCTGCCAGCACCCGCCCACGAAGAGCGGCGAGGGGCCGATCCACGTGGTGATCTGGACCACCACGCCGTGGACGCTGCCCGCCAATCAGGCGGTGGCACTGCATCCGGATCTGGAATACGTGCTGGTGCAGTGCACGGCCAGTCACGGGCCGGAGCGCATGGTGCTGGCCGAGCCATTGATGAAGGACGTGATGCTGCGCCTCGGCGTCGACGACTACCACGTGATCGCGACCTGTCACGGGTGCGACCTGGAGCACGTCAAGCTGCGCCACCCGTTCTACGCGCGCGAGGTGCCGATCGTCCTCGGCGAGCATGTCACCACCGACGCCGGTACCGGCGCCGTGCACACCGCGCCCGGCCACGGCCTCGAGGACTACGTGGTCGGCAGCCGCTACGGGCTCGCGGTCGACAACCCGGTCGGCGCCGACGGCAAGTTCCTGCCCGACACGGAGCTGTTCGCCGGCGAGCACGTGCTCAAGGCCAACGACCATGTGATCGAGGTGCTCAAGGCGCGCGGCGCGCTCGCGCACATCGAGGCGTTCCGCCACAGCTATCCGCACTGCTGGCGCCACAAGACGCCGATCATCTTCCGCGCCACCTCGCAGTGGTTCATCGGCATGGACAAGCTGCGCGCGCCCGCGGCAAGCGCAATCGCGCAGACGCGCTGGTTGCCCGCCTGGGGGCAGGCACGCATCGAAGGCATGGTGAGCAACCGCCCCGACTGGTGCATCTCGCGCCAGCGCGCCTGGGGCGTGCCGATCGCGCTGTTCGTCGACCGCGCGAGCGGCAAGCTGCATCCCGACACGCCGCGCCTGATCGAGGAGGTCGCGCGCCGGGTCGAGCGCAAGGGGATCGATGCCTGGTTCGAGCTCGATGCATCGGAGTTGCTCGGTGACGACGCCTCACGCTACGAGAAGGTCAGCGATACGCTCGATGTGTGGTTCGATTCGGGCGTGACGCATGCCTGCGTGCTGGAGCAGCGCGCCGAGCTGGGCTTCCCGGCCGATCTGTACCTGGAGGGCTCCGATCAGCATCGCGGCTGGTTCCAGTCCTCGCTGCTAACCTCGGTTGCGATCCACGGGTGTGCGCCCTACCGGCAGGTGCTGACGCACGGCTTCACCGTCGATGCCAAGGGCATGAAGATGTCGAAGTCGGCGGGCAACGTGGTCGCGCCGCAGAAGGTCATCAAGAGCCTGGGTGCCGACATCCTGCGGCTGTGGGTGGCGGCCACCGATTACCGCGCCGAGATGAGCATCTCCGACGAGATCCTCACGCGCATGGCCGATTCCTACCGGCGCATGCGCAACACCGCGCGCTACCTGCTCGCCAACCTCGACGGCTTCGACCCGGCCGCGCACCGCGTGGCGCCGGAGCAGCTGCTGTCGCTCGACCGCTGGGCGGTGGAGAAGGCCGCGCAGCTCGGGCGCGAGGTGCAGGGCGCCTACGAGGCCTGCGAGTTCCACCTCATCTACCAGAAGCTGCACCAGTTCTGCGTGGTGGAGATGGGCAGCTTCTATCTCGACGTGCTCAAGGACCGCATGTACACCATGCCGACCGCGAGCCGCGGGCGGCGCTCGGCGCAGACCGCGATGTATCACATCCTCGAGGCGCTGGTGCGCTGGCTGGCGCCGGTGCTGAGCTTCACGGCCGAGGAGATCTGGGGCTACATGCCCGCGCCGCGCGGCGCCTCGGTGCTGCTCGAGCCGTGGTACGACCTGGCGCCGCACGTGCAGGTGTCGGCCGAGGACCGGGCGGCGCAGCGCGACCTCGCGTTCTGGGAGCGCGTGCTCGCGGTACGCGAGGCGGTCAAGCGCGAACTGGAGAAGCTGCGCATCGCCGGTGGCATCGGCTCCGGCCTCGACGCCGAGGTCGATCTGTATGCCGACGCGCCGCTGCTCGCGCAACTGCGCAAGCTCGGCGATCGGGATGGCGACGGCGGCGAGCTGCGCTTCGTGTTCATCACGTCCTACGCCCGCCTGCACCCGCTCAGCGCGCGCCCGGCCGAGGCGGTCGACTGCGAGGTGCCGGGCCTCGCCATCGCGGTCGCGCCGTCGGCGCATGCCAAGTGCGTGCGCTGCTGGCACCACCGCGATGACGTCGGGCACGATGCGCGCCACCCGCAACTGTGCGGGCGCTGCGTGCAGAACCTCGCCGGCGACGGCGAGCCGCGCCGCTACGCGTGATGCTCAAGTACCTCTGGATCAGCGGTATCGTCGTGGTGCTCGACCAGGCCAGCAAGTACGCCGCCGCCAGGTACCTGGTGCGCCATGCCGAGGTGCAGCTGTTGCCGATCCTCAACCTCACGCTCGTATACAACGCCGGCGCGGCGTTCGGTTTCCTGAGCGGCGCGGGCGGCTGGCAGAACTGGGCGTTCCTTGGTGTCGCCGTGCTCGCGTGCGTGGTGATCCTCAGCATGCTGCGCGGTCTCGGGCCGGGCGACCGGTGGCTGGCGGTGGCGCTGACGCTCATCCTGGGCGGCGCCGTCGGCAACCTCGTCGACCGCGTGGCGCACGGCTACGTCATCGACTTCATCGACTTTCACTTCGGCGGCTGGCATTTCTGGACGTTCAACGTCGCCGATTCGGCCATCACCATCGGGGCGATCGTGCTGATCGCCGATGCCCTGGGACTGTTCAAGCGCAAGGCCTGAGCAGGCCCACCCCGCCATGCAGATCGAAACCGGCTCGCGTGTTGTCCTGCACTACACACTGAGCCTCGCAGCGACCGGGAAGATCGCCGAGACCACGCGCGGGGCGCCGCCCGCCCAGCTCGTGGTCGGGCGAAGCGACCTGCTGCCGGTGTTCGAGAACTGTCTGCTCGGGCTCACTGCCGGCGAGGTGCGCCGCTTCGAGATCGCCAGCCGCGACGCCTACGGCGAGACGGACGAGCCCGAGATCGAGGTGATGCCGCGCACCGACTTCCCGCCCGACATGGCGCTCGCGCCAGGGCTGGTCATCGGCTTCGAGCTGCCGTCGGGCCAGGAACTCCCGGGCACGGTCGTGGAGGTGTCGGAACACGAGGTGCACGTCGATTTCTCGCACCCCTTGGCCGGTCATGACCTCGTGTTCGATGTGGAAATCCTGGAGGTCGGGCGGCCGCCGGGCTGATCGGTGGCCCGAATGCAGCTAAGATGCGCACCATGCAGGTGCTGCTCGCCAATCCGCGCGGTTTCTGTGCCGGTGTCGACCGCGCCATCGAGATCGTCGAGCGCGCGCTCGAGCTGTTCGGCGCGCCGATCTACGTGCGCCACGAGGTCGTGCACAACCGCTTCGTGGTGGAGAACCTGCGCGCCAAGGGCGCGGTGTTCGTCGAGGAGCTCGACGCCGTTCCGGATGGCGCCACCGTGATCTTCAGCGCCCACGGCGTATCGCGCGGCGTGCAGGACGAGGCCCGGCGGCGCGGCCTGCGCGTGTTCGACGCCACCTGCCCGCTCGTCACCAAGGTGCACATGGAGGTGGTGCGCCACCGCCGGCACGGCACCGAGCTGGTGCTGATCGGCCACGCCGGTCACCCGGAGGTCGAGGGCACCATGGGACAGGCGAGCGATGGCATCTATCTGGTCGAGACGGTGGAGGACGTCGCGCGCCTCACTGTGCGCGACCCGGCCAACCTCGCCTACGTCACCCAGACCACGCTGTCGATGGACGACACCGCGCGCATCGTCGAGGCGCTGCGCGCGCGCTTTCCGGTGATCCACGGGCCACGCAAGGACGACATCTGCTACGCCACCCAGAACCGCCAGGACGCGGTCAAGGCGCTGGCGCCACGCTGTGATGTGTTCCTGGTGGTGGGTTCACGCAACAGCTCCAACTCCAACCGCCTGCGCGAAGTGGCCGAAGGGCAGGGCGCGCGGGCCTACATGATCGACGGGCCGGACGATCTGCGCCGCGAGTGGTTCGCGGCGGCTGGGACGGTGGGCCTCACCGCCGGCGCGTCGGCCCCGGAGCTGCTGGTGCAACAGGTGGTGGCGCGCCTGCGCGAATGGGGCGCGCAGGTCAGCGATGCCGCGCCCGTGCGCCACGAATCGGTGGTGTTCGCGGTGCCCAAGGCGTTGCGCGCCACGCCCTAGCGCGGCGGCGGCACTATTTCTTCCAGCACGTCGCAGTCGCGTCGACGTTGGCGCCGTCGAGCGCTCTTTTCACACCGGTATGGTCGATGGAGAAGGAAGCGCACTTGCTGCCGTCGCGCGCGAGCTGCGCGCCCACGGGTGTCGCGGTGAGCTGGTAGCAGGCATTCGCCGGTGGCTGGTTCGCGCCGCCGCAGTTGGGTCCACCCTGGACGTATGTCATCTGGTAGTGACCATCGTAGGAGTTTGCCGGACCGCCGAGACCCGCGCAGTTATTGTTCGCTGCTGCCGCGTACTCACCGGCCGTCGGGTAACGGCTGCATTGAGTAAAGAAGCGCTCGAGCGACGCCGCGGTGCGCGTGAGCGTGATCGTGGCATCGGTGCGGCGGGTCTGCGCCACGTAGTTGGTGTAGCTGGGATAGGCGATCGCGGCGAGGATGCCGACGATCGTCACCGTAACGACCAGCTCGATCAGCGAAAACCCGCGGTTGTCAAAGCGCCTTGCATTCATCATCAAACCTCGTTGTCTCAGGCTTTTCCCGGCAGCGGCGCCTTGCCACTGCGCAGGCCGCGACCCGCCGCCTGCGTGCCCCGCCGGTCTGTTTCATCGCGACTGGATCCACGACTCGCGCGATGGTCCTTTGCACTTCTCCTGCATGCGGACGATCTTCTTGTCCTGCGTGCTGGCGAGTTTGACCTCGACGCACTCGCCCGCTGGTTTCGGGGGGCTGGACAGATTGGGGTTGGTGGACAGCACCGTCACCCCCGACGTCCCGCCGGTGCGCACGCCGGAGCTGGCGACCACCGCACCGCCGCTCGAGAACCGATCAGCCGTATCAATGACGCCGTTCTCGTCCAGATCGAACGTGTCGGTGAGGCGTCCGCCGGTGATCCCGTCGAGCTCCATCAGCCAGCCATCGCCGCCCGGCTCGCAGGGCACGGTGGTCGGAATGTAGGTCGAGAAGATGATCTTGCCTTCGCGCACCAGCGGGTTGACCGTAATGCGCTCGCCGGTTGTTGGCAGATCCAGGTACCAGCCAAGGTGCGTCCCCGCGGCCGCCGGACTCGCGGTCGCCCACGTGATCGCATTATTGCTCGTCACGCGCACGTCGAAGTTGCCAATGTGGTTGGTGCCGGTCACCGTCTGCGCAAGCAGCCTGTTGGTCGGGACGGTCTCCCCCAGGCCGCGATCCCAGATGGCGTAGAACGTCTCGGTCGGGGCGCCGGTGACGTTGTTATCGGATGACTCCAGATACTTGCCGGTACCGAAGTAGACCAACAAGCCGCCCAGGGGATGGCGCGCCACCGCCGGGTAGTGGGTGATCGGACGCCCACTCTTGGTCTGAAACAGCAGCGTGCGACGCTTGGCCGATGGGGTCGTGTCCTTGATGGCGGCGATCCATGCCGCCTCTGGGTCATTCTTGGGATTGGTCACGTCGAAGCGCCACAGGTTGCCCTGCAGATCGGCCGCGTAGATGTAGTCGGCGATATCGTCGCGGTTGACGTCCACCGTCGTGATACCGGCGATGCCGTTCGGCGTGGTGGTGTCGCCCGCGTTGGTGCGCAACTTGACGTAGTCCTGATCGATGGTCCAGGTGCCGTCGACGCCGCCCTCGATGAAGACGATGTAGACGAAGCCCTCGCCGGTGCCGGGGCTCACGTTGTTGTAGCCGCTGCCAAAGATCGCCGCCCATTTGCCATTGGCCATCTTGACGATCGATGGCTGGCTGTAGCTGTGGCCAAGGTCGGCGTCATCGGTGCTGGTGAACTCCCACAGCACCAGATTGGCGGCATTGCTCTCCTTGAACTGGGATGGATCGGTAACATCGAGCGCGAAATAGCCGCGGCCGCCCTTGTTGAGGCCGCCCACCAGCACGGTGCGCCAGTCGGCCGCGCCCGATTTCGGCTTGATGAACACATCGCCGACCGTCGGCGAGCCGTCGACATAATAGCGGTGGCTGTAGGAGCGCCACGGCAGGCGGTTTAGGTTAGCGTACACGGGGCTCGGCACGTAGGCGATCAGCTCCTCCCCGGTGTTGGCATTGAATCCGTGCAGCATGCCGTCGTTGGCGCCGACGTAAACGACCGGCGTGCGGTTGGCGTTGCTCGCAGCGAACGCCGAGTAGGGTTTGGCCTCGAAGCTGTCGCGATAGCGAAACGGCGGGCGCCCCACAAACAGAGGGGAGGAATTGACGATGTCGCCGAGCTTGCCGTTATCCGGGGCGCAGGTGACCGGTTTGGCGTCGATATCGGTGCAGCCGCGCACCCGGAAATTGAGGCCTTGGCCCTCGTTGGCGCTTGCCCCGCGCAGGTAATCGAGGCGCGCCTCGCCGTGGCCGTCGGAGGCGGCGGTAGCCGGGTCGATGTGCAGCGCGTTCTGTTGGGAGGTATCGATGTCGTTCCAGCGGAACGCCGTGCCCGCGCGCGTGCTCGGTTTATAGGTGATGATCTTGCGGTTCGTGTAGTTGAGCCCGGTCGTGGCGTCATTCAGGCGTGTGGCCGCGTTCCAGGTCGCGTTCGGATTGGGCGTGTTGGTGGCCGTGTCGATGCCGTAGGCCATAAGGTTTCCGGACCAGTTGGTGCTGTTGTAGCTGGCCTGATAGATCAGGGAGCTGGCGCTCACCGAGCCGCTGTTGGCCGAGAGCGCCGCCGCCGAACCGGTGCGCGCGAGCGCGTCATTGAGCGCCGATTGCAGCGCCTCGACCATCTGACTGGCACTGCGCGCGCTGAAGAAGCGGCCACGGCTGTTGACGGCCGCGTGCCAGAGATCATCGACGTTGTTCACCGAGTTTGAAGCGGTCGCGCCCCAGGTCGGCGGTCCGCCGGCCATGAGCTCATCCCAGTGACCTGCGCTGTTCGGCTGGTTGCGATCGAAATAATTGGTCGGGTTGAGGTTGCCGGCCACACCCAGCCCCACCGTATAGTTGACCAGATGCTGCCAGGTTGCCGGATCATTGTCCGGATGCCAGAACTTGTCGGCATCGCTGCCTTCGCTGTTGATGATGTACTGCGGCACCTTGTTTGGCATCGAGGCGCGTGCATCGCGTGACCAGAAGTAGAACGCGATGTCGGCCAGACTGTTGGAGTTCGCATCCGGATAGGGTTTGCGATTGGCGGGCAGGCTCCCCGGGGCATAGTTGCCGGGGTGATACGAGAGCTTCAGGCGACTGGCATCCAGGTCGTACGCCGGAAGCGCGACCGTGCTGTTGTCGACATTGCCGTAACCGGTGACGTTGTCATTCCAGACGCCGTCGGTGAACGCGACGTGGAAGGTCTGCCGGCAGGCGTGCTCGGTGCCGACCGCGACGTTGGGGTTCTCCGCCCACGGGCTGCGGTTGGAGGTGCTGGAAAGATACTGGCCTGCCCGGACGAAGGCGCTGCGCAGCGGCGTGCCGCCGCTTGCCGGAGACTTGTACAGCCAGTTGAGGAAGGTGGCCTTGTTGGCGGCGGTCATCGGCTGCACATAGGAGCCGGGACAGGAAGCGGTTGGGGCAATGCCGAAACCGCCGTTGCAGCTGTTGAGCCGCTGATAGGCGAGACGCACCGTGTCGGACAGGCCCTGAAACGTACGGCCGGCCGCGGATTTCGCCAGCAGGGTGCGGGTCCGGTAATACGAATACCAGTTGGCAAATTTTTGTTGCATGGCAGCCGTCCACGCACCGCCCGCAGCGCCGTTGTTGTGTTGGACGAGGTTGTAGCAGGCGCTATCGTTGGTGTTGCCGCACCCGGCGTTATAGGTGAAGTAGAAGGCGGGACGCGCGCTGTTGTAGGTGCCGGTATACGGACTGGTTGTGTTGATCGTTGTCGCACCGGTGAAGCCGCAGCCCGCATATTGCGGACCATAGTAGTTAATCGGGTCCCAAGTCGCGCGATAGCTGGTCGCCAGATTGACCGTTCCCTTGCTCGTGTCGAATCCGTCAACGTAGGCGGCGGTGAAGGTGGTCGGCGCGGCGGCGTTGATCGGGTCGCCGTTGGCGTCAACCGGCACATCGTAGGTCCCGTTCGGGTCGAAATAGAGCGGGTTGAAGGTCGAGGAACAGCTGCGGCGCTCGTCGTCGAGATCGTCGTTACCGAGCGAGTCAGGAATGAATGCCCATGACATACTGCCCGAGTCGTCGTAGGTGAAGATCAGGTTCGGATCGACGCTCGCCAGCAGCGCCAGCGGGCTGTCGGCGAGGCTGAGCGGCGCGGCGGACGCCGGGTAGGGCGTGGCGCCGACCGCAATGAGTGCCGCAAGGCCGGTGACCGTGATGGTTCTGCGGATGAAGCTGTGGATCATGACTGCTGCTCCTTTCTTGTACGGCCGCCTGGCGCGACACTGCGCGTGACCGGTCTCGCCGGCGCGCGCAGCTCTGTGGTGAGGCGGACGCATGGATGCACTTTCCGACGATTACTTGGGCGGGTTGACGTGCACGCCGAAGTGGCTCTGCACGACTGCGGTGGCGCTTTCGGTCGCTCCGACGCCGAAGCCGGTGACTCGGTAGAAGGCCCGGCCCGGCTTACCGTAGTCCTTGCCGAGCGAAGGGTCGTCCATTTCGAAGGCGCGGAATTCCGCGACATAGCGTGGCTGGTCCGCTGCCGACAGGTTCGAGCCATAGGCGACGGCGTAGTTCTTCCACCAGGAATTGGGATAGGCCGACTGGTCGCCGAGATTGCCGAGCAGGTTCTGCTTGCACACCGTGGTGGCTGTTGTGCAGGCGGTGCCGGTGTTCTCGGGGATGATCTTGGTCGGATCGGAGTAGTTCAGGCTCGTGATCCACCCTTCCGCCGCGCGCAGCGCGGCTTCAGCGGCCTGGAATGCGGTGCGCTGATCCTTCAGGTTAGCTGCCATCTTCTCCCCCAGGCTGCTCGAGGTGACCGCGGTCACCGCGATGAGGGTGAGGATCAGCAGAAAGATGAGCGCCATGGCAAGCGCCGCACCCCGCTGCTGCGGGACCGAACGATGCGCGGTGAGTCCGGTCGACAACGATCGCGGTATTGTGGTGTGCATGATCAAACCCCCCGGCTGCGCAGCACGATGGTGGCCTCGAAGGTGCTGCGCCGACGCAGATCGTTTGGCGGATCGATGGTCACGCCCTTGGCCGGCGTGCTGTCGAGCAAGCGATAGGAGTTGGTGTCGGTGCCGCCGCCGGCCGATGTGCCGGTGGTGTTGACGCTGCTCACCAGCAACGCGAGCCGCACGGCCACGACGTTGCCCCAGCTCGCCCCCACCGCGTCGGCAGTGACATAGCGGTCGACCTTGGCATCTGCGTCGTCATCGATGCCATACAGCATCTGCATGTTTTCGACGCCCTCGACCAGTTCCTCGGTCCCGCCGGGGAAGGACGCCTGGAACAGGGCGGGCACGCCGCGCGCGGTTTGGGCGACATAGAACGCCGTGGTCTGCACTTTAACGATTTCGGCATCTTCATCGCTGAAGGACTGATCGCCCCAGCGGCATGCGGCCGTGGGCTGCGTCCAGTCGGGGCAGGCATTGCCCGGCGTGCCGGCGGCGATGTGTTCAAGGTTGTTGCCATTGATCCCGGTGATCTGGAAGATCGACGCGCGCGCGCAGTCGTAAACCATCGCCACTTCACCGGGCGTGAAGCTGGCGACCGCGCCGGCCGTGACGGGAACCAAGGTGCCGGTGGTCGGCCCCCCCAGCTTGGCCGGGGTCGAGGCCATGCGCCGCACCACCAGGATGTCGGAACCCGGCAAGGCGTTGGCGACGAGGGCGGTATTGAGCGCGGGGTTCCAGTCGTTGGTGACGTTTGCCGGATAACTGCCGCCATAGGAACGCGTCTGGCCGGGACCGGTGTTGTTGGCTTCGAAGCCGAAGAACACCTGGCTGAGATCGAAGTCGTAGGGGTCACCGGCCGATCCGACATTGACGTTGTTGTGGGGCTTGACGTCCCCCCCACCCCCTGCCGCGTTGGTCACCCAGCGGCTGCAGCCGAGGGCCCCGGCCTGGCGGGTTTCGCGCGTGATCGTCTCCATCGCGAAGCGGGCATTTTCCTGCAGGCGCATCAATGCCTCGTCGGTCTGGTAGGTCATGCGCGTCGACTGGAACACGCCCACGACCGCGGCCATGATGAGCAGGCCGAGCGTCAAGGCGACCATCAGTTCCACGAGCGAGAACCCGTGCTCGCCGGGCCCAGCGAAGGCGACACGCGGAACCGGTACAACTATCGAGCGACAATTGCGCTGCATGATCTAGCCCGGGAAGAGTTGAACGATCGACTGCTGCTGCATCTGCAGGTCATTCTCGTACCAAACGATGGTCACGGTGTGGCGCGTGCCGTCGAAACTGATGCCGCCTTGCCCGCCGGTGAGCATCCCGGGAGCCGAAATGGCCGTAAGCCACTGGTAGAGATCGTACTTGGCGAGTTCGTCAGCGTTGCCGCAGGCGTCGGGGCAACCGGCGGCATAGGTGTACGTGCTGGCCGGGGTGCCAAGCGGGACGTTGTTGTAAATGTTGTTGTTTACACCGTCCGGATTGGCCCGCATGCGGTCAACCATCGAGTCGATCAGGAGTGTCGCCTGGGTGCGCTGGTAGGACTGGGCGTTGAACTTGAGACTGAAAGTCTGCAGTCCGGCCAGACCGAGCAGGCCGATCGACAGCACGAGCAGCGCCACCAGCACCTCAAGGAGTGTGAAGCCCGCGACATGTCGGGCGGGTGCGGTTCGGCAGGGTATGAGGGGGGCCATAGCGATGACAATCCTCATTTGGCTAGGTGCAGTTTGCCGGCGCATTCTGATCGACCCGCGCCTGGCCAATCGGGTTGGTCAGCACTGCGCGCCCCTTGCTGGCGCCGCGCCCGTCGCACAGCGCGAACGTAACCGGCCCGCCCGCGATGATGGCGCCGGTCGCGCCGAACGACAGCGGAGTCGTTGCGACCCCAAGCGACCGCAGTGTGATTGAGCTGTCCAACTTTTCGCGCGCCCGCAGGACGGTGTCGCCGTCGCCGGCGTCGACGGTGCCGTCGCCGTTGGCGTCGGAGAACACGATCCGGCCGGCCTCCCAGTCGCCCGCGGTACACCCGGTACCCGAGGTAGAAACGCACACGGTAACCGGACCCTTTCGCTTGACCGCCTCGCTGCGCGCGAAAGCGAGGTCGCTGACCAATTCGTTGGTCTGGGTGGATAGGCGCTGGTTCTGGATGAATTCACGAAAGCTCGGGAATGCGAGCGCCGTCAGAATGCCGACGATTGTCATCGCGATGATAAGTTCGATGAGCGTAAAGCCGCTGCTAGAATGAAAACCGACAGACGGTGCCTTGTGACGGACGAACGGTCGATTGCCCGGCTTAAAGTGGCAGACGAACGGCTCATCTGAGCAGACAGAAGGCACTACGATGTCAAACTTGGTTGGGTGCATTTTACCCTTTGTTACACGTCGGCACGGGCCAGCGGTTGCGTTCGTCGCTGCGGCCGTAGCATCGATTCCGTGCAATTCGCCACTTGCTTCAGTTGCCGCTTCAACAAGCATAAGCGAAGATCGCGATTCAGCAATTGACGTGATTGGTCAGCCGTCCTTGATGGTCCAGACCATTGCACTCGGTTGTGAGCCGAAACCTCCCCGGTTCCCAGTTCTGAGGACCGATTCGACGTCAAATCCTCGACGCCAGTTGGGCCGGCAGTTTAGCCCCGGATGTTGCGCCCGGTCCCGATAGGATGGTCAATTGCACGGGAAAGGCAGCGGTCCGTGGACAGCCCTTTGGCAAGCAACTTATACTGTTTCTAAATGCAGATGACACAACCATTCCTATCTGAAGCTGACGTAGCACGAAAGTTACGTGAGCATGGCGTTGTCCCGACGGCCCAACGGGTCCAGATCACACGCGCCATGCTGTCACGCGGTGTTCACATGTCGGCGGAAGACGTCTTCAATGTGGTAAATGGCGAGGATCGGCGGGTATCGAAGGCGACCGTCTACAACACCCTCGGCCTCCTGGCCGAGAAGGGCGTGGTACGGGAGGTTATTGCCGACCCGGTGCGGGTCTTCTATGACCCGAACACGGCACCGCACCATCACCTGTATGACGAAAGCACGGGCGAGCTGACCGACGTGGACGCGAGCAAGGTGCAGGTGACCGGTCTTCCCCCATTGCCCGAGGGCACCGCCCTGCAGGGTGTGGACGTCGTCATCCGCATCCGTCGTACCGCATAGCCTCCGGCCACTTGGCGACCGGGGCCCGGCGCCAGCTTGGTGCGCCCGATCTCCTACCCTATACTGCGCGTCTTCCCGCGTCGGGTTCTCGCCTGCCGGTGTAGCTCAGTTGGTAGAGCAACTGATTCGTAATCAGTAGGTCCGCGGTTCGAGTCCGCGCACCGGCACCATTCACCACAGTACGTTACGGCGCCTCTTGTCTCAGGCGCCCGTTCCGCGATGTCTTGTTTGAGTGGCGCACCGACGCCCTTTGCGGCGGCGGAACCTCACGTCCGCCTCAGGGTCGGCGACAACCGGTAGGCGCGGTAGCGTCGTATGAGCGTGCGGGTGGAGCTGTCGTGCGGGAGCGGCGGCTCGTTGCTGGCGGCAAGCGCGGGCTCGATGCGTTTGGCGAGCGCCTTGCCGAGTTCCACGCCCCACTGATCGAAGCAATTCACGTCCCAGATCGCGCCCTGCACGAATACCTTGTGCTCATAGAGCGCGATCAATCGGCCGAGCGCGTGGGGAGTCAGTTGCTCGAGCAGCAGGGTGTTGGTCGGGCGGTTGCCCGGGAACGTTCGATGGGGCACGAGCGCCTCCGGTGTGCCCTCCGCACGCACCTCCGCCGGTGTCTTGCCGAACGCGAGCGCCTCGGTCTGGGCCAGCAGATTCGCAATCAACAGATCGTGGTGGTTGTCGAGCGGGTTGAGCGGGCGACAGAAGCCGATGAAGTCACACGGGACGAGCGCCGTGCCCTGATGAAGCAGCTGGTAAAAGGCATGCTGGCCGTTGGTGCCGGCCTGGCCCCAGATGACCGGCGCGGTGTCGTAGTCGAGCGCATCGCCGGCGCGCGTCACGCGCTTGCCGTTGCTCTCCATGTCGAGCTGTTGCAGGTAGGCCGGCAGATCCGCGAGGTACTGATCGTACGGCAGCACCGCGTGCGACGCCGCGCCCAGAAAGTTGCGATTCCAGATGCCGATCAAGCCGAGCAGCACCGGCAGGTTGCGCTCGAGCGGTGCGCTGCGAAAGTGCTCGTCCATGGCATGGAAGCCGGCGAGCATGTCGCGGAAGTGCTGCGGTCCGACGGCGATCATGAGCGCGAGGCCGATGGCGGAGGGCAGCGAGTAGCGTCCCCCGACCCAGTCCCAGAACTCGAACATGTTGGCCGGATCGATTCCGAAGCCTGCCACCTCCGCCGCATTGGTGGACACCGCGACGAAATGGCGCGCGACGGCGCGCGCCTCGCCCAGGCCGGCGATGCACCACGCGCGCGCGGCGCGGGCGTTGGCCAGGGTCTCGAGTGTGGTAAACGTCTTGGACGAAACGATGAACAGCGTCTCGGCCGGGTCGAGATCATGCACTGCCTCGACAAAATCGGTCGCATCGATGTTGGACACGAAGCGGGTGCGCAGCCGCCGATCGGCATAGAAGCGCAACGCGGCCGTGGCCATGCGCGGACCGAGATCCGAGCCACCGATGCCGATGTTGATGATGTTGCGCAAGGGCTTGCCGGTGTGCCCGCGCCATTGGCCGGTGCGGATCTGTTCGGCCAGTGCCGCCATGCGGTCGAGCACGGCGTGCACCTGCGGGACGACGTTCTCACCATCGAGCATCACGGTCGCCGTGCGCGGTGCGCGCAGTGCCGTGTGCAGCACGGCGCGCTGCTCCGTGGTGTTGATGCGTTCACCGGCGAACATCGCCGCGATGCGCGCCGGCAGCCCGCGCGCCCGCGCGAGGGCAAGGAGCCGCTGCATGGTCTGATCGGTCAGGAGATTCTTCGAGTAGTCGAGAAAGACCCCCTCGGCCTCGATGCTCAGGCGTTCGCCGCGCTGCGGATCCTGCGCGAACAGCGCACGCAAGCCGGTGGGGCGGATGTCAGCGTAATGGGCTGTGAGGGCCGCCCATTCCGGGCAGTGGGTGAGGGAAGCTGTGCGCGCTGGCACCGGTGGGTCTCCCGTGAGAACCGCGGGGCGGATCAGTCATTATGGGCGTCACCGCCGATTATAACGGAGCGGCGCGCGTGATTCCGCAGGGCGAGCGGCAATCGCCGGTTGCGCCACGGGTCGCGTGGGAGGGCATGCTATGCTTCGGCGCATGCGTCGCGTCCACGCGGGCGTGACGCGGCCTGCTCACAGGTTGCCCATGGAACTCGACCCCTCGACCGGTCTGCTGCGCGGGGCGCGCCTCGTGCCCTCACCACACGCGGATGCACGGCCTCCCGGTTGCCGGCCGGAGGTGCTGATCATCCACGCCATCAGCCTGCCGCCCGGCGAGTTCGGTGGCGCCGGCATCGAGCAGCTGTTCTGCGGCTGCCTGCCGCAGGACGCGCATCCTTACTATAGGGAGATCGCCGGTCTGCGGGTGTCGGCGCACTTTCTCATCCGGCGCGATGGCGAGCTGCTGCAGTTCGTTCCGACCACGCAGCGCGCCTGGCACGCCGGGCGTTCGTGGTGCGAGGGGCGCGAGCGCGTCAACGACTTTTCCATCGGCGTGGAGCTCGAGGGGACCGACGATGCGCCGTTCGCACCCGTGCAGTACGAGCGTCTGGCGGCGCTGACGGCGGCACTGATGGCGGCCTATCCCGCGATGAGCGCCGCGCGCATCTACGGCCACCAGGACATCGCGCCGGGACGCAAGTCCGATCCGGGCAGCGGCTTCGACTGGGCGCACTATCTGTCGCTGCTCGCGGGCGCGTCGTCACCGGCGTGAAGGCGTGCGCGCCTAGAGGCGCGCGGGAGGCTGCGGTATCATTGTGGCCGATGCATTCCTGCCCCGGCCCATGACCGAGATCCTGCTCACCATCCTGCTCGCCGTCGCCCTCGATCGCCTCGTCCCCGACCGCCACGGCTTCAAGCCGTTCGCCTGGTACCGTGACTGGGCCGAATCGATCGAAGAGCGCTTCAACGGCGGCAAGCGCGTGCATGGCGTCGGTGCGGTGCTGCTCGCGATCGTGCCAATCGCGGCCGCCGTGGTGCTGGTGCGTTACGTGCTGGGCGAGATAGGCTGGTTGCTGCGTGTCGCCTTCGACGTGCTGATCCTGTACCTGTGCCTCGATATTTACCGGCTCGCCAAGACCAGCGGTGCGGTGGCCGACGCGCTCGAGAGCAACGATCTGCACGACGCCAACGAACAGCTGCGCGAGCTGACCGGCAAGGGCGCGCCCGAGCAGACCGAGGCTGGCATCGCCCGCGCCACCGTCGAGGCGGTGTTGAAGCAGGGCAACGCGCTCGTGATCTCCCCGATCTTCTGGTTCGTGCTGCTCGGGCCGTTCGGCGCGGTGTTGCAGCGCCTGGCGAGCATCCTCGACATGTTGTGGGGACACCGCTATGAGCGCTTCGCCGAGTTCGGCTGGGCCGCCGCACGTCTCGACGACGTGCTCGGCTGGATCCCGGCGCGCATCACGGCGCTGTCCTACGCGCTCATGGGCAGCTTCGAGGACGCCTTGCACTGCTGGGCCAAGCGCATGAGCGTGTGGGGCGACATCAACAGCGGTCCGCTGCTCGCGTCCGGATTCGGCGCGATGCACATGCAGACCTGTGAGCCGGGCGGCGAGGAGACCGAGTTCGAGGAAGCGACCGCCGAGCTCAGCGTGGTGCCGGACGCCCACCATGTGCGCGGCGTGGTGGCACTGGTATGGCGCGTATTGCTCATGTGGCTGGTGGTCGGCATCCTCATGGCCGGCGCGCATTTCGCAGGCCTGATCACCGGCTAGACGCGTCCCGTGGCGCCGCGTCCGGTGCCGGCCGACCTCAGCGCACACAAACGCTATCGCCCATTCGATGACGCAGCTGCTGACCCGCGTCGATCTGATGCGCCATGGTGAACCGGTGGGCGGGCGCAGGTACCGCGGTCAGACCGATGATCCGCTGAGCGACAAGGGCTGGGCACAGATGCGCAGCGCCGTGGGCGATGCGCGCCCGTGGGACGCGATCGTGAGCTCGACGCTGTCGCGCTGCCTGGCGTTCGCGCGCGAGCTGGCGCAACGCCATGCCCTGAGCCTTGAGACCGACGCGCGCCTGAAGGAGCTCGGGTTCGGCGCCTGGGAGGGACGCACGCCCGAAGACATCCGCCGCGACGACGCCGAGCGCCTGGCGCGCTTCTGGGACGATCCGCTTGCCCATGCCCCGGCCGGTGCCGAGCCGCTCGTGCAGTTTCAGGCGCGTGTGCTGCTGGCGTGGAACGATGTGCTGCAACGCCACAGCGGCCGGCACGTGCTGGTGGTGGCGCATGCCGGGGTGATACGCGCCATCGTCGGGCACGTGCTCGAGGTGCCGCTCGCGCGTATCTTCCGCCTGCACGTACCGAGCGCCGGCATCACGCGCATCGAGATCGAGCGCACGGGGCGCTATCTCATGCCGAGGCTCGTGTTCCACGCCGGGCGGCTGCCCGAGCTGTCGTAGGTCCCGCCGCCATGTACGGCGCGTGGCGCGGGGTGGTCGCGGCGCTGTGTGCGCTGCCGGCACCGCTCACCTTCGGCGTGCTGCATGCCGTTGACGACGCCGGCGCGCGCGTCGAGCTCGCGCAGCCGGCCGAGCGCATCGTCAGTCTCGCGCCGCACGCCACCGAGCTGCTCTACGCCGCCGGGGCCGGCGAGCGTCTGGTCGGTGTGGCGGAGTTCAGCGATTTTCCGGCCGCGGCCCGGGAGGTCGCGCGCATCGGCAGCAGCGCCGGTCTGGACATCGAGCGGATCGTGGCGCTGCGTCCCGACCTGGTCGTCGCCTGGCAAAGTGGCAATCCGCCGGCGCAGCTCGCACGGCTGCGGGCGCTCGGGCTCACGGTGTTCGTCACCGAGCCGCGGCGCCTGGCGCAGGTGCCGGAGCTGATCGAGCGGCTCGGCGCGCTTGCCGGCAC
>CAZVUN010000053.1:0-17454 GCA_964629975.1 uncultured Acidiferrobacteraceae bacterium | reverse complement strand
GGGCAGGCCATCATGCAGTAGCGGCAGCCGATGCAGATGTGGCGGTCGACCAGCACGATGCCGTCGGCGCGCTTGAACGAGGCCCCGGTGGGGCAGACGTCGACACACGGCGGGTGCTCGCAGTGCTGGCACATGACCGGGAGCGTCTGCACGTAGCCGGTTTGCTGATCGCGGAGCGTCACCTTGCGAATCCACTGTGCGTCCGTGGCGGGGCGTCCGTGGCCGACAATGCCGTTTTCCTCGTGACACGCGCTGACGCAGGCGTCGCAATCGCGGCACTTGCTGATGTCGACCAACAGGCCCCAGCGCTGCAGCGAAGAGACCGCCTGCTCGGGTGAGCGGGCCTGCGCGAGATCGATCAGGCGCAGGCTCGGGACTGCCGCCGCACCGGCGACGGTGGCCGCACCCCAACCCAGGAACTGGCGACGATTCATGTCCATGGCTATTTCCCGGCAGGCGGCTGCGGGGCCGCGGCGGTCTTGGCCTTCTCGGGCGAGGACGCGTGGCACTCGAAGCAGTCGATCTTGACGGCGGCGTAGCTGTGGCAGTTCTGGCAGAAGCCGTCCTTGCCGAGCACGCTGTTGGTCTGCGGGTCGGCGTGGCAGTTCACACAGTTCTTGAAGCTGTGCTTGACGGTGCGAATGCCGCGATGCATGGTTTCATCGCGCTGGTGCAGGATGAACTTCATGTGATCGCGCCGCATCACATCGGTCGGCTCGACGCATTTGTCGCCCTGCGCCGTGTGCACCGCCGGCACCGGCACGCGTCCCTTCCTGGCCTCGTGCGCAGAGGCGGGCAGGGCCGCGATGCTGACCAGCAGCGCCGCGAGCCAGAGCCGCCGATGCCCTTTCTTTGTCATTATTGCTGTGCCCATGGCTACCCCGCCTGTGCCCGCCGGTCCTGTTCTAGTGATCGCCCATGCCCATCTTGATGTAGCCGGTCGGACAGACGTCGGCACAGATGTGGCAGCCGATACACAGGTCGTAATCGGTGTAGACGTAGCGGCCCATGGTGTACTCGTTCTTGGGCGTGCGCTTGACCGCGGTCTGCGGGCAGTAGATCACGCAGTTGTCGCATTCGAAGCACAGGCCGCAGCTCATGCAGCGCTTGGCCTCGGCCACGGTCTGCTCTTCGCTGAGACCCTTCATGCGCTCCTGGAAATGGCCGAGCACCTCGTTGGCGTCGGGCACCATCTCGGTGCGCAGATTGCGCGGGGTGTAGGGGAAATGCCCGAGGAACAGCTCATCGGCCTGGCACACCTCGGAGGCGGCGCGGTCTTCGTAGTTGTGAATCGCGTAGCCACCGACGGCCTTGCCCGCGAGGGAGGTGCCACGCAGGCCGCGATCGATGTCGCGCGCACCCTCATCGCTTGGGTGGAACTCTTTTGGCAGCAGGTTGGTCTCGCGCAGCTTGTCGAGCAGGTTGAAGTGGTGCACGTCGACCTTGGGACGCTTGCCAAGATCCTGCTTGCGCAGGTAGTGGTCGATGGTGTCGGCGACGATCGAGCCCTGGCCGATGACCGTGGTCAGCAGGTGCGGGCGGATGATGTCACCGCACACGAAGAAACCCGGCTTGCCGGGGACCTGGTAGAACTTGTCGGCGTTGATCAGGCCCTTGCCGTTGTCGAAGCCCTCCAGACCGGTGAAATTGCCCACTTGGCCGATGGCCGAGACGATCAGATCGGCCTCGAGGTCCTGTTCGGTGCCGGGTTTCTCGACCGGCTTGCCGCTCGAGTAGTCGAGCTGCACGACACGCAGCGCCTTGGCGCGCCCGTCGGGCCCGAGAATGACCTTGACCGGCTGCAGCGAACCCTGGATCTTCACGCCCTCGCGCTGGGCGTCCTCGATCTCGTGCTTCGCGGCGTTCATTTTTTCCACCGGCTGGCGCGAGATGAGCAGCACCTCGGCACCTTCTCTCTTGGCAGTCAGCGCGACGTCGTGCGCGGTCTGGCCGAGCACCACGTACTCGGGGCGCTCGGTCTCCTTCATCTCCTTGATGTAGCCGAGGCGGCGCGCCACCGACGCCACGTCGATCGAGGTGTCGCCACCACCGACCACCACGACGCGCCCGGCGACGGCCTTGAGGCGCCCCTGGTTGAAGGCCTCGAGGAACGCCACGCCGCTGATGCAGTTGCTCGCATTGCCGCCCTCGATCGGCAGCATGCGACCGGCCTGGCAGCCGATGGCAAACAGCACGGCATCGTGGTTCTTCTCGATATCGGCCAGCGGGACGTCGGTGCCGACGCGGGTCTTGAGACGCACCTCGACGCCCATGGCCACGATGCGGTTGATCTCACCGTCCAGCACGTCGCGCGGGAGGCGGTAACCCGGCACACCGTACTTGGCCATGCCGCCGAGCTCCTCGTGGTCGTCGAACAGCGTCACCGCATGGCCCTTGCGGCGCAGCTGGTAGGCGGCGGCGAGACCCGCCGGGCCGCCACCGATGATGGCGACCTTCTTGCCCGTCGACTGCTCGGCCGGTTTGAATGCCAGTTTGTTATTGAGCGCCCAGTCACCGATGAACTGCTCGACCGCGTTGATGCCCACGTAGTCTTCCACGGCATTGCGGTTGCAACCGGTCTGGCACGGCGCCGGACATACCCGGCCCATCATCGAGGGGAACGGATTGGCATCGGTGGAGCGACGAAACGCGTACTCCTGCCACTTCACGTCCTTGGGCGGCTTCTCGATGCCGCGCACGATGTTGAGCCAGCCGCGGATGTCCTCGCCCGAGGGGCAGCTCGCCTGGCAGGGCGGGGTCTTGTGCACGTAGGTCGGGCACTTATCGGTCTCGTCGGCGATGAAAATCTTCTCCTGCAACGAGCGCCACTCGTGGTCGCCGTCCTTGAAGCGGCGCCAGGTATGACCCTGCGAGAGCTGCTTTGCCTTGTCTGCGGGAGTTGCCATCGTGAGGTTCTCCTAAAAGAAGCCGCGTTGCTGTGAGACCGGTTTGCTATTGGTTGACCGCGCCGAGCTGGATCGCCTTGCTCACCAGTCCGTGCGTGCTCTGGATCATGTCCATCGGAAACTTGTAGTAGGGCAACACCTTGGTGAACTGCGCCTTGCAGATCGCGCAGATCGCCGCGATGTGCGTGACACCGTGCTCCTCGACGACCTGCTTGAGCGCCTGCATGCGCGGCTGCGTGCCCTTGACGCGCAGCTCCAGCAGCTCATCCGTCAGCACGCCGCCGCCGCCACCACAGCAGTAAGTGCTCTCGAAGATGGTATCCGGCGCCATGTCGACGAACTTGTTGACCGCCGCTTTGACCACGGCGCGCGGAATGATGAACTGGCCGCCGGGCATGTTACCCATGCGCGAGGCACGCGCGACGTTGCACGAGTCGTGGAAGGTGACGACCTTGTCGTCGTTCGCCGACTTGTCGAACTTGAGCGCCCCGCGCTGGATCAGGTCGTAGGTGACCTCGCAGATATGCTGCGGCACGGGATAGTTCGGATCGAGAAAATCAAACGGGCCGATCAGCGTGTTCCAGAAGCTGTAGGCCACGCGCCAGGCGTGCCCGCACTCGCCGACGACGATGCGCTTCACCCCGAGATCGAGCGCCGCCTCGCGGATGCGCTTGGCAATCTTGTGCAGGTTCTCGGGCGAGCCCACGAACATGCCGAAGTTGCCGGCCTCCGAGGCATGCGTCGACAGCGTCCAGGAGATCCCGGCGGCATGGAACACCTTGCCGTAGCCGATCAGGCCGTCGATGTGCGGCTCGGCGAAGAAGTCGGCGGACGGCGTGACCAGCAGCACCTCGGCGCCCTTGGCGTCGAGCGGGTACTTCACGTCGACGCCGGTGTCGTTCTTAACGTCTTCCTCGAGGCCGGCGAGCGTGTCTTCCAGCGCCGGCCCCGGCAGGCCGAGGTTGTTGCCGATCTTGTGGACCTTGACCAGGATCTCGTTGCAGTACTTCTGGCCCTGGCCGACCGAATCCATGATCTCGCGCGCTGCCATGGAGATTTCCGCGGTGTCAATGCCGTACGGGCAGAACACCGAGCAGCGCCGGCACTGCGAGCACTGGTGGAAGTAGCTGTACCACTCGTCCAGCACGTCCTTGGTCATGTCGCGCGCGCCGACCAGCTTCGGGAACAGCTTGCCGGCGGTGGTGTAGTAGCGGCGATAGACCGAGCGCAGCAGGTCCTGGCGGGCGACCGGCATGTTCTTCGGGTCAGCGGTGCCGAGGTAGTAGTGGCACTTGTCGGTGCAGGCGCCGCACTTCACGCACGAGTCGAGAAACACCTGCAGGGCGCGCGACTTGGCCACCAGCTCGCCCAGCTTGGCGACCGCCTTCTGCTCCCAGTTCTCCACCAGCTCGCCGGGGAAGCCGAGCGGCTTGTTGTGCTCGGGCTTGGCCACGTACGGCTTGGACGCGGCCATCGCCCCCGGGTGGATATGGGGGATGGTCTGGTATTCGCCGAGCACCGGGGTTTCGAAATCGGCCATGGTGTCTACCCCGCGCTCGCCGGCTTGGTGTTGTCGATCTGCGCTGACCAGCCCGCGACGTGGCGCTGCTCGCGCGGATTGTCGCGCTGGTTGCGCGTCGGGCTGAAAAACACCCCCGGCGCATGCAGCAGTTTGGAAAACGGAAACACGAGCATCAGTATCGCGACCAGCGCCAGGTGAACGAGCAGGAACGCGCTGGTCGGCAGGGGCTGCCAGTCGAACAACAGCAGTCCGAGCACGAACGCCTTGAGCGCGACGATGTCGGTGTGCGCCACGAAGGTCATCATCAGGCCGCTGCCGGCGATGGCGAGCAACAGCAGCAGCATAAGGAAGTCCGACGGGCTCGAGATGTAGCGCACACGGTCGACGACGATGCGCCGCGCCAGCAGCCCGGCGAGCCCGAGCAGCATGGCATAACCGGCGTACTTGCCGGCGGCCTGCACGAGCTCGAGCTCGATCAGTGGCCACAGCACCGAGCCGGGCGTCAGGACGTAGCGCAGATGGCGGATGAAGGCGAGCAGCAGCGACAGGTGGAAGATCCAGCCAAACACCCAGATCCACTTGTTCGACTTGAACAGGCTCTCGAATACGGTGACCTCGCGCAGCATGCGCAAGGCGACGCCGGTGTACGTGGTGGGCGCCGGCGTGGTCGGAATCTTCAGGGGCTGCGGGGTCCGGGCGAAGATGTAAATCTTGCGCGCCACCCCGGCGACGAAAACGAACGTCGCAATGTACAACAGCAGTGCGTATGTGACGGTAACTGCCGACATCGCTTTCTCCGAGAAACTGCTGGAGTCGTTGGGGACGGCGACCGCCGCCCCAACGAGACTGTAGTTATGCTTCTCCTTACACGCAGCCGGTCGGCTTCGGCAGGCCGGCGTACTTGCACGCCTGCTTGGCCGGGCCGTACGGGAACAGCTCGTACAGATACTTGCTGTTGCCCTTGTCGGCACCGAGCTTCTTGCCGATCGCCTTGGTCAGGACGCGCACCGCCGGGGCAATCTGGTATTCGTCGTAGTACTCGCGCAGGAAGTTGATCACTTCCCAGTGGTTCTGCGTCAGCTCGCAGTTGTCGGCCTTGGCCATGGCCTTGGCGACCTCTTCGTTCCAGTCGGTGCGATTGACGAGATAGCCTTCTTCGTCGGTTTCGTAGGTCTTTCCGTTAACTTCGATTGGCATGTTACGTTCTCCTCAAGAGAGTTGTATGTCGGCTCGGGCCTAGAGCCAGGATTCTACCGCATTGTGTTGGGTTACCAAGTCCACGAAGCCGCTGTAATCGACGCCTTGGACGCCGTCGATCAGACGACCGCTCATGCCACGTGTCTCGACATCGGGAGTGAGCACATAGACCTTGACCGACTTCATGGCATCGCCCAGTTTCTTCGCGGCCGCTGTTCCCTTCACGGCGGCATAGATGCCGTCTTCGATCAGCAGCACGGAACTGCCGGCCTTGGCGTGCGCGAGGCAGGCCTCGAACGCGTTGCGTTCAAACGGCGATTTGTTCACGGTGTGTAGCAGCGCCATCTCTTTGCCCTCAGAAGCTCAGCACCACGTCTTGGCCTTCCATCATCTCGGTCATCTCGGCGGCCGACAGCACCTGCACCGGCACCACGAGGTCGGCCTCGGACAGACCGCGTGCGGCGAGTGATTCCTTCTCGACGTACAGCTTCTCGATGTCATAGCCTTCGAGCGCGCGGTACGTGGGGGAGAAGTTCTTCATCTCGGTCGCCTTGGTGTTCTGGCCCTTGGTGAGCTGGTACACGCCGTCGTCGAGAAACGCCAGCGACACGTCCTGCTCGAACGCCGCGCAGATCAGCACTACCTCGAGCGATTCGAGAGCGTAGATCGTCCCGTACGGCGCCTTGCGGTTGACGAACATGAACTTCTTCTTGACGCCACCTTCTTCCATTTCTTCCATCGCGCCCCCCTTAGTCGCCGAAGGTGACCAGGCGTTCGGCCTGGATCCCGGCTTCGATCAGTTGTCCGAGTCCCGAGATGCGGAAGCCCGGCGCGATGTTGTTGGCGTCCTTGCCATGGCGCTTCATCTCGCCCTCGTCGAGCAGGCCGCGGCGCTGGGCCGCGGCGATGCAGATGACGAGATCGAGCTTGTGCTTCTCGGCCAGTTCCGACCAGCGCTTGACGATGTTGCGCTCGTCCTGCGGCGGCACGGTGAGACGCGTGCCGTTGTTGACACCATCGTGGTAGAAGAACACGCGAAAGATCTCGTGACCCTTCTCCAGTGCCGCCTTGGTGAACTGGTAGGCCGTGTCTGACGCCTGATGCGTATACGGCCCCTCGTTTACCAGTACCGCCAACTTCATAGGAATCACCCCTCCCTTGTCGTTTTGTTCGCGGCTGTTCGCGGCTAGAAGCGGATATGCGCCGAGGCGTTGAGCGTGTAACGCGAGCCACGCCAGTTGTCGACATGGAACTTGGTGAACGGCAGCTCGGTCAGCTCGAAGAAGCGCGGCCAGCCGATGCGCTCGATCCAGTCGCCAACGCGTTCCCAGTCCTTGGCGTCCTGCTTGTAGACCCGGAGGATCTTCTTCACAATTGCCGCGGCTTCCGGCCAGCGCGGCGGGTTGTTCGGCACGCCGGCGGCCACGAGCTTGTGGAACATCGGCTTGGAGCGCGCATTGGAGTTCTTGCCGCCCACCCAGATGGCGAGCTTGGAGTGCTCCGGATCGTTGATCTGCATGGGCGGGCAGGGCGGGAAGCAGGCGCCGCAGCAGATGCACTTCTTCTCGTCGACTTCGAGCGAGGGCTTGCCGTTGACCATGGCCGGGCGGATCGCCGCCACCGGGCAGCGCGCCACGACCGACGGACGCTCGCACACGTTGGCCACGAGGTCGTGGTTGATCTTGGGCGGCTTGGTGTGCTGCACGTTGATGGCGATGTCGCCCTGGCCGCCGCAGTTGATCTGGCAGCAGGAGGTGGTGATGTGCACGCGGTTCGGCATGTCTTCCTTCACGAACTCATCGTGCAGCTCGTCCATCAGCGCCTTGACCACGCCCGAGGCGTCGGTCCCCGGGATGTCGCAGTGCAGCCAGCCCTGGGTGTGGGAGATCATGGTCACCGAGTTGCCGGTGCCGCCGACCGGGTAACCGGCCTCTTCAAACGCCTTGATGAGCGGTTCGACCTTGTCCTTGCTGGATACCATCACTTCCAGGTTGGAACGGATGGTGAAGTGGACATAACCCTCGCCGTACTTGTCGACGATGTCGCACAGCAGGTTGATCTCGTAGGGCCCGAGCTGACGCTGGGTGCCGACGCGCACGGTCCAGATCTCGTCGCCGGAGTGGGCGACGTGGTGCAACACGCCCGGACGCGGACGATCGTGATACTTCCAGTTGCCGAAATTCTTGATCATCAGCGGGTGCATGTACTGGAACGGGTCGGGGCAGCCGCTTTCGATGGGGGGACGCATCTCAGCCATGTGTTGTTAACCTCCAGAAGCCTGCAGCAATTCGTGTCGTGAGCGTGGTGCGCAGCCCGCCTGTCGGGGGGGGGCGGTGGGTGCCTGTTCAGCCGGCCGCCTTGCGGGCCTTCCACTTCTCCGCTTCCTGATCCCAGTCATCCATGCGGACGTAGGAGACGGTGCGCGGATGGTTGATCATGTTGGGATCCGGCTCGAGGCCGATGCCTTCCAGGAAGTTGGTGAGACCGATGCGCTCGATCATCTCGCCGCAACGCTCGTGCTCCAGGCCGTTCTCGGCCCAGAAGTCGATGATGTTGTGCGCGAGCTCCTTGAGCTTGTCGTAATCCTCGTCGGTCTCGAGCTTCATGAACGGCACGATCACGGTGCCGAACAGGTCGCCGATCTTGAGGGTGCGCTTGCCGCCGACCAGGATGGTGACGCCCTTGTCGTCGCCCGGCGAGAGCGCCTTGGTCATGACGTTGATGCAGTGCATGCAGCGCACGCAGTTGCGGTTGTCGACCGCCAGCGTGTCGTCATCGTTGAGCGACAGCGCCTGGGTCGGGCAGCGCGACACGACGTTGTCGATCACGTACTTGCGGCCCTTGGCCTTGACGAAGGCCTTCACTTCCTTCTGGTCGACCTTCATGTCGTCGCGCCAGGTGCCGATCACCGAGAAGTCGGCGCGCTGGATCGAGTTCATGCAGTCGTTCGGGCAGCCCGAGACCTTGAACTTGAACTTGTAGGGCAGGGCCGGGCGGTGCATGTCGTCGAGGAAGTCGTTGACCAGCAGGCGGTGGATCTTCTGCTCGTTGGCGCAGGACTGCTCGCAGCGCGCCGCGCCCACGCAGCTCATGCCGGTGCGCACGCACGGGCCGGCGCCGCCGAGGTCCCAGCCGTACTCGTTGATCTCGTCGAAGAAGTGCTGGGTGTTCTCGGTGGTGGTGCCGATGAACATGATGTTGCCGGTCTGGCCGTGGAAGGCGATCAGGCCCGAGCCCCACTTCTTCCACGAATCCGACAGCTGCCGCAGCATCTTGGTCGTGTAGTGGTTGCCCGCCGGCGGCTGCACGCGCAGCGTGTGGAATTCCTTGGCCTCCGGGAACATCGGCTTGCCGTCGGGCCCCATGAGCTCGGTGAAGCGCGGGATGATGCCGCCGCCATAACCGAACACGGACACGGTGCCGCCCTTCCAGTAGCCGAGGCGGGTCTTGTACGAGTGTTCCAGCTGGCCGAGCAGGTCGACCATCATGTCGTTTTCCATCGCCAGACGCTTCAGACCGGTGACAAAGCTCGGCCACGGACCGCTCTCGAGCTGGTCCAGCATCGGGGTGCTGTGGAAAGGCTTGGAGGACTTCTTCTCTTTGGGAAGGTAGGTGGAGTGCTTCTCGGGGTTCTTCGGCTTCTTGTCAGCCATCTGGACAACCTCCTAGTAGGCAGAAGGACGTAAACTCGTGCATTCCCCCGTCCGGCAACCCGTGCCGTCCGGTGGGGTCTCCGGCCCGCCATCCGGCGGGCGTCTCGCAGCTTCCCGGCGGTCGATCCCTGCCGACCCCCTTGAGAAACTGCCTATCCAGCCGCATCTTGCAGTCGGATCGAACGCCGCGCAGTGTACGCGCCGACGACCGCAAAGAAATCCTACGTTGGGGAGAGAGGCGCGCGATTCTATCTCCCCCCAATGGGATATATCCAGTCCGCGGGCCACTGCCGGCGGAAAGGCGTGAAGCGCCCTTGTAGCCGAGCGCACGGTGGTTGTTCATTGACATTGATCAACCCGGCATCGATGCCAATGCGCTGTCCGGCGCTGCCGGTCTTCCGAGTGAATATGTCAGACTCTGCTGCCATGACCCCGCGTGCGTCGGCCGTCACCGCCAGTCCGTTCCGGCTCGATAATGACGCCGGGTTTCGCGCGTGGCGCGATCACAAGCTCGCCGGGTACCCTCGCGAGGCCGGCGCGCTGGTGGTGGAAATCGATGACCCGCGCGCCCTGACGCCGGCGCAGGCGCAGGAACTGCGGCGCCTGTGCCGAAAGGCCAACATGGCGGTCTATGCCAGCCGCGTCGGCGCCGTCGCGGACAAGACCCTGGTAAGCCGCCTGGGCACACAGCTCGGTCTGACCCGCCTCGACAGCAACCTCCTGGCCGATGAAGACAGCATCACGTCGCTGCGCGTGGTGCCGGAGAAGTCCGGACGCGGCTACATCCCGTACTCGAATCGCCGCCTGTTATGGCACACCGACGGGTACTACAACGCCCCGGACCAGCGCATCCGCGCGTTCCTGCTGCACTGCGTGTCACCGGCGGCACGCGGCGGCGAGAACGCACTGCTTGACCCCGAGATCGTCTATCTGCTGATGCGCGAGGCCGAGCCGGCCTACGTCGCGGCCCTGATGCAGCCCGATTGCATGACCATTCCGGCCAACACCGAAGACGGCGCCCCGCCCCGGCCGGCACAGAGCGGGCCGGTATTCTCGCTCGATGCCCATGGCAACCTGCACATGCGCTATACGGCGCGCACGCGCTCGATCGAATGGAAGGACGATCCGGTCACCCGCGCCGCCGTCGGCTTCCTGCAACAACTCCTGGCCAGCGACTCGCCGTACGTGTTCCGCCACCGCCTGGCAGCGGGCGAGGGGCTGGTGTGCAACAACGTCCTGCATAACCGTACCGAGTTTGCGGATGATGTGGACAGGGGGCTCGCCAGGCTGATATATCGCGCGCGATACTACGATCGTATCGCCGGCACGGACGTGACAGCGTCGTTTGAGGGGGAAATCGCATGCTCTATCTAAGCGAAGTGCTGCTGCAGCATCACGATATCGATACCTTCGAGGAACTCTGCACCGTGGTTTCGGCGCGTGCGCAGCAGGAAATGTTCTTCAAGATTGATGTCAAGCCGCCCTACCCCGACACCCCGCCCAATTGGGAGGACCGGCTGGAGGGGGCGTTCGTCGGTATCCATTCCGTGACGCGCTGACGCCGTGCGCCCCGACCCCGCGAGAGACACGTGAACGCATGAAGCATCTGAAGGAACCCGGCTTTTACGTCGACGCCGACAGCGGCGAAGACACCCAGGAACCGGTCGCGCTGCTGGAGAAGCGCGTCGCCGAGCTGCGCGAGGAGCTGACCGGACTGCCCCTCGGGCACGATCCGGCGATGCGTGCCGGCGGATTGCTCGAGCTGGCGCGTGTGCTGGTGCGGCTCGAGCGCATGCGCGAGGCCTGGGACGCGGCGCGCGAGGCCTTCGACATCTATCTGGCGGGCGAACAGTGGGAGGGTGCGGTGCAGGCCTGCGAGGTGTTGTTCGCCGCCGACCAGCCGGATTCGCTCGCGGCGCTCGGCCAGGGAATCTGGCTCGCGGTCACCTATCCGATCGATCCGGAGGTCACTGTCGCGATGCTGCAGCACGTCATCGACGAGACGCCGGCCGATTCCGACGGTGCCGCGGTGGCCGCCGCCGCGGCGCACTACGTCGCCGACCTGCGCGCCCCCGAAGGCAAGGAGCGCGACAACCTGCTGTTCTACACCAACCAGATGCTCGCCAACGTCGCGCGCCGGCACAGCGGCGTGCAGGACCAGGCGGCCTTCGATCGGTGGTTCAAGAAGCTCGAGCTCGAAGATCCGGCGAAATTCCTGGTGCGCCTGCGCAACGTGGTCGACGTGCTGGTGCAGGAGAGCTGGTGGTTCGATCGCGCTGAACTGCAGGCGCGCCTGCCGGTGCAGTGACATGTATTGGCAGGAGGCGCAGACCGACAACCGCTACGTCGTGTCCGATGACGTCGTCGACGTCAGCTTCGCCATCCGTTGCCGCACGCTGCCGGTGGATCATGCCTGGGCGCTGTCGCAGGCGGTCGCCGCCGTGCTGCCGTGGCTGATGGAAGACGCGCGCACCGGGGTGCACACCATACACGTGGCCGATTCGGGCAACGGCTGGATGCGTCCGCAGGGACCGGATGCGTTGCTGTACCCGTCGCGACGTACACGCCTGGCGTTGCGCGTGCCGCGTGCGCGCATGGACGACGCCCGGGCCCTGACCGGCACGACGCTCGATGTGGCCGGCCACCGCCTGCAGGTCGAGCATGGCGAGGTGCGGCGGCTGAGCGACATCACCACCATCTTCGCCCGTTATGTCGTGGCGGAAGACGAGCACGATGAGGGCGCGTTCCTCGGCGCCGTGCATGCGCAGTTGCAGCGCCTCGGCATCAAGCCCGGGAAGATGCTGTGCGGCATCGAGCATCGGATTTACACGCCGTCGCGGGTGGTGCGCACGCGCAGCCTGATGCTCGCCGATCTCACGGTCGAGGAGTCGGTGCGCCTGCAGCAGACCGGGCTCGGGCCGCTGCGCCACCTCGGCTGCGGTCTGTTTCTGCCGCACAAGGGGATCAACGAGCTGCGCTAGGTCTTGGATTGAGGCGGCGCGGTTTGTATCATTCGCGCGCGTTGGCGGGCGCCGTCGTCGCGCCAACGGAGTCGAAGCAAGGGGGACCCATGTCTTTTGAATTCAACGGCAAGACGATCGAAACCGACAAGAACGGCTTTTTGGTGAACCTGGAAGACTGGAGCCGGGAGCTCGCCGAGCACATGGCGAAGCTCGAGGGCCTGACGCTCACCCAGAAGCACTGGGACCTCATCGAATACCTGCGCGACGAGTACTTCAACAACAACCAGAACCAGCCCAATACCCGGCAGATCGTCAAGGCGATGTCGGACAAGTGGGGCCAGAGCCTGCAGCAGAAGGACGTCTACGATCTGTTCCCGAAGGACCCGAGCAAGCAGGGCGGGCGCATTGCCGGACTGCCCGAGTCGCGGCGCAAGGGCGGCTACTAGCCGGCGGCCGCGCGTGCGCGGGCGAAGGCGGTCAGGCGCGCGCGCACCCGGGCGCTGCGTCTGGGCGCGGAGGCCCGCATGATCTACTCGACACTCGTCACCACCGAGGAACTCGCGGCCCACCTCGATGACCCCAAGTGGGTGATCTTCGACTGCCGCTTCACGCTGACCGACCCGGCGGCCGGGCGGCACGCCTACGAAGTGGGCCACATCCCCGGGGCGCGCTACGCCGATCTCAACCAGGACCTGTCTGCGCCGCCGGGCGCGCGCACCGGGCGGCATCCGTTGCCGGCACCCAAAGAGCTGGCGGAAAAGCTCGGTCGCTGGGGCGTGGACAAGACCAAGCAGGTCGTCGCTTACGACTCGAGCTACGGCGCGATCGCATCGCGCCTGTGGTGGCTGCTGCACTGGATGGGGCACAAGGCCTGCGCGGTGCTGGATGGCGACCTGCGCCGCTGGGAGAAGGAGCGCCGCCCCATCACCAGCGAGCCGCCGCGCATCACGCCGACCCAGTTCCATCCCGTGCTGCACGATGAGCGATGGGTCGACAGCGCGCAGGTCGAGGCGCTGGTCAAGCAACGCACCGGCCTGATCCTCGATGCGCGCAGCGAAGAGCGCTTCGCCGGCGAGCGCGAGCCGTTCGATGCAGTCGCCGGCCACATCCCCGGGGCGGTCAATCTGCCGTTCGAGGACAACCTGGCGATGAGCGGCACCTTCCTGTCGCGCGAGGAACTGGGCGAGCTGTACCGCGCGCGCCTGGGCGAGCGGCGGCCGCATGACATCGTGCACATGTGCGGCTCGGGAGTGACGGCCTGTCACAACCTGCTCGCGATGGAGCACGCCGGCCTGCGCGGGTCACGCCTGTACGTGGGCAGCTGGAGCGAGTGGATCACCGACCGGTCGCGGCCGGGCGCGCCCGGCCCGGCCGGACCTCGGCCGCCGGTGCGCGGCCGTCAGTGTTCGTCCTTGGCCTCGTGACCGTTGCCGCCGGCGATCTTGTCCATCAGGGCAAACAGCACACCGGACACGACCAGCACCACGTGGATGCCGACCTTCCACGCGAGCGCCTGGTCCGCCACCGTCCACTGGTGTTCGGCGCTCAGATTCTCCATGGTGCCGATCCGCACGAACGCCTTGAGCAGCTCGATGGCGGAGATCGCCACGATCGAGGCGATCAGCTTCACCTTCAGGCCGGAGAAGTCCACCTTGCCCATCCATTCCGGGCGGTCTTCGTGCCCGGCGGTGTTGATCTTCGAGACGAAGTTCTCGTAGCCACTGAAGATGATGATGAGCAGCAGGTTTGCAATCAGCGACATGTCGACGAGCGTGAGGATCGCGAGAATCATCTCGCTCTCCGAGGCCGACAGGATATGCCCGGTGAGGTGGATGAATTCCTGCGTGAACTTGACCAGCAGGATGATGATCCCGATGACCAGGCCGAGGTAGAACGGCGCCAACAACCAGCGGCTGTTGAAGATCGCGACCTCAAGGGCGTGCTCAAGCTTCTTGGACATGCTACCTCTCCGGCAATTGCTGTTCGGCGCCGTGCGGGCGGTTCGATCGGCGCGCCATTATCGTTGTCCGCCGCCAAAGCGCAAGGGTGCACACCGGTCGGCGCGTCGCGCTACTTCTTGCGCTCGAGCGTGAGCGCGGCGGAGTTGATGCAGTAGCGCAGCCCGGTCGGTGCCGGGCCGTCGGGAAAGACATGGCCGAGATGCGCGCGGCACTGGGCGCAGTGCACCTCGGTGCGCCGCATGCCGTGGCTCGTATCCTCGCGTTCACCGATGCCCTCGGCGCGCAGCGGTGCGTAGAAGCTCGGCCAGCCGCTGCCGGAATCGAACTTGGTTTCGGAGCTGAACAGTTCCGCACCGCAGCACACGCAGCGGTACACGCCCGCATCGTGGCAGTCCCAGTACTCGCCGGTGAAGGCGCGCTCGGTGCCGTGCTCGCGGGTGATGCGGTACTGCTCGGGGGTGAGGCGGGCGCGCCACTGTGCGGCGCGCGGATCATCCTGGTCGTCGGACACGCAGCCTCCTTGCGACTAGACGTCGCTCCACATGCGCACCAGATTCACGTAGACGCGGTTGATGCGCGCGGTGTCGTCCGCGTCGGGTTCCGTGTTGAGCAGCCGCTCGCGCACCTGATGCAGTTCGTAGAGCAGCTCGCGCCTGGCCGGATCGCGCACCAGGCTCTGCACCCAGGTCACGGCCACGAGACGCGCGCCGCGCGTCACCGCCGCCACGTGGTGCAGGCTCGAGGACGGATACATCACGGCATCGCCGGCCGGCAGCTTGACCGCGGTGTCACCGAAGCTGGTGCGGACCACCAGCTCGCCGCCGTCGTAGTCGCCGGGCTCGTTGAGGAACACCGTGATCGACAGGTCGGTGCGGTAGCGCCCGCCTTCCGGTCCCATGATCGGATCATCGACATGGTCGCCGTAGGCCATGCCGGGCGTGTAGCGCGCGTAAAACGGTGTCGCCACCCGCAGCGGCAGGGCGCCGGCGCGATATACCGGATGCTGCACCAGGCTGCCCATCACCAGGCTGTTGAGCGTGTCGATGTCCGGCGCGCTGCGGTCGAGCTCCTCGTTGTGCTTGACGCGCCCGGCCGCGCGTCCGGCCGACAGCCGACCGTCAACGAAGGGGGCGTCGCTCAGCAGGGCGCGCACGCCGGCGAGCTGATCGCGGGTGAGCACGGCACGCAAGTGCAGCAGCATGGTGGCGGTCCGGTCAGACGGCAGGCGGCGGATTATAAGACAGGCTCAGCGGTAGAACAGCGTCAGGCCGCCGAGCAGCACCAGCCAGGCCACACCGCGGCGGAAATGGCCTTCGTTGATGCGGAAATGCAGGTGGTTGCTGAACCACAGCGCGACCGCCAGGAACGGCCCGGTGAAGATCATCATCTCGAGGATGTCCGGCGTGATGGTGCCGTGGATGAGATAGCCCGCGGCACGAAACAGGTTGGTGGCGAGAAAGAACGCGAGCGCATAGTTGCGCACCGTGGTCTTGTCATGGAAGGTGCCGAGCAGGCGCGTGAGCGTAATCGGACCGCTGATCCCGAACAGCGCGGCCGAGACCCCCGCCGCCGTGTCGAACAGCGGGTGCAGGCGCGGGGCGAGGCGGACGCGTCCCGGGGCCAGGACCAGGTACAGGCCGGCCAGGGTGATGGCCGAGGCGAGCAGCTGCTGAAAGATCGACGCCGAGAAATAATAGAAGAGCGCGAGTCCCGCCACGCCGCCGGCCGCGGCGAAGGCGAGCATGCGCGCGAGCACGCGCAGCTCGACGGTGCGCGGCGAGCGCCACAGGCCGATGGCCGCGACCAGGATCTGCGGCAGCAGCGAGTAGATGACGAGCGTGCGGGTGTCGTAGGCGAGACTCATGATCGGCAGCATCAGGATCGTGCCGGCCAGCCCGAAGATGATCTCGAGCGTATAGGTCACGATGCAGACGATCGTGAGCGCGATGAGTGGCAGCATGCGGCCCGGCTCCGGCCAGGGTCAGGCGAAGCAGATCCAGGTGGTGGCGATGTACTTGGTGCCGTGCTCGACCGTGACGGCCCGGTGCACGTGCGTCCAGAACGGCGGGAACAGCACCAGCTTGCCTTCCTCCGGACGCAGCCGGATGTCTTGCAACGGAAACTCGGTCTCGCCGCCCGGTCCGGCGACATCGTTTAAGTACCACAGCGCCACCAGTTGCCGCGTCATGAATTCGCCCGGGCCCGAGTCGACGTGCCAGTGGTAGTACTCCCCCGCCCGGTAGCGCTGCAGGTTGTAGCCGAGATCCTTGAAGGCGTTGGCGGCGAAGAACGGGAACATGGCGCGGAACTGCGCGAATGCCGCGGTGAGTGAACGCGTCAACAGCTTGTCGATGTCCGCCCAGTCCTCGCGCCCGCTGATGCGCAGGTCCGTGGTCTTCTTGATCGCGGCGCTTTCCTGCTGCTCCTGACCGATGCGACCGGCATACTGCTGCTCGCGCCGCTCCTCGAAGCGGCGGATCATCTCGCGACACACGTCCGCGGGCAGTGCGCGCGGCACCTCGTAGATGAAGCTGAGCGGCTTGACTTCGCGCAGGGTCAACACGGACACCGTGGTGGGGTGTGCTACAGCAGGCAGGGATGCATTTGCTAATCTTACTGGCCACAGCGCGCACGCGAAAGCGCCGGAGCGTCCACGTCGATGACTGATCACAAGGAAACGGCCGCACGGTCGGCGCTTGCCCGGCTGCGCGCCGCGCTGCTCGGGGCGCAGCCGCCGGTGAGCCGCGCCCAACGGGTGGCGGGTGCCGCGACGGCGTTCGTGGCCATGCTGGCACTGGCGGGCATTGCCTTCCATAGCGGCGGTGAGGCGGCCGGCCCGTATCTGGTCGCCTCCATGGGCGCCTCGTCGGTGCTGCTGTTCGCCGCCCCGCACAGCCCTTTGGCGCAGCCCTGGCCATTGGTCGGCGGACACCTGGTTTCGGCACTGGCCGGCGTCACCTGTGCCCAGTGGATTGCATCCGTGCCGTTCGCCGCCGCCAGCGCCGTGGCGCTGGCCATCGGGCTCATGTTCACGCTGCGCTGCCTGCATCCACCGGGTGGGGCCACGGCGCTGATCCCGGTGCTGGGCGGCGAAGCGCTGCGCAGCGCCGGCTACGGCTTCGTGCTCAGCCCGATCCTGGCAAATGTGTTGGTGCTGCTGCTGCTCGCGCTGGTCGTGAACAACGTGGCCCCGGGCCGGCGCTGGCCGGTGGCGGGGCGTGCGGCCGGGGAGGGGCGCCGCGCGCCGGTGGC
>CAZVUN010000052.1:0-17459 GCA_964629975.1 uncultured Acidiferrobacteraceae bacterium | reverse complement strand
GGAATCGCGCAGGCGCTAACCATCCCGCGCCGCCTCTGCGGTGTCGGCAAAGCGCGCGGCGCGCGCCTGGGCGCGCTCGACCTCGCGCAGTATCCGGTCCATGGTGCGCACCGCCCCGAGCGGGTGCTGGCCGCTCGCGGTCTCGGCCGACAGCATGACCGCGTCGGCGCTCAGGAACGCGGCGCTCGCCACGTCGGTGACCTCGGCGCGCGTCGGGCGGGCGTGCGTCACCATCGATTCGAGCATCTGGGTGGCGACGATCACCGGCACGTAGTGGCGCCGGGCGCGCAGGATCAGGTCGCGCTGGATGAGCGGCACGCGCTCGGCCGGCAGTTCCACGCCGAGATCGCCGCGCGCGACCATGATGGCGTCGGACACCGCAAGGATGTCGTCGATGCACGCGAGCGCCTCGGGCCGCTCGATCTTGCTCACCACCGGGATGGCGGCGCCGAGGCGCGCGAGATGGCGCTTGAGCCCCCGCACGTCGGCGGCGCTGCGCACGAACGACAATGCCACGTAGTCCACGCCGAGCTCGGCCGCAAGCCGCGCGTCGCGCCGGTCCTTGGCGGTGAGCGCCGGCGTCGACAGCCGCGAATCCGGCAGGTTCATGCCCTTGTGGTCGCGCAGCACGCCGCCCTCGATCACGCGGCAGCGCACCTCCGTGCCGCGCACCGCCTCGACACGCAGCTCCAGATTGCCGTCATCCAGCAGGATGCGCTGGCCCTTGCGCACGTCCTGCGCGAGGCGCGGGTATTGCGAGGGGATCAGCGCGTCCTCGCCGAGCACCGCCCGGGTCGTGACCGTGACCGTGCTGCGCGCACGCAGCCGCACGGCGCCGTCGGCGAAGCGCCCGACGCGGATCTTGGGTCCACTCAGGTCCATGATGATCGGCACATGGCGCCGCGCGCGTGCCGCGGCGGCCCGCACCGCGGCGGCGACGCGCCGGTGGCTCGCGTGATCGCCGTGCGACATGTTGAGGCGCACCGCGTCGACGCCCGCGGCCAGGAGCCTGCGGATCGTGTCGGGCGCGCTGCTCGCCGGCCCGAGGGTGGCGATGATGCGGGTGCGTCGCCAGCGCATGGCGTCCACGTGGCGCTTGTCGGTTGGCACGGAGCCCCTGCCAGGAGTGGTACGGCGGGCGGGAACCGTCCCGCTCTGCACCAAGGATAGCCGACCGGCCTGCTGCCCGGCAGCGGGGCTGCACTCGACAAGCGGCGCGCACTCACAGTAACGTTGCGCGCGTTTGCAAGCTTGCCCGGGGAGATTCAGTGCCGCCTGCCGAGTCCGCACCGCTGTCCGACGCCGCGCTGCGGTTGCGCAACTTCCCGGTGAGCTTCTTCGCCGCGGTCATGGGCCTGGGCGGGCTCACGCTCGCCTGGCAACGCGCCGGCTTTCCCGTCACCGGGCGGGTGTTGTGGGTCGTGAGCGCCGCGGTGTGCGTGCTGCTCGCGGCGCTGTACGCGGCCAAGGCGGTGCGCTTCCCGCAGGCGGTGCGCGCCGAGTTCACGCATCCGGTCAAGATCAATTTCTTCCCGACCGTCACCATCGGGCTGCTGCTGCTCGCCATCGGCGGGCGCGACTGGGCGCCGGATGCGTCCAACGTCCTGTGGATCGCGGGCGCGATCGCGCACCTCGGCCTGACGGTGACGGTGATGAGCTACTGGATCAATCACCGCGAGCTGCAGACCCAGCACCTCAACCCGGCCTGGTTCATCCCGGTGGTCGGCAACATCATCGTGCCGATCGCGGCCGTGCCGCACGGCGCCTGGGAGGTGGCGTGGCTGTTCTTCGCCGTCGGCCTGGTGTTCTGGCTGGTGCTGCTGACGCTGGTGTTCTACCGCCTGATCTTCCATCCGCCGCTGCCGGACAAGCTGGTGCCGACGCTCGCCATCCTGGTGGCGCCGCCGGCGGCCGGCTTCCTCGCCTACGTCGCCCTCAACGGCGGGCGGCTCGACGGTTTTGCACGCGTGCTGTACGGCGCGGGCCTGTTCCTGCTGCTGCTGCTCGCCGCCCAGCTCGGGCGCTTGGCGCGCCTCAAGTTCTACCTGTCGTGGTGGGCCTACTCGTTCCCGCTCGCCGCGCTCACGCTCGCGACCCTGCGCATGACGCAGCTGACCGGTCAGCCCGCCTATCGCTACCTCGGCTACGTGCTGCTGGCGCTGCTGAGCGCCGTGCTCGCCCTGCTGGCGGTGCGCACCCTGCTGGCCGTGGCGCGGCGCGAGGTCTGTGTCGAGGAGGCCTGAACGCCGGGGCCGGCCGCGCGTCGTTTGATCGATATCAAGGCCGCGCCGCGCGTGCGCGGCTAACGTGCCTCGTACGCACAACACAGGTCGCTCGCATGGATGCGGGCGCGCAGGGGGCAGCATGCTCGACCTCAATCCCGATGTGGTCTGTCAGATCATTCGCAAGTGCGCGCAGTTTCACGCCAAGGAAGAGGTGGTCATCCCCGAGGAGCCGACCGGCCCGGGTGACAGCTCGGCGCTCGCGGTGCTGGCCGATCACGCCGACGACCCGACCTTCGCCGAGCTCAAGAGCGCGATCGACGATCTCGAGCCCGACCAGCAGGTGGCGCTGGTGGCGCTCATGTGGCTCGGGCGCGGCGACTACGATCCCGCCGAGTGGGAGGACGCGCTCGCCCAGGCGCGCGATTCCTGGACACCGCACACCGCCGAGTACCTGCTCGCGACCCCGCTGGTGGCCGATTACCTGGAGGAAGGCCTGTCCCAGCTCGGCTACAGCTGCGACTAGCCGGCACAGGCGCGGCGCCTGCGCTGTTGACTCGCGTCGGGGGGTGCAGGACGATGGCGGCGGCGCCCTGAGGGTGCCGCCGTACGTCCCGAACCACCCTACGGAGACACCCATGAACCAGAAGCTGCCTTACCTGCTGAGCGCGGCGCTCGCTGCCGTGCTCGCCGGCCCCGGCGCGCACGCCGCGGAGCTGACCGGTACACTCAAGAAGATCAAGGACACGAACACCATCACCCTCGGTCATCGCGAATCGTCGGTCCCGTTCTCGTACTACGACGACCAGCAGAAGCCGATCGGCTACTCCATGGACCTCGCCATGCGCATCGTGGACGCGGTCAAGAAGGAGCTCAAGGCGCCGAACCTGCGGGTCAAGCTCAACCCGGTGACCTCCTCGACCCGCATCCCGCTCGTGGTCAACGGTACGGTCGATCTCGAGTGCGGCTCGACCACCAACAATCTCGAGCGCCAGCGGCAGGTGGCGTTCTCCAACACCATTTTCCTGATCGGCACGCGCCTGCTCACCAAGAAGGACGCCGGCATCAAGGACTTCCCCGATCTCAAGGGCAAGACGGTGGTGACCACGCAGGGCACGACCTCCGAACGGCTCCTCAACAAGATCAACACCGAGCAGAAGCTCGGCATGAAGATCGTGAGCGCCAAGGACCACGGCGAATCGTTCCTCATGGTCGAGTCGGGGCGCGCCGTGGCCTTCATGATGGACGACGTGCTGCTGTACGGCGAGATCGCCAAGTCGAAGAAGCCGGGCGACTTCGTCGTGGTCGGCAAGCCGCAGTCGTTCGAGGCCTACGGCTGCATGCTGCGCAAGGGCGATGCCGTGTTCAAGAAACTGGTCGACGACACCCTCGCCGGCATCATGCGAAGCGGCGAGATCAACCAGATCTACGACAAGTGGTTCATGAAGCCGATCCCACCCCGCGGCGTCAACATGAACTTCCCGATGAGCGCGGAGCTGGCGGCGCTGTTCAAGAATCCGAACGACAAGGCCGCCGAGTAACGCACACCAGGGCCGGGGGGTCGCCGGCCCCCCGGGTCGTCTGCGCGCATGCAAGGCTATCACTGGAACTGGGGGATCTTCTTCCAGAGCGTCCCGACCGCGGACGCCACCTACCTCGACTGGCTGCTGGCCGGCCTGCAGTGGACGGTGGCGGTGTCCTTGTCCGCCTGGCTGATGGCGCTCGCGCTCGGCTCGGTCATGGGCGTGCTGCGCACGGTACCGAACCGCGCGCTCGCCCGCCCGGTACGCGCCCGATTCCCGGATCACCGTTCGGCTCCCGCGGCCGGCGCCTACGTCGAGCTGTTCCGCAACATCCCGCTGCTGGTGCAACTGTTCCTGTGGTTCTACGTGCTGCCCGAGCTGCTGCCGCCGGCGGCCGGCGAGTGGGTGAAGCAGCTGGATCCCACGCTCGGCCAGTACCTCACCGCCTTCATCTGCCTCGGGTTCTTCACCAGCGCGCGCATCACCGAGCAGGTGCGCGCCGGCATCCAGTCGCTCGCGCGCGGCCAGCGCGCCGCGGGGCTCGCGCTCGGTCTCACCCTGCCGCAGACCTACCGGTACGTGCTGCTGCCGATGGCCTATCGCCTGATCCTGCCGCCGCTCACCTCGGAGTTCCTGAACGTGTTCAAGAACTCCTCGGTGGCGCTCACCATCGGCCTGTTCGAGCTGACCAAGACCGGGCAGCAGATCTCCGAATATACCGCCCAGACCTTCGAGGCGTTCACGGCGGTGACCGTGCTGTACCTGTCGATCACGCTCGCGGTCACCGCCTTCATGCGCTGGTTCGAGCGGCGCGTGCGCGTGCCCGGCTACCTGGGGGCGGAGCGCTGATGTACGAGTTCGACTGGCGCCCGGTCGTCAACGGCCTGCCGTTCCTCGCCGACGGCATGTGGCTGTCGCTGCGCATGCTGGTGACGGCGGTGGCCGGCGGCATCGTGCTCGGCACGGCGCTCGCGCTCATGCGCCTGTCGTCGCTGCGCCTGCTCGCGAACATCGCCGGGGCGTACGTCAATTTCTTCCGCTCCGTGCCGCTGGTGCTGGTGATCTTCTGGTTCTACTTCCTGGTGCCGCTCATGCTGCGCGGCCTCACCGACAATCCGGTGGTCGGGCCGCTCTACTCCGCGCTCATCGCCTTCACCATCTTCGAGGCCGCCTACTACTGCGAGATCATCCGCGCCGGCATCCAGTCGATCCCGCGCGGGCAGATCAGCGCCGCCTACGCGCTCGGCCTGAGCTACCGCCAGGCGATGCAGTACGTGGTCCTGCCGCAGGCGTTTCGCAACATGGTGCCGCTGCTGCTCACCCAGAGCATCGTGCTGTTCCAGGACATCTCGCTCGTGTACGTGATCAGCCTGAGCGACTTCCTCGGCGCCGCCGCCAAGATCGGCCAGCGCGACGGACGCCTGGTGGAGCTGTACCTGTTCGTGGCGGCGGTGTACTTCCTGCTGTGTTCCGCGGCCTCGCAGCTGGTGCGCCGCCTGCAACGCCGGCTCGCGGTATGATCGAGATCAACCACGTCAGCAAGTGGTACGGTGCGGTGCAGGTGCTCAAGGACTGCAGCACGCGCGTCGCCAAGGGCGAGGTGGTCGTGGTGTGCGGGCCCTCCGGCTCGGGCAAGAGCACCCTCATCAAGACCGTCAACGGCCTGGAGCCGTTCCAGCAGGGCGAGATCCGCGTCAACGGCGTGTCGGTCAATGATCCCCGCACCAACCTGTCGAGACTGCGCGCCCGCATCGGCATGGTGTTCCAGAACTTCGAGCTGTTCCCGCATATGACCGTGGTCGACAACATCAACCTGGCGCAGATCAAGGTGCTGGGTCGCGACCCGGCGGCCGCCCGCGAGCGCGCCCTGCAGCTGTTGAAGCGCGTCGGCCTCGAGGCCCACGCCCACAAGTACCCGGGCCAGCTGTCGGGCGGCCAGCAGCAGCGCGTGGCGATCGCGCGCGCGCTCGCCATGGACCCGATCGCCATGCTGTTCGACGAGCCGACCTCGGCGCTCGATCCGGAGATGATCAACGAGGTGCTGGACGTCATGGTGGCGCTCGCCACCGAGGGCATGACCATGATGGTGGTCACCCACGAGATGGGCTTCGCCCGCAAGGTCGCGCACCGCGTGATCTTCATGGACCAGGGCAGCATCGTCGAGGACGCGCCCAAGGAGGAATTCTTCGGCAGCCCGAGGAGCCCGCGCGCCCAGCAGTTCCTGTCCAAGATCCTGCACCACTAGCGGCACGCGCCGGCCGCGGCGCGCCCATGGCATAATGCGCGCCGCCATGCCGCGCGCCGCCATGTCGACCCCTGCCCGCCTGATCAAGCCCCAAGCCCCCGCCGAGACCGTGCCGGGCGACCGCGAGCTGCGCCGGCGCATCAAGCAGTTCGGCAAGGTGCTCGACACCGTGCTGCACGCGCAGGCCGGCGGGCGCGTGCACCGCGCGGTCGCCACCCTGCGCAGCGGCTTCCACGCGCTGCACGGCCGCGCCGACGCCGCCCGCCTCGCGCGCCTGATGCGCACCATCGAAAGGCTCGAGCCCGACTTGCTGACGCACGTGGTGCGCGCCTTCAGCATCTTCTTCAGCCTGGTCAACATCGCCGAGGAGGTGCATCACCACCAGGAGCGCCGCCGCCAGGTGCGCAGCGGCGGGCCGCTGTGGCGCGGCTCGTTCGACGAGACGCTGCGCTGGTTCAAGGAGCAGGGCGTGAGCCCCGAGGAACTGCAGGTGCTGCTCGACCGGCTGCTGTACATGCCGGTGATCACCGCGCACCCGACCGAGGCCAAGCGCCGCACCATCATGCAGAACCTGCGACGCCTGTTCGTGCTTGGCGACCGGCTCGAGAACCCGCGCCTCAACGAGGAGGAGCGCCGCGAGCTGCTCGGCCAGCTCGCCGGCGAGGTGCAGATCCTGTGGAAGACCGAGGAGGTGCGCCCGAGCCGTCCCGAGGTGCGCAGCGAGATCCGCAACGGCCTGTACTACTTCCGCGAGAGCCTGTTCCAGGCGGTGCCGACCGCCTACCGCTTCCTCGAGAAGGCGGTGCGCCGCATCTACGGCACCGACATGAGCGGCGAGACGCGCGTGCGCGTGCCGAGCTTCATCCGGTTCGGCTCGTGGATCGGCGGCGACCGTGACGGCAATCCGTTCGTCACGCCCGAGACCACCGAACAGGCGGTGCGCCTGTACGCGGCCGATGCCATCCAGGAGTACCTCGCGCGCATGGCCGAGCTCGGCCACATCCTCACCTTCGCGGTCGGCATGGCGCGCCCCTCGGACGCGTTCCTCGATGCGCTGCGCGCCGACGAGCGTCTCGCGCCCCAGGTGTTCGCCGAAAACCCGCGCCAGTTCAGCTTCGAGCCGTACCGCCGCAAGCTCGCGCTCATGCGCTATCGCCTGGCGCAGACCCTGCAGGCGATCGAGCGCGGCCGCAGCCAGGTCAGCACCGAGACGCGCGCGGCGGCGTACGCCTCGGCGCGCGAGTTCCTCGACGAGCTGTACCTCATGCGCGACTCGCTCATCGGGCACGGCGACGGGCGCATCGCCGACCGCGAGCTGAAGGACCTGATCCGCCTGGTCGAGACCTTCGGCTTTCACCTGGTGCACCTCGACGTGCGCCAGGAGGCCTCGGTACACAGCGCGACCGTGGCGGAGATCCTCGGCCAGTGGGGCGAGGACTACGCGCGCCTCGACGAGGCGGCGCGCTGCACGCGCCTCGCCGCGCTCATCGGCACCGCGGAACCGCTCGGCTTTCACCTGGCGCGGCTCACCCCCCGCGCGCGCGAGACGGTGGCGGTGTTCCAGCTGATCGCGCGCCTGCAACGCGAGGTGAGCGCCGAGGCCTTCGGCGCCTACGTGATCTCCATGACCCACCACGCCTCGCACGTGCTCGAGGTGATGTTCCTCGCGCGCCTCGCCGGGCTGGCGACGCGCAGCGCCGACGGCTGGCACTGCGCGCTGCGCGTGAGCCCCCTGTTCGAGACCATCGATGACCTCACGCGCATCGAGGCGGTGCTCGGGCACCTGCTCGACAACCCGACCTATGCCGCGCTGCTGCGCGCCTCCGGCAACGTGCAGGAAGTGATGCTCGGCTACTCCGACTCGGCCAAGGACGGCGGGGCGCTCGCCTCGGCCTGGAACCTGTACGAGGCGCAAAAGCGCGTGATCGCCCTGACCGAGGCGCGCCGTGTCGGCTGCCGCCTGTTCCACGGGCGCGGCGGCACCATCGGCCGCGGCGGCGGGCCGACGCACGATGCGATCCTGGCGCAGCCGCCCGGCACCGTGCACGGCGAGATCAAGTTCACCGAACAGGGCGAGGTGCTGTTCTACAAGTACAGCAACGCCGAGACCGCGGCCTACGAGCTCAGCATGGGCGCGAGCGGTCTGATGAAGGCAAGTCTCGGGCTGATCCGCCCGAGCGCGCCGGACCGGCCCGAGTACTGCGCCATCCTGCGCGAGCTCGCCCAGCACGCCGAGGCGAGCTACCGCGCGCTCACCGACCACACCCCGGGGTTCATGGATTATTTCTACGAGGCCACGCCGGTCAACGAGATCGCGCTGCTCAATATCGGCTCACGGCCCACGCACCGCGCGCGCACCGACCGCTCCAAGCAATCGGTGCGCGCCATCCCGTGGGTGTTTGGCTGGGCGCAGTCGCGCCACACACTGCCGGCGTGGTACGGACTGGGCGCGGCGCTCGCCGCCTGGCACGGCGCCGACGGTGCGCGGCGCGCGCAGCTGCAGGCCATGTACCGCGACTGGCCGTTCTTCCGCTCGCTGCTGTCGAACGTGCAGATGACGCTGGTCAAGGCGGACATGGGCATCGCCGCAGAGTACGCGGCGCTGTGCGCCGATGCGGCCGTGCGCGCGCAGGTCTTCGGCATGGTGCGCACGGAATACGAGCGCACGGTGCAGGAGGTGCTGGCCACCGCCGGGGCGGCGCGCCTGATGGAGGAAACGCCGGCGCTCGCCTTGTCGCTCGCGCGCCGCAACCCGTTCCTCGATCCCCTCAACCACATCCAGATCGCGCTGCTGCGCCGCTACCGCGCCGCCCCGGGCAGCGACGACCACCCCTCGCCGTGGCTCGACCCGCTGCTGCGCACGATCAACGCGATCGCGGCGGGCATGCGCAATACCGGTTGATCGGGACCCGCCGGCCCGCTGCGCGCGCCGGGCGATCGCAAGCCTGGTCCGCACCCGCCCCCGGGCGCGCCAAGTTTCCGACGGCGACCGCAGGTCGGTTGTGGTGCGCTGATCCTCTCCTACACTTAGATGGTCTAGGACGTCACGACACCGACCATGCCGCGAGCCGCATGCTGCGCCGCGCGTGGCTGACCTGTTCGTCACGAGCAACACGGACGCTCATCGCCGGGAACGGCGTGTCCACCCCACTGGCATCCGGATTGTCTCAACGTCGATGGCCTTGCGCTCTCTCCGCTACGACCGCAATCGCCACGCGCCGATGACCGCCCGCCGTGCGTCGGCGCGCATCCGGCATCGGTGCGGGCTCGGTGCGCCCCGTCGCTGCGACTTCCTCAGCCTGGCGCATCAGCGCGCGCTGACACTGGTCGAGCTGCTGCTCGCGATCGCCATCCTCGGTGTGCTCGGTACGCTCGCGTACAACGGCTACCAGCAATACATCGACAAGGCCCGCATCGCGCAGGCCAAGGTCGACATCCGCGGGATCGAAGCGGCGCTCGAGCGCTACCGCGCAGGCCAAGGTCGCTTCCCCGAGACGCTGGCCGAGGCCGGGCTCGGCGCCAAGCTCGACCCGTGGAAGCAGCCGTATCAGTACCTCAACATCGAAACTGCCAAGAATCGCGGCCAGGTCCGCAAGGACCGCAACCTTGTCCCGATCAACTCCGACTTTTGACCTCTACAGCATTGGCAAGGACGGCGAGAGCCGGCCGCCGCTCACCGCCAAACCCAGCCACGACGACGTGATTCGCGCCAACAACGGCGCGTTCGTCGGCTTGGCCACGGACTACTAGCCGTGCACCTGCCCGCGATCGACATCGCGTTCCTGCGCAGCAAGGTCGGGCGCCGGGTGTTTGTGCTGTTCGTCGTCTCGGCGCTGCTGCCGCTCGCGATTCTCGCCGCGCTGTCGCTCGGCCAGGTGCAGGCGGTATTGCTCGACATGAGTGCGCGTGAGCTCAGCGGCACCGCCAAGAGCTACGGCATGGCGCTGTACGAGCGGCTGCTGGTGCTGGAGGACGCCCTGCAATCTTACGAGCAGACACGCGCCGGGGTCGCGGGTCCGCTCGCAAGCGCGCGCGACCCGTTCCTGTACGTCGCGCTGGTGCGCGCCGACGGCAACCCTCGTCCGTTACGCGGCGAGCTCCCGCGCCTGCCGAGTCTCGCGGCCTTGGTGCCGACGCCACCGACCGCCGCCACCGTGCTGCGCCTGGTCGATGCGGGCCCGGCCACGCCGCCACGCCTTGTGCTCGTGCGGGCGGTGCGCGATCCGCTCGGCCCGGCGTGGCTGATCGGCGAGCCACAGCCGGCCTACCTGTGGGGCGACCCGGATGCGGCCCCGTACCTGACGGACTTGTGCGTGCTGAGCAAGCACCAGCAACCACTGTTCTGCACGCGCGCCCTGCCGGCGGTCGCGTCCGCCACGCTGCGCGCGAGCGAGGGCAGCGGCATCCAGCGTCTGGACTGGACGCTCGACGACGAGCGCCACCGCGCCGCGAGCTGGACGCTGTTCCTCGAGGCACGCTTCGACGCTGCCAGCCTGCGCATCGTGGCCAGCCGGCCGGAATCGGCGGTGCTCGGCCGCATCCAGCACTTCCGCAACACCTTTCTGACCGTCGTCGGACTTGCCCTGCTGATCGTCACGCTGCTCACGGTGGTGCAGGTGCGCCGCCGCCTCGTGCCCCTCGAGCGCCTGGTCGATGCGACGCGCCGGATCGGCAACCAGGACTTCAGCACGCGCATCGACGTCACCAGCGACGACGAATTCGGTGAGCTGGCCGGCGCCCTGCAGCAAATGGCGACACGCCTGGGACAGCAATTCTCCGCCTTGAGCACCTGGTCGGAGATCGACCGCATGATCCTCACGGAACTCAACATCGATCGCATCATCGATGTGGTGCTGCGGCACCTGCCGCACATCGTGCCGGCCGACGTCATTGCCCTGACCGTGGTCGAACGCGACGCCCCCGACCTCGGCCGCACCTACGTGCGCGCGAGCGCCGCTGACCCGGTCGTGCACACCGGCCGTACGCAGATCCCGCCGGCCGAGGCGCAGCTGCTGCTGCAACGCGCCGCCGGCTTCGTCGTCGAGCCCGAAGACCGGACGCGCGCCTTCCTCGCGCCGTTGCGCGAACATCGCGCCAAGGCCGCCTACGTGCTGCCGATCCTGTCCAAAGACCGCCTCGTCGGAATTATCATGCTCGGGTATGCACACGCGCAGGCGATGCCGACGGAGGCGCACACGCATGTGCGTGAGCTGGCCAATCGCCTGGCCGTCACGCTGTCCGCCGCCGAGCACGAGGAGCAGCTCTATCGCCAGGCGCACTACGACCCGCTCACCGAGCTGCCCAACCGCCTGTACCTGCGCGATAAACTGGCACAGGACCTGGCGCAGGCGCAGCGCCTCAACCGGCGCGTGGCGGTGCTGTTCATCGATCTCGATCGCTTCAAGGACATCAACGACACCTTTGGTCACGCCGCGGGCGACCGGCTCCTGCAGGTAATGGCGCTGCGCATGCGCGGTTGCGTGCGCGAGACCGACCTGGTCGCGCGCCTGGGCGGCGATGAGTTCACCGTGATCCTCGGGAACGTCGCGAACCCGCGCGACGTGCAGATCGTGGCGGAGAACATCATGCGCCTGCTGTCCGAGCCGATCCTCCTCGACGGTCGCGAGACGTTCGTGAGCTGCAGCATCGGTGTGACGCTCTATCCCGACGACGCGAGCACGGCCGATGAGCTGCTGCGCAAGGCGGACACCGCAATGTATCGCGCCAAGCAGAGCGGGCGCCGGCGCTATGTGTTCTTCGAGGAACGAATGAACATCGAAGCGCTGGAGCGCATGACGCTCGAGCAGGACCTGCACCGCGCGCTCGGACGCGACGAGTTCGTGACCTACTATCAGCCGCAGGTCGACCTGCGCACCGGACAGATCGTCGGTGCGGAACTGCTGGTGCGCTGGCAACACCCGGAGCGCGGCCTGCTCGGCCCGTCACAGTTCGTCACCATTGCCGAGAATGCCGGGCTGATCGAACAGCTGGGCGAACACCTGTTGCGGCGTGCGTGCAGCGAGTTCGGGGCATGGATCCGGCAAGGCGTTGCGCCGGAGCGGATCGCGGTCAACGTATCGAGCCGCCAGTTCCGCCACACCAACCTCGCCGATGCGGTGCGCCGCGCGCTCGAGACCGCCGACGTCGCCCCGCACCGCCTGGAGCTCGAGATCACCGAGAGCCTGCTGCTGCAGGATGCCGATGAGGTCGTGGCCAACGTCGGCCGGCTGCAGGCGATGGGCGTGCGCCTGGTGATCGATGATTTCGGCACCGGTTACTCATCCCTCGCCTATCTCAAGCGTTTCCCGATCCACGCCGTCAAGATCGATCGCAGTTTCATCCGCGATGTGCCGGCGAGCGACGACGCCGGGATACTCGTGGACACCATCATCGCAATGGCCAGCGCACTCAAGCGCGAGGTCGTGGCCGAGGGCGTCGAGACCGAGGCGCAGGCGGCGTTCCTGCGGGCGCGCCAGTGCTACTACATTCAGGGCTACTACGTGAGCAGGCCACTGCCAACCGACGAATTCCTGCGCTTCCTGCGCACCGCACCGGCGCAGCGCCGTTTCGGCAGTATTCGACCGGTAGCCGATAGCGCCGACCCCGCACGCGCCGGAGCCTGAGGCGGCAGATTCGCCCTCAATGGCGCGCGTAGACCTTCACGCGCCCGGCCTCGTCGAAAGTGACGGTGCTGTACGGCTCCCGGGTCGGCCCTTCCATGCCCGGCGAACCCATCGGCATCCCGGGCACGGCGATGCCCTTCACCTTCGGGCGCTCCTTGAGCAGCCGCCGGATGTCGGCGGCCGGCACGTGGCCCTCGACCACGTAGCCGTCGACGACCGCGGTGTGGCAGGCGGCGAGATAGCCGGCGACACCGTAGCGACGCTTGTAGGCGTCGAGATCGGTGACGTTCTCGGCCTGCACGCGAAAGCCGTTGGCTTTGAGGTGGTCAATCCAGGCGTTGCAGCAGCCGCAGGTGGCGGTCTTGTAGACCGTGACCTGACGCGCCTGCGCCTGCGCCGCCGCCGGCGGCGCGAGCGGCAGCGCCGCAACCGCCGCGAGGACGCCGGCGAACACGACAGCGACGTGGCGATACGACATGATCAACCTCCTCGCGGCAGGGGTGCCAGCCTTGGTTACTTGACGGTGAACTTCTTGGTGGCCGCGCTCGCGCCGTTGAGCAGGATTTCCACCTGGTAGTCACCCGCCGGCCAGCCGTCCGGCTTGCTCACGTGGAACTCGCTCACCGCCGGTCCGCTCGGGGCGATGGTCTGCTCGGCCTCGCTCACCACCGCCGCCTTGTCGCCCTTGTGGTAGGTCCACCTGGCCTTGAGCGTGGCCTGGCCCGCGCCCTGGGTCTCGACCGCGGCGTAGATGGTGTCGGTCTTGGCGAAGCTCTCGGCCGGCGCCGTGACCTTCTTGTCGGCGCCGATGGCGTTGCCGAGCGTCACGGCGCTCACCGACACGCCGGCCGGTGCGGCGGGCGCGGCCGGCTTGGGCGCTTCCTTCTTCTGACAGGCGCCGAGCCCGAGGGCCACGACCAGCGACAGCGCAAACAGGGATGACGGCTTCAGCATTGTTGTTCTCCTTGAGTTTCGATGGGTGGAGGTCGCGATCCCACACAGACCGCTACGGCGGAGGAATCTTCAGCTTCTGCCCCGGGTAGATCAGGTTCGGGTCCTTGATGATGTCCTTGTTGGCCTCGAAGATGCGCGGCCACAGCTTGGCGTCGCCGTACTCGCGCTTGGCGATCTTGGACAGGCTGTCACCGGACACCACCGTGTAGATCTTGGTGGCGGTCGAGGTGGCGCCGCTCTTGACGTTGGAGAAATCCGGCATGTCGTCGTTGGCCATGATGGGCTCCCGGGATGGGTCAGTGGTCGATGCGTGCGGGCAGTGCGGATCACTTGCGCAGGAAGGCGCCGGCCAGCCTGGTCAGCTGGTCCGACAGGTTGTTTTGCGCCGGCAGCGTGCCGTCCGGGGTGAGCTTGTCGATGATTTGCGGGAGCATCTCGGCGAGTCCGCTCGAGAGCTGCTGGCTGCCGAGCCCGGCCTGTTCGGCGAGGGCGTCGATGCGGCCCTGGCCGAGCACCGCCAGGAGCTGACCGGCCGAGACCGGAAGGTTCTTGCCGGTGCTGATCCACGACGCCATGTGCTTGTCGAGGCCGCCCTGGTTGAACAGCTTCACCAGCCCGGCCAGCCCACCGACCTCGGGACTGTTGATGAGCTTGAGCGCGGCGCCAACCAGATCGTTGCCGGCGCTCTGGCCGAGTTGCGCGCCGACGCCGCGCGCCAGTTCATCGAGCAGGCCCATGGGCAATCACCTTCGTGGTGTTGAGGGTATTCTTTAACGTTGTTGACGCGGCCTATCTTACTCCGACCACCGCGCATGCCAACTCTCCCGGGCGCGCCGGCTCGCGTGCCCGTGACAGCGGCATGACCGAGCACGGTGTGCCGCGCACCGTTACAATAGCCGTTACGTCCTCCCGGCCTCCCCGAACGAGGCACCTCCTCACCGCGCGCAACCCACGAGCATGTCCGAGCACGTCATCCGCATCCGCGGCGCCCGCCAGAACAATCTCAAGAATCTCGATCTCGACCTGCCGCTCGGCGAGCTGATCGTCGTCACCGGCGTGTCCGGATCGGGCAAGAGCTCGCTCGCCTTCGACACCGTGTATGCCGAGGGCCAGCGCCGCTACGTCGAGACGTTCTCGCCCTACGCGCGCCAGTTCCTGGAACGCATGGACAAGCCGGCGGCCGACGCCATCGATGGCATCCCGCCGGCCATCGCCATCGACCAGACCAACCCGGTGCGCACCTCGCGTTCCACGGTCGGCACGATGACCGAGCTCACCGATCATCTGAAGCTGCTGTACGCGCGCGCCGCACAACTGTATTGCCGCGGCTGCGGGCGGGCGGTGCGGCGCGACACGCCGGAGACCATCACCAACGACCTGCTCGCGCGCTGTGCCGAGACCGCACCGCAGGCCCTCATCACCTTCGCGGTCGCGGTCCCGCAGAACTTCTCCGCCGACGAGATCCGGGGGTTTCTCGCGCAGCAGGGCTACACGCGCGTGCACAGCGAACGCGCCGGCAGCATCGAGGTGATCCAGGACCGCCTGCGCCTGTCGCCCGAGAATCGTGGCCGGTTGAATGAGGATATCGAACAGGCGCTCACGCACGGGCGCGGGCGCGTGACGGTGCATGTGCTCGACGAATCGCAGGGCGCCGGGCCGCCTTGGCGCTACTCCGCCGATCTGCACTGCCCCGACTGCGACATCCACTACGCCGACCCCACGCCCAGCCTGTTCTCGTTCAATTCCCCGATCGGCGCGTGCGAGACCTGCCGCGGCTTCGGACGCGTGATCGGCATCGACTACGGACTGGTCATCCCGGACGAACGCAAGACGCTCGCCGAGGGCGCGGTTCGCCCGTGGCAGACGGCCTCCTACATCGAATGCCAGGGCGATCTCATGCGCTTCGCGCGCCGCCGCGGCGTGCCGACCGACGTGCCGTGGGCGCGCCTGAGCGCCGAACACAAGCGCTGGGTACTCGAAGGCGAAGGCGAAACCGCAAACGCGCCATCCCTGGCGCGCGGCCCTCGGCGCGATCCCATCGCCGACTGGGATGACAAGAAGTGGTACGGCGTCGGCCGCTTCTTCAAGTGGCTCGAGACCAAGAGCTACAAGATGCACATCCGCGTGCTGCTGTCGAAGTACCGCGCCTACCGCGAGTGCCCGGCCTGCCACGGGGCGCGGCTCAAGCCGGACGCGCTGCTGTGGCGCCTGCCGGCGCCGGCTGCCACGGATACGCCGGCGGGCGGTCTCGACATCCACGCGCTCATGTGCCTGCCGATCGAGCGCGCGTTGGCATTCATGCAGGCGCTGCGCCTGCCGGCGCCGCTCGATGAGGCCACCGCGCTGCTGCTCGGCGAGATCCGCGCGCGCCTCGGCTACCTGCTCGAGGTCGGACTCGGCTACCTGACGCTCGAGCGGCAATCGCGCACGCTCTCCGGTGGCGAGGTGCAGCGCATCAATCTCACCACCGCGCTCGGCACCTCCCTCACCAACACCCTGTTCGTGCTCGACGAGCCGTCGATCGGGCTGCATCCGCGCGACATGCACCGCGTGGTCGAGGTGCTCAAGCGCCTGCGTGACAACGGCAACTCGCTGCTCGTGGTCGAGCACGACCCGCAGGTGATGCTGGCCGCCGATCGCATCCTCGACATCGGCCCGGGACCCGGTGAGCGCGGCGGGCGCATCGTGTTCTTCGGCACGCCGGCGGCGCTGACACGCGCCCGTGGCTCGCTCACCGGCAGTTACCTCGCGGGACGCAAGCGTGTCGGGCAGACGCCGCGCGCCCCGCGTGGCGCGACGGGCGATCCGCCGCTGCGCCACCTCGAGATCCTCGGGGCCGCGGCACACAATCTGAAGGGCATCGATGTGCGCATCCCGCTCAACCGCCTGGTGTGCGTCACCGGCGTGTCCGGCTCCGGCAAGAGCACGCTGGTGCAGGACGTGCTCTACCGTGCCATCGCCAAGCACAAGGGCAAGGCCACCGAAGCGCCCGGGCCGCACCGCGCCCTGCTCGGTCACGACCACGTGAGCGATGTCGTGCTGGTCGACCAGTCGCCCATCGGCCGCACCACGCGTTCGAATCCGGCGAGCTATGTGGGGGCGTTCGATGCGATTCGCGCCCTGTTCGCCGCCGAGCCCGAGGCGCGGGCGCGCGGCTACACCGCCGGCACCTTCAGCTTCAATTCCGGCAACGGCCGCTGCCCGACGTGCAGCGGCAACGGCTTCGAGCACGTGGAGATGCAGTTCCTGTCGGACGTGTACCTGCGCTGCCCGGACTGCAACGGCACGCGCTACCGTCCGGAAGTACTGGAGGTGAAGCTGTGGCCGACGACGCGACGCGCGCCGCGTGGCGCCCGGTACCGCGCCGGCAAATCGATCAGCGACGTGCTGCAACTGACCGTGAGCGAGGCGCTCGCCTACTTTGCCGGTTACCCCGAGGTCGAACGCGCGCTCGCGCCGCTCGCGGCCGTCGGCCTCGACTACCTGCGGCTCGGGCAGCCGGTACCGACCCTGTCCGGCGGCGAGGCGCAGCGCCTGAAGCTCGCCGGCCATCTCGCGCAGGCGCGCGCCCGCCCGCGCGCGGCGTCCGCACCCGGCAGACGCGCACGCCCTGCGGTGCACAACCAGATCCTGTTTCTCTTTGACGAACCCACCACCGGCCTGCACTTCGCCGACATCGAGAAGCTGCTCGCTACCTTCCGCGAGCTGCTCGCGCACGGTCACTCGCTCGTCGTCATCGAGCACAACCTCGACGTCGTGGGCGCCGCCGACTGGGTCATCGACCTGGGACCTGAGGGCGGCGCCGCCGGCGGCACGCTGGTGTGCGCCGGCACGCCGGCCGAGGTGGCCCTGCACGCCACGAGTCACACCGGCGCGGCGCTGCGCGCCTACC
>CAZVUN010000051.1:0-17533 GCA_964629975.1 uncultured Acidiferrobacteraceae bacterium | reverse complement strand
AGGGCGGGCGCACCGTGGGGGCCGGGGTGGTGGCGAAGGTGATCGAGTAAGGCAGAGTTGAGTTGAAGGTTTTAAGTGTTAAGTAAACGAGGCGCGCGCAGCGCGCCTCCAGATACTAAGCACTGAACACTTAACGCTTATCACTGGGTTTATATATGGCAAACCAGAGAATCAGGATTCGGCTCAAGGCGTTCGATCACCGCTTGATCGACCGCTCGGCCGCGGAAATCGTCGACACCGCCAAGCGCACCGGCGCGCTGGTGCACGGGCCGATCCCGCTGCCGACCAAGCTCGAGCGTTACACGGTCAACCGCTCGCCGCACTCGGACAAGAAGTCGCGCGATCAGTTCGAGGTGCGCACGCACAAGCGCATCATGGACATCATCGAGCCGACCGACAAAACGGTGGACGCGCTGATGAAGCTCGACCTCGCCGCGGGCGTCGACGTCGAAATCAAGCTGGGCTGAGGCGACCATGGCACTGGGACTCATTGGACGCAAGATCGGTATGACCCGCGTGTTCGGGCAGGACGGCGCCGTCACGCCGGTGACCGTGCTCGAGGTCGCCGCCAACCGCGTGACGCAGGTCAAGACGCCGCAAGGCGATGGTTACAGCGCGGTGCAGGTCACCCTCGGCGAGCGGCGCGCGGATCGCGTCGGCAAGGCGCTTGCCGGGCACTACGCCAAGGCCGGTGTCCCGGCCGGGCGCACGCTGCGCGAGTTTCGTCTGGCCAGCGGCGAGGGTGCCGAGCTCAAGCCCGGCAGCGAGCTGAAGGTCGACCTCTTCCAGGTCGGCCAAAAGGTCGACGTGCAGGGCACCTCGATCGGCAAGGGCTACGCCGGTGTCATCAAGCGCCACCACTTCCGCGGCGGGCGCGCCACCCACGGCAACTCGCTGTCGCACCGGGCGCCGGGTTCTATCGGTCAGCGCCAAACGCCGGGCCGCGTGTTCCCTGGCAAGCGCATGTCCGGGCAGATGGGTAACGTCACGCGCACACAGATCGGGCTCGAGGTGGTGCAGATCGACGCCGAGCGCAACCTGCTGCTGGTGAAGGGCGCGGTGCCTGGTCCCAAGGGGCAGGACGTGGTGATTCGCCCGAGCGTGCGGCGCGCCAAGCTCAAGGTCGAAGCCGCGCCCAAGGCCGCCAAGAAGAAGTAGGAAGGATCGCAGCCATGAAGCTTTCAGTGCTGAACAGCGCAGGTTCCGCCGCCGCCGAGATGGAAGTCTCGGATGCGGTGTTCGGGGCCGCCTTCAACGAGCCGCTCGTGCACCAGATCGTGGTCGCGCATCAGGCGGCGGCACGGCGCGCCACGCGCGCGCAGAAGACGCGCTCGCAAGTGCGCGGCGGCGGCAAGAAGCCGTGGCGCCAGAAGGGCACCGGCCGGGCGCGCGCCGGCACCATCCGCAGCCCCCTGTGGCGTGGCGGCGGCAAGGTCTTTCCGGCCTCGCCGGCGGAGAATTTTATGCAGAAGGTCAATCGCAAGATGTATCGGGGGGCGCTGCGCGCGATCCTCTCGGAGCTGGCACGCCAGGGGCGGCTGGTGGCAGTCAGCGAATTCAGCGTGCCTGCGCCCAAGACCAAAGAGCTGGTGGCCCGGCTGAAGAGCATGGGCGCCAGTGACGCGCTGATCGTGGCCGAGGCGGTGGACAACAATCTGGCGCTCGCGGCGCGCAATATCCCGCACATCGATGTGCGCACCGTGGCGCACGCCGATCCGGTTGCGCTGATCCGCCACGAGAAGGTCATCATGACCCAAGGGGCGCTCAAGAAGCTCGAGGAGATGCTGGCATGAACGAGGCGCGTATGTACGAGGTGATCCGGGCGCCGCACATCTCCGAGAAGGCCACCGGCCTTGCGGACAAGCACCGCCAGATCGTGTTCGAGGTGAAGATCGACGCCACCAAGCCGGAGATCAAGGCGGCGGTGGAGAAGCTCTTCAACGTGCAGGTGGCGGCCGTGACCGTGGCCACCGTCAAGGGCAAGCGCAAGCAGTCGGGGCGCATCGCCGGACGTCGTCAGGACTGGAAGAAGGCTTACGTCAAGCTCAAGCCTGGCCAGGATATCGATTTCATGGGTCAGAAGTAACGCGAAGGACTTAGGCCATGGCACTCGTCAAGATGAAACCGACCTCCGCGGGCGTGCGCGCGATGGTCAAGGTGGTGACCCCGGACCTGCACAAGGGCCGCCCGCATGCCGCGCTGCTCGACAAGAAGATCCGCGGCAGCGGGCGCAACAACTCGGGGCGCATCACCATGCGTCACCAGGGTGGCGGGCACAAGCGTCACTACCGCATCATCGATTTCAAGCGTGACAAGGACGGTATCGTCGGCCGCGTCGAGCGGCTGGAGTACGACCCCAACCGCAGCGCCCATATCGCGCTCGTGCTCTACGCCGACGGTGAGCGTCGCTACATGATTGCGCCCAAGGGCGTGGCCGCCGGTGACAAGGTCGTATCGGGTGCGCAGGCGCCGATCAAGCCGGGCAACTGCCTGCCGCTGCGCAACATCCCGGTCGGTACCACGATCCATTGTATCGAGCTCAAGCCCGGCGCCGGCGCGCAGCTCGCACGGGCCGCGGGTGCGGCCGTGCAGCTGATCGCGCGCGAGGGCGATTACGCCCAGCTGCGCCTGAAGAGCGGCGAGGTGCGGCGCGTGAGTGTGGAGTGCCGCGCCGTGATCGGCGAGGTTGGCAACAGCGAGCATAACCTGCGCGAGCTCGGCAAGGCCGGTGCCTCGCGCTGGCGCGGCATTCGCCCGACCGTGCGCGGTATGACCATGAACCCGGTCGACCATCCGCACGGCGGCGGCGAAGGCCGCAGCAAGGGCGGCAACCACCCGGTCAGTCCCTGGGGGACGCCGACCAAGGGCTACCGGACGCGCCACAACAAGCGTACCGACAACATGATCATTCAGCGGCGTAAGAAATAAGAGGTGTTGAGCCGTGCCACGTTCCATTCGCAAAGGCCCGTTTGTTGACGCGCACCTCCTGACCAAGGTCGAGAAGGCGCGCGCCGAGGGCAGCAAGAAGCCGATCAAGACCTGGTCGCGCCGCTCGACCGTGCTGCCCGAGTTCGTCGGGCTCACGATCGCGGTGCACAACGGGCGCCAGCACGTGCCGATCCTGGTGACCGAGAACATGGTCGGCCACAAGCTCGGCGAGTTCGCTGCCACACGTACCTTCAAGTCGCACTCCGGCGACAAGAAGGCAGCCGCGGAGTAACCCCATGGAAGCGAAAGCGATTCTACGGTTCACGCGGCTCTCGGCGCAGAAGGGGCGGCTGGTGGCGGATCAGATCCGCGGGCTGCCGGTGGCGCGCGCCCTCGAGGTACTGGAGTACAGCAAGCGGCGTGCGGCCAAGCCGCTGCGCAAGGTGCTGGAGTCGGCGATCGCCAATGCCGAGCACAACCAGGGCGCGGACATCGACGAGTTGCGCGTGGCTACCGTGATGGTGGACAACGGCCCGCAGCTCAAGCGCTTCCATGCGCGCGCCAAGGGGCGCGGTGTGCGTGTCGTCAAGCGCACCAGCCACATCACCGTGGTGGTGAGTGACAAGAAGGCCGGGCGCAAGGCCGCCCCCGCCGCAAAGGAGACGAAGTAATGGGCCAGAAGGTCAATCCGATCGGTTTTCGTGTCGGCGTCATTCGTGACTGGAGCGCGCGCTGGTACGCGGGCACGAAGGACTACACCAACAACCTGATCTCGGATCTGAAGCTGCGCGAGTACCTGAAGAAGAAGCTCGCCAATGCCGCCGTCAGCCAGATCGTGATCGAGCGTCCGACGCAGAACATCAGCATCACCGTGCACACCGCACGCCCGGGAATCGTCATCGGCAAGAAGGGCGAGGACATCGAACGCCTGCGCGGTGAGCTCGCCCGCCTCGCCGGTCGGCCGGTGCAGCTGTCGGTCGAGGAGGTGCGCCAGCCCGAGCTCGACGCCCAGCTCGTGGCCGAGAGCATCGCGCAGCAGCTCGAGAAGCGCATCATGTTCCGCCGCGCCATGAAACGCGCGGTGCAGAACGCGCTGCGCCTGCGCGCGCAGGGCATCAAGATCATGGTCGCGGGACGGCTCAACGGCGCGGAGATCGCGCGCACGGAGTGGTACCGCGAGGGTCGCGTGCCGCTGCACACGCTGCGTGCCGACATTGACTACGGTTTTGCCCAGGCCTTCACCACCTACGGCGTGATCGGCGTGAAGGTGTGGATCTTCAAGGGCGAGGTCTACGACAAGACCGAGGCGCGCGCGCAAGACGTAGAGCTGGCGGCCAAGGCCACGGCCTGACGACCGCCCCAGGGAAACACCATGCTGCAACCGAAAAGAACCAAGTACCGCAAGATGATGAAGGGCCGCAACCGCGGCCTCGCGCTGCGCGGCAATCAAGTGAGCTTCGGGGAGTACGGGCTCAAGGCCACCACGCGCGGCATGCTGACCTCGCGCCAGATCGAGGCGGCGCGGCGTGCGCTCACGCGCTTCGTCAAGCGTGGCGGTCGTGTATGGATCCGCGTGTTTCCCGACAAGCCGGTGTCGCGCAAGCCCCTCGAAGTGCGCATGGGCAGCGGCAAGGGCAACCCCGAGTTCTGGGTGGCCGTCATCCGGCCGGGCGCGGTGTTGTACGAGATGGAAGGCATCCCGGAGGCCGAGGCGCGCGAGGCATTCAAGCTCGCCGCCGCCAAGCTCCCGGTCAAGACCAGTTTTGCGACGCGATAGGCCGACACCCATGAAGGCAAAAGACCTGCGCGCGATGAGCGCCGAAGACAGAAACAAGGAGCTCGCCGGGCTTCTCAAGGAGCAGTTCAATCTGCGCCTGCAGAGGTCGACCGGCCAGCTCGCCAATACCGCCAACCTCAACAAGGTGCGGCGCAACATTGCGCGCGTGCGCACGGTGATGAACGAATCGAAGGGCAAGCAGTGATGACGGCACAGGCGCAAGCGACCAAGACAACGCGCACCCTGAACGGGCGTGTGATCAGCAACAAGATGCAGAAGACCATCACGGTGCTGATCGAGCGCCGTGTGCAGCATCCGGTGTACGGCAAGTTCCTGACCCGGCGCACCAAGCTCAAGGCGCACGACGAGAACCGTGAGTCCCAGGAGGGCGATCTCGTGCAGATCGAGGAGTGCCGGCCGCTATCGAAGACCAAGGCCTGGCGCCTGGTGAAGGTGCTGGAACGGGCGCGCACCGTCTAGATGAGAAAGATTATTGGCTTTCGGCAGTTACGCGCGAGTGATAGAATCACGCGTTTCCCCGGAAGCCGGACGCGGAGACTAGCAACATGATCCAGATGCAGACCCAGCTGACCGTCGCGGACAACAGCGGCGCCAAGCGCGTGCAGTGCATCAAGGTGCTGGGCGGCTCGCATCGCCGGTACGCGAACATCGGCGACGTCATCAAGGTGAGCGTCAAGGAAGCGATTCCGCGCGGCAAGGTCAAGAAGGGCGACGTGTACGACGCGGTCATCGTGCGCACGCGCAAGGGCGTGCGCCGCCCGGACGGGTCGCTGATCCGCTTCGACACGAACGCCGCGGTGCTGCTCGATACCAAGCGCGAGTTGCTCGGCACGCGCATCTTCGGGCCGGTGACGCGCGAGCTGCGCAGCGAGCAGTTCATGAAGATCATCTCGCTCGCGCCAGAAGTGCTTTGAACGGTGTAATCATGCAGAAGATCAGAAAAGGTGATCAGGTTGTTGTCCTGACCGGCAGGGACAAGGGCAAGCGCGGCACGGTGCTCACGGTGCGTGGCGACGGACGGGCGTTGGTCGAGGGCATCAACATGGTCAAGCGCCACACGCGTCCCAATCCCAACCGCGGCGTGACCGGCGGCATCCTCGACAAGGAGGCGCCGATCCACCTGTCGAATCTCGCGCTCTACAACCCGACGTCCGGCAAGGGCGAGCGTGTGGGCTGCAAGGTGCTCGAAGACGGGCGCAAGGTGCGGTGCTTCAAGAAGAGCGGCGAAGTCGCCGACGTCAAGTAAGGGCTTGAGCGATGGCAAGGCTGCAGGAACATTATCGGAAAAAGGTGGTGCCGGCGCTGACCGAGCGCTTTGGCTACAAGAACGTGATGCAGGTGCCAAAGATCACCAAGATCACGATCAACATGGGCGTGGGCGAGGCAATGGCCGACAAGAAGGTCATCGACAACGCGGCCGGCGACCTCATGCGGATCTCCGGCCAGAAGCCGAAGATCACGCGCGCCCGCAAGTCGATCGCGAACTTCAAGGTGCGCCAGAACTGGCCGATCGGCTGCATGGTGACCCTGCGCGGCCAGCGCATGTACGAGTTCCTGGACCGCCTCATCAGTGTGGCGATCCCGCGCATCCGCGACTTCCGCGGCCTGTCGGGGCGCTCGTTCGACGGCAGCGGCAACTATTCGTTTGGGATCAAGGAGCAGATCATCTTTCCCGAGATCGACTTCGACAAGGTCGACGCCCTGCGCGGCATGGACGTGACCATTGCGACCAGTGCCAAGACCGATCAAGAGGCGCGCGCACTGCTCGATGCCTTCAACTTCCCTATCCGGAGCTAAGCCCGCATGGCCAAGCTGTCGATGATCAATCGCGACAAGAAGCGCAGCGCGCTGGTCGCCAAGTTCGCCGCCCGGCGCGCGGAACTGCGCGCGCGCGGCCGCGACCTGAAACTCTCGGAAGAAGAGCGGCACGAGGCGATGCTCGCGCTGCAGAGGCTGCCGCGCGACTCGAGCTACATCCGCCAGCGCAACCGCTGCAAGCTGACCGGCCGTCCGCGCGGCTACTACCGCAAGTTCGGCCTGTCGCGCTCCAAGTTGCGCGAGCTCATCATGCGCGGTGAGGTGCCGGGCGTGAAGAAGGCGAGCTGGTAAGGAAACCGGTCCGGGGTCACGGGCTTCGCGTTGAAACCGCAGCCTGAGCCCCGCGACCCGATACTGGACATTCGAGACTGAATTTATGATGACCGATCCGATTGCAGACATGCTGACGCGTATTCGCAACGGCCAGCGGGCCGAGAAGGCGGCGGTGCGCGTGCCGGCCTCCCGCGTCAAGCGCGCCATTGCCGAGGTGCTGAAGAGCGAGGGCTACATCGCGGATGTGGTCGAAGTGGCCGGCGAGAGCAAGCCCGCGCTCGAGATCGCGCTGCGCTACCACGAGGGTCGGCCGGTCATTGAACGCATCGAGCGCGTGAGCATGCCGGGCTACCGCCGCTATTGCGCCAAAGACAGGCTGCCGCGCGTGGCCGGCGGTCTGGGCGTGGCGATCGTGTCGACGTCGAAGGGCATCATGACCGACCGGGCGGCGCGCAAGGCCGGTCTCGGTGGTGAAGTGCTGTGCGTGGTTTCCTAGGCTGAAGACGGGTAGACGCCATGTCGCGAGTTGCGAAGAATCCGGTCGCTGTGCCGAGCGGGGTCGAAGTCAAGATCCAGCCGGGCAAGCTCAACGTCAAGGGTCCGAAGGGTGCGCTTGAGCAGAGCGTGCATCCGCTCGTGACCGTGAAGCAGGAAGGCGCGCTGCTCAAGTTCGAGCGTGCCAACGACTCGGCGCTTGCCCGGGCGGTGTCCGGTACCACCCGCGCGCTGGTCCACAACATGGTCACCGGGGTGAGCAAGGGCTTCGAAAAGAAGCTCACGATCATCGGGGTCGGCTATCGTGCCGCGGTGCAGGGCAAGAAGCTCAATCTGACCCTCGGATACTCGCACCCCATCGTGTACGACATCCCGGAGGGCATCACGATCGAGGCGCCGGACCAGACCAACCTGGTGGTCAAGGGTGCCGACAAGCAGCTGGTCGGCCAGGTCGCCGCAGAGATCCGCGGTTTCCGCTCGCCCGAACCCTACAAGGGCAAGGGTGTGCGCTACACCGACGAGCAAGTGGCCAAGAAAGAGGCCAAGAAGAAGTAAGGGCTGGAGACATGAACACGAGAGAAGACAAGCGCCTGCGCCGCGCCGGCCGCATTCGCCGCCGCATCCGGGCAGCGCGGACCGAGCGGCTGACGGTGCACCGCACGCCGCGCCACATCTACGCGCAAATCATCGACGCGACCGGTGGTCGCGTGCTTGCTGCGGCCTCGACCGTCGAGGCCGAAGTGCGCAGCCAGATCAAGCACGGAGGCAACATCGATGCCGCCAAGCTGATCGGGCGGCGCATCGCGGACAAGGCCAGGGCCGCCGGCATCACCCAGGTGGCGTTCGACCGCGCCGGTTACCAGTACCACGGGCGCGTGAAGGCCCTGGCCGAGGCGGCGCGCGAAAACGGTTTGCAGTTCTGAGGATGGATCATCTATGAGCGCATACACCGAGAGCGAAGGTCGTCTCGACTCGTATCAGGAGAAACTGATCAGCGTCCGGCGCGTGGCCAAGGTGGTCAAGGGCGGTCGGCTGTTCGGTTTTGCCGCCCTGACGGTGGTCGGCGACGGTGCCGGCCGCGTCGGCATCGGCAGTGGCAAGGCGCGCGAGGTCCCGGCGGCCGTCGCCAAGGCGATGGAGAGCGCGCGTCGCAACATGGTCAAGGTCGACCTCAAGGGCGGCACCCTGCACCACGAGGTGCGCGCCCAGCACGGCGCGTCGAAGGTGGTCGTGCGCCCGGCCTCGGTCGGCACCGGCATCATCGCCGGCGGCGCCATGCGCGCCGTTTTCGAGGTCGCGGGCGTGAAGGATGTGCTGGCCAAGTGCATCGGGTCGCGTAACCCGGTGAACGTCGTGCGCGCCACGATCAATGCACTGACCGCCATCCAGAGCCCGGCCGCGGTTGCGGCCAAGCGCGGCAAGTCGGTGGAAGAGATCACGGGTTAGTGCCATGGCCAAGCGAATCAGGGTGACGTTGCTCAAGAGCCCGTTCGGCACCGGACGCGTGCATCAGGCCTGCGTGCGCGGCCTGGGCCTGCGCAAGGTCTATCAGAGCCGCGAGCTGGTGGACACGCCGGCGGTGCGCGGCATGGTCCGCAAGGTGTCCTACATGGTCAAGTGCGAGGATCTGTAACGTGCGACTGAATTCCATCAAACCGGCAGCCGGCGCCAAGCCGAACGCCAAGCGTGTCGGCCGTGGCGTCGGGTCGGGACTCGGCAAGACCTGCGGTCGCGGCCACAAGGGCCAGACCGCGCGGGCCGGTGGTTATCACAAGGTCGGCTTCGAAGGCGGTCAGATGCCGCTGCAGCGCCGCCTGCCGAAGCGCGGCTTCGTCTCGGCCCTGGTCGGGAAGACCGCGCAGGTGCGCCTGTCGGAGCTCAACGCGATTGACGCCGCCGTCATCGATCTTGCGGCGCTCAAGCAGGCCAACATCGTGCCGGTGCAGGCCGAGCGCGCCAAGGTATTCCTGTCGGGCGCCGTGAGTCGTGCCGTGACGCTCAAGGGCGTCGCGGTGACCAAAGGCGCACGCGCGGCCATCACCCAGGCGGGCGGCAAGGTCGAGGAATAATGGCGAGCCCCGCGGTGCGTTTCGGGGGTCTCGGTGGCTCGGGCAAGTTCACCGAGCTCAAGCAGCGCCTGCTGTTCCTGCTGGGCGCGCTGGTCGTGTTTCGCATTGGCACCTACGTGCCGGTGCCGGGCATCAACCCCACCGCGCTGACCGAGCTGTTCAAGGGGACGCAGGGCTCGATCGTCGGCCTGTTCGACATGTTCTCGGGCGGCGCGCTCGCGCGTTTCTCGGTGTTCGCACTCGGTATCATGCCGTACATTTCCGCCTCCATCATCATGCAGCTCATGACGACGGTGGTGCCGCAGCTCGAGCAGTTGCGCAAGGAAGGCGAGGCGGGTCGACGCAAGATCACGCAGTACACGCGCTACGGAACCGTCGTGCTCGCCACGTTCCAGGCATTGGGCATCAGCATCGCGCTCGAGGCCCAGGGCGTGGCGCTTGATCCGGGCATCGGTTTCAAGTTGATCACCGTGATCAGTCTGGTGACCGGTACCATGTTCCTCATGTGGCTCGGGGAGCAGGTCACCGAGCGCGGCCTGGGCAACGGAATCTCCATGATCATCTTCGCCGGCATCGTGGCGGGATTGCCGAGCGCGGTTGCCCATACCCTTGACCTCGCCGGCCGCGGTACCTATCAGCCGCTGTTTGTGCTGGTGTTGTTTGTGATCATCATCGCCGTGACCTGGTTCGTGGTGCTGATGGAGCGCGCCCAGCGGCGCATTACCGTCAACTATGCCAAGCGCCAGGTCGGGCGACGCGTGCTAGGCGGCCAGTCGAGCCACCTGCCGCTCAAGATCAACATGTCGGGCGTGATACCGCCGATCTTTGCCTCGAGCATCATCCTGTTGCCCGCGACCGTGGTGAGCTGGTTCGGTACCAGCGAGGGCCTGGGCTGGCTCGGCGACATCGCGACCACCATGCAGCCGGGCCAGCCAATCTATGTGTTGCTGTACGCCGGCTTCATCGTGTTCTTCTGTTTCTTCTATACCGCCCTGGTGTTCAATCCCAAGGAGACGGCGGAGAACCTCAAGAAGTCGGGCGCCTTCATCCCGGGGATTCGCCCCGGCGAGCAGACGGCAAGCTATATCGATGGCGTCATGTCGCGCCTGACGCTTGCCGGCGCCATCTATGTGACGCTGGTGTGTCTGCTGCCCGAGTTCCTGAACGTCAAGTGGAACGTGCCGTTCTATTTCGGCGGCACCTCCCTGTTGATCGTGGTGGTGGTGTGCATGGACTTCATGGCGCAAATCCAGGCGCGCCTCATGTCACACCAGTACGAAAGCCTGTTGCGCAAGGCCAATTTGACGGGCGGCGGCATGGGTATTCCGGGCTAGGAATTCGCAGGAGATCAGCGTCATGAAAGTCAGGGCATCGGTCAAGAAGATGTGCCGCAACTGCAAGATTGTGCGGCGCAAGCGGGTCGTGCGGGTCATTTGTTCCGATCCAACCCACAAGCAGCGGCAGGGCTAACCGCGGGAAGTAGTTGATATTTTGGTCGCGCGGCACTAGAATTCCGCGCTTTTCCGCGCCCGACCCCGTGGCGGTCGCGCCGAACGGAGAGGCTCATGGCCCGTATTGCAGGCATCAATCTTCCGAATCAGAAGCACACCTGGATCGCGCTCACGGCGATCTACGGTATCGGGCGCCCCACGGCGCGCAACATCTGTAGCGCCGCCGGCGTGCCGGAGTCGAAAAAGGTCAAGGACCTTACCGAAGCCGAGGTCGACAAGCTGCGCGCCGAAGTCGCGCGGCATACGGTGGAAGGCGATCTGCGCCGCCAGGTCTCCATGAACATCAAGCGCCTCATGGACCTTGGCACCTACCGCGGCATGCGCCATCGCCGCGGCCTGCCGGTTCGCGGCCAGCGCACGCGCACCAATGCACGCACGCGCAAAGGTCCGCGCAAGGGCGTGGTCCGCGGCACCGGCAAGCCGGCAGGCGCATAAACGATCACCCGGCAGGAGACAGAATCGATCATGGCAGAGAATCCGGCATCCGCCCCCGAGTCCGCACCGGCCGCTGCGCCCAAGGCCAAGAAGCGCGCGCGTCGCAGCGTGTCGGAGGGTATTGCGCACATCCACGCCTCGTTCAACAACACGATCATCTCCATCACTGATCGCCAGGGCAATGTGTTGTCGTGGGCGACCTGTGGCGGCGCCGGCTTCAAGGGCTCGCGCAAGAGCACCCCGTTCGCGGCGCAGGTGGCCTCGGACAAGGCCGGTCGTGTCGCCCAGGAGTACGGCGTGCGCGCGCTTGAGGTGCGCGTCAAGGGTCCGGGACCGGGGCGTGAGTCCGCCGTGCGTGCGCTGCACGCGCTCGGTTTCGAGATCAACAACATCATCGACGTGACGTCGATTCCGCACAACGGCTGCCGCCCGGCCAAGCGTCGGCGCGTCTAGACATTTTCCTGGGGTGACTTAGCGTGGCTCGTTACACCGATTCGAAGTGCCGCCAGTGCCGGCGTGAGGGCGGCAAGCTCTTTCTCAAGGGTGAGAAGTGCTTCACCGACAAGTGTCCGGTGGAGAAGCGCAACTACGCGCCTGGCCAGCACGGCCAGAATCGCCAGCGCCTGTCCGACTACGGCACGCAGCTGCGTGAGAAGCAGAAGCTGCGTCGCATCTACGGCGTCCTGGAGCGGCAGTTCGAGAGCTATTACAAGGAGGCGGCGCGCGCCAAGGGCTCGACCGGCGAAGACCTGCTCAAGCTGCTGGAAACGCGCCTCGACAACGTGGTCTACCGCATGGGCTTCGGCGCCTCGCGCGCCGAGGCACGCCAGGTGGTCCGTCACAACGGCGTGCACGTCAATGGCAAGCGCGTCAACGTGCCGTCTTTCCACGTCCGCGCCAACGACGTGATCGAAGTGGCCGGCAAGGCAAGAGAGCAGCTGCGCATCAAGGCGGCGCTCGAAGCGGCCGAGCAGCGCGGCAACATACCCGATTGGCTGGAAGTCGATGCCAAGGCAATGAAGGGCACGTTCAAGCGCGTTCCGGAACGCAGCGACCTGCCGTCCGAAATCAATGAAAGTCTGGTCGTGGCGCTGTACTCGAAGTAGTCACGACGTAGGTCATCCGAGGAACGACAATGCAGAGCTCTGCCACCGAATTTCTCAAGCCGCGCACCGTGGACGTGCAGGCGATCTCGGCCACACATGCCAAGGTGACGCTCGAGCCGCTGGAGCGCGGCTTCGGCTACACGCTCGGCAATGCGCTGCGCCGCATTCTGCTGTCGTCCATGCCGGGCTGCGCGGTCACGGAGGTGAAGATCGACGGCGTGCTGCACGAGTACTCGACGATCGAAGGCGTGCAGGAGGACGTGATCGAGATCCTGCTTAACCTGAAACAGCTCGCCCTGCGCATGCACGGCCGCGACGAGGTCACGCTGAAGTTGTCGAAGAAGGGGCCGGGTGCGGTCACGGCAGCCGATATCCAGCTCGAACACGACATCGAAGTGGTGAACCCCAACCATCTGATCGCCACCCTGACCAAGGGGGCGACGCTCACCATGGAGCTCAAGATCAACCGCGGGCGCGGCTACGTGCCGGTCACGGCGCGTCCGGTCGAGGGCGGCCGGACGATCGGCGTGATGCAGCTCGACGCCTCGTACAGCCCGATCCGGCGCGTGGCCTACACGGTGGAGAACGCGCGCGTCGAGCAGCGCACCGACCTCGACAAGCTGATCCTCGACATCGAGACCAACGGCGCCATCGACCCGGAGGAGGCGGTGCGTCGTGCCGCCAACATCCTGCAGGACCAGATCTCGGTATTCGTCGATCTCAAGAGCCCGGAGTCGCGCAAGGAAGAGCGCCGCGAGCCGGAAATGGACCCGCTGTTGCTGCGGCCGGTCGACGATCTCGAGCTCACGGTGCGCTCGGCCAACTGCCTCAAGGCCGAGAACATCTTTTATATCGGCGACCTCATCCAGAAGACCGAGTTTGAGCTGCTCAAGACGCCCAATCTCGGCAAGAAGTCGCTCACCGAGATCAAGGATGTGCTCGCGCAGCACGGCCTGTCACTCGGAATGAAGCTCGAGAATTGGCCGCCCGCCCAACTCAAAGAGAAGGCCGGCGAAACCGCCAGCCCGTAAGCGAGGATCGCCATGCGTCATCACAAAAGCGGCCGCAAGCTCAACCGCACCAGTGCGCACCGGCACGCGCTGCATCGCAATCTGGCGTGCGCGCTGCTGCGCTACGAGCAGATCATGACCACGCTGCCCAAGGCCAAGGAGCTCCGGCGTATCGCCGAACCGCTCATCACGATGGGCAAGGACGCGACCCTCGCCAACCGGCGCCTGGCGTATGCCCGCCTGCGCGACCGCGAGCTGGTCGGCAAGCTGTTCGACGATCTCGGGCCGCGCTTCAAGAACCGCAACGGTGGCTACCTGCGCATCCTCAAGTCCGGTTTCCGCGCCGGCGACCGCGCACCCATGGCGCTGGTGCAGCTGGTAGAGCGGCCGGCCGCGCCCGCCGCGGCGCCTGCCGAGCCGCCCGCCAAGGGCGCGTAGCCACCGGCACGCGCGGGTCGCACACGAGGCCGGGCACAGTGCCCGGCCTTTTCGTTGGTGCCGGCCGGGCCCTGCTAGGATGGGCGCATGATCGTGCTGTTCACGGACTTCGGGGTCGGCGACCCGTACGTTGGCCAGCTGCATGCGGTGCTGGCGCAGGCGGCCCCGGGCGTGCCGGTCATCGACCTGCTGCACACCGTGCCCGCGTTCGATATCGCCGCGGCGGCCTATCTGCTGCCCGCGTTGAGCGAGCGCTTCCCGCCGGGGGCGGTGTTCGTGTGTGTGGTTGACCCGGGCGTGGGCGGTGCGCGTGAGGCGCTCGCGCTCCGGGCCGACGGGCGCTGGTACGTGGGGCCGGACAACGGCCTGTTCACCCTGCTGGCGCGGCGTGCCGCGTCCCTTGAGTGCCACGCCATACGCTGGCGTCCGGCGCGGTTGTCGGCGAGTCTCCATGGGCGCGATCTGTTCGCGCCGGTGGCCGCCCGCCTGGCGCGCGGTGAGCTGCCGCCGTCGCAACCCTGCACGCTGACGGTGCCGGCCGGTGACTGGCCGGATGACGCCCCGCGCATCATCTACATCGACCACTACGGCAACGCCATGACCGGGCTGCGTGCGGGGAGCTTGCCGCCGCAGCGGCGTCTGCTCGCGGCCGGGCGGGAACTGGCGTATGCCCGAACCTTCGGCGAGGCACCGCCCGGGCAGCCGTTCTGGTACGTGAACTCGATCGATCTGGTGGAGGTCGCCGCCAACCAGGCGAGCGCCGCGCAAATCCTGGGCCTGCGGGTCGGTGATGCGGTGACGCGCCTGCCCTAGAGCAGGCGGCCTTGACCGACACGGTGCGCGCCGGCCGGATCGGCGGCGCGCGCCAGCAGCGGCGCGAGAAACCGCCCGGTGTGCGAATCGGGGTGGGCGGCGATCTGTTCCGGCGTGCCGGCCGCGACGACCCGCCCGCCGCCGGCACCGCCCTCCGGACCGAGATCGATGAGCCAGTCGGCAGTCTTGATCACGTCGAGGTTGTGTTCGATGACCACCACGGTGTTGCCGGCATCGCGCAGGCGCGTCAGCACGCCGAGCAGCTGGCGGATGTCGTGAAAGTGCAGGCCGGTGGTGGGTTCGTCCAGAATGTAGAGCGTGCGACCGGTATCGCGGCGTGACAGTTCGCGCGCCAGCTTGATGCGCTGCGCCTCGCCGCCCGAAAGCGTGGTGGCACTCTGCCCGAGCGTGATGTAGCCGAGTCCCACGTCGATGAGTGTGTCGAGCTTGCGCCGCACCGCCGGGATCGCCTCGAAGAAGCCGGCCGCCTCCTCAACCGTCATGGCGAGCACCGCGTCGATCGTGCGGTCCTTGTAGCGGATGTCGAGGGTCTCGCGGTTGTAGCGCTTGCCCTTGCACACATCGCACGGCACGTACACATCCGCCAGGAAATGCATCTCGACCCTGATGAGGCCGTCGCCCTGACAGGCCTCGCAGCGCCCGCCGCGCACGTTGAAGGAAAAGCGTCCCGGTCCGTAACCGCGCTCGCGGCTCATCGGTGTGGCCGCGAACAGCTCGCGGATCGGCGCGAACAGCCCGGTGTAGGTCGCCGGGTTGGAGCGCGGCGTGCGCCCGATCGGGCTCTGGTCGATGTCCACGACCTTGTCGAACTGCTCGATACCGTCGATGCCGTCGCACGGCGCCGGCTCGAGCCCCGCGCCGTACAGGCGCTTGGCGACCGTGGCGTAGAGTGTGTCGTTGATGAGCGTGGACTTGCCGGAACCCGACACCCCGGTGACACAGGTAAAAAGGCCGACCGGGATGCTGACATCGATATTGGCGAGATTGTTGCCGCGCGCGCCGCGCACCCGCACCTCGCGCGTCGGGTCCGGCGGTATGCGGTGCGCGGGAACGGCGATGCACTCGCGCCCGGACAGGTAGCGACCGGTGAGCGAGCGCTCGGCGTGGGCGATCTCATCCGGCGTGCCCTGGGCGACCACCTCGCCGCCGTGAATGCCGGCGCCCGGGCCGATGTCGAGCACGAAGTCCGCCGCGCGGATCGCCTCCTCGTCGTGTTCCACCATGATGACGGTGTTGCCGAGATCGCGCAGGCGCCGCAGCGTCGCCAGCAGCCGTGCGTTGTCGCGCTGGTGCAGGCCGATTGACGGCTCATCCAGCACGTACATCACGCCGACCAGGCCGGCGCCGATCTGCGAGGCGAGACGGATACGCTGCGCCTCGCCGCCCGACAGGGTGTCGGCCGAGCGCGCGAGCGTCAGGTAGTCGAGGCCGACATTGACGAGAAAGCCGAGGCGGTTGCCGATCTCCCGCAGGATCTTGTCGGCGATTTCCCCGCGCTTGCCAGGCAGCCGCAGGCCCTCGAAAAATGCGAGGGCCGAGGCGATCGGCAGCTGGGCAATCTCGGGGAGCGTGCGCTCGGCCAGATACACGTGGCGCGCCTCGCGCCGCAGGCGCGCGCCCCGGCACTCATCACACGGTTGCTGGCTCAGGTTGCGCGCCAGCTCCTCGCGCAGCGCCTCCGACTCGGTCTCGCGATAGCGCCGTTCCAGGTTCGGGATCACGCCCTCGAACGGATGCTTGCGCCGGTAGCTCGCCCCGTTCTCGCCGTAGTAGGAAAACGCGATGACCTCCTCGCCGCTGCCGTACAGGATCACCTGCCGCACCGCCTCGGGCAGCTCCTCGAACGGCGTGTCGAGGTCGAACTGGTAGTGGCGCGCGAGCGACTCCAGCATCTGGAAATAGAAGGCATTGCGCCGGTCCCAGCCGCGGATGGCACCGGCCGGCAGCGGCAGCGACGGGTCGCTCACCACGCGCGCCGGATCGAAGAACTGGCGCACCCCCAGGCCGTCGCAGCTCGGACAGGCGCCGGCCGGGTTGTTGAACGAGAACATCCGCGGTTCGAGTTCCGGCAGCGAGTAGCCGCACTGCGGGCAGGCATAGCGTGCCGAGAACATCAGCTCCTGCGTGACCGTGCCGTCGGCGGCCAGCAGGGCCACGCGCACGAATCCCTCGCCCAGGTGGATGCCGGCCTCGAACGACTCCGCCAGGCGCTGCGCGTTGCCGGCACGCACCGCGAGGCGGTCGATCACCGCCTCGATCGTGTGCTTGTGCGTCTTCTTGAGGGTGGGCACCTCGTCGAGCCCCATGACCTGGCCGTCGATGCGTGCCCGGATATAGCCCTGGGCGCGCAGGCGCTCGAGGGTGTGGGCATGCTCGCCCTTGCGTGCCTGCACGAGCGGCGCCAGCACCAGCAGGCGCGTATCCTCGGGCAGCGCCAGCACGTGGTCGACCATCTGGCTCACGGTCTGGGCGGCGAGGGGCGTGCCGTGCTCGGGGCAGCGCGGCTCGCCCACGCGCGCGTAGAGCAGGCGCAGGTAGTCGTAGATCTCGGTGACGGTGCCGACCGTGGAGCGCGGGTTGTGCGAGGTGGATTTCTGCTCGATCGCGATCGCCGGCGACAGGCCCTCGATCAGATCGACGTCCGGCTTCTCCATGAGCGCCAGGAACTGGCGCGCATAGGCGGACAGCGATTCGACGTAGCGGCGCTGGCCCTCGGCGTAGAGGGTGTCGAAGGCGAGCGAGGACTTGCCGGAGCCGGACAGCCCGGTGATGACCACGAGCCGATCGCGCGGCAGATCGACGTCGATGTTCTTGAGGT
>CAZVUN010000050.1:0-18016 GCA_964629975.1 uncultured Acidiferrobacteraceae bacterium | reverse complement strand
CCGCCGGTGCGGGTGGGGGCGGCGGCGCGACCGGTTCGGGGCGGGCGGCGGCGGCGGTGCTCGCCAGCTCGCTGCGCCCCGGCAGGGTCTGTTCAACGCGCGGCAGACCTTCCGGCGGCGGCGGCGGATTGCGCCAGCCGGGCTTGCGGTGCTCTGCCACGACGGTGGTGTACAGACCGCCGCGCACGTTGAAGCGCATGGTCAGTCGCAGGTAGCGCGGATCGGTGGCCTGCACCAGATCACCGACGATGGTATTGGTGACCTTCTCGTGGAACGCGCCCTCGTCGCGATACGACCACAGATACAGCTTGAGCGCCTTCAACTCCACGCACAGGCGGTCGGGAACGTACTCCAGATGGAAGGTGGCGAAGTCCGGTTGACCGGTCTTCGGGCACAGGCAAGTGAACTCCGGAGTCTCGATCTCGATGATATAATCCCGCTCCGGATTGGGGTTCGGGAAGGTTTCCAGGTTCTTGCTGGGTTTTGAGGGCATGGAACGGGCGCGTGACTTCCTGATCAAATTCTAACGCATATTCGCCAGCGGCGGCGGAGCACACCAGCACCGATGCGACTCAAGTCGATCAGACTGTCCGGTTTCAAGTCCTTCGTCGATCCCACCCACATACCCATAGATGCCCGCCTGATCGGCGTCGTCGGTCCCAACGGCTGCGGCAAGTCCAACATCATCGACGCGGTGCGCTGGGTCATGGGCGAGACCTCGGCCTCGCGGCTGCGCGGCGACTCCATGGCCGATGTCGTGTTCAACGGCTCGAACTCGCGCAAGCCGGTCGGGCAGGCGTCGGTGGAGCTGGTATTCGACAACAGCGATGGCAGTGCCGGCGGGCAGTACGCGGCCTATTCCGAGATCTCGATCCGCCGCGAGGCGGGACGCGACGGTCAGTCCGACTATTTTCTCAACAAGACACGCTGCCGCCGCAAGGACATCACCGACCTGTTCCTCGGCACCGGCCTCGGCCCGCGCGCCTATTCGATCATCGAGCAGGGCATGGTCACGCGCATCATCGACGCCAAACCCGAGGACCTGCGCGGCTACATCGAGGAGGCGGCCGGCATCTCTAAGTACAAGGAACGCCGGCGCGAGACCGAGAACCGCATCAAGCACACGCGCGAGAACCTCGAGCGCGTGGCCGACATACGCCGCGAGATCGAGGCGCAACTCGCGCGCCTGGAGAAGCAATCCAAGGCGGCGGCCAGGTACAAGGAGCTCAAGGCGCAGGAGCGCCTGACGCGCGCCGAGCTCGCGGCGCTGCGTTTCCGCGCGCTCGATGCGCGCGTGCAGGAGCACGAGCGCCTGCTGGCGGAACACCAGAACGCACTCGACGCCGTGCTCGCCCGGCAGCGCGCGATCGAGGCCGAGATCGAGCGGTTGCGTGCCATGCATGTCGAGGCGAGCGACGCCTACAACGCCGTGCACCAGGAGTTCTACGCCGTCGGCGCCGAGATCTCGCGCCTCGAGCAGGCCATCGAGCACGCGCGCGAAACGCGCGCGGCGCTGGCGCGCGAGCACGAGCAGGTCAATCGCAGCTGGGAGGAGGGCAACACCCACCTGCAGGCCGACCTTGCCCGGCTCACGGAACTGCGCGCGGCGCTCGACGGACTGGCCCCGCGGCTCGCGCAACAGACCGAGGCGCGTGCGCAGGCACAGGCCGCGCTCGCCGAGGCCGAGGCCGCCATGCGCACCTGGCAGGGCGAGTGGGAGGCGCTGTCCGCGCGGCTCGCCGACCAGGACAAGCGCCGCGAGATCGAGCACGCGCGCATGCGTCAGCTCGAGCTGCCGATCTCGGACGCGGAGGTGCGGCGCGTGCGATTGCAGGAGGAGCTGGCCGCGATCGACGCGCAACTGGCGGGCGATCCGGCCGAGCAGCTGCGCCGCGAGGCGCTCGCGCTCGACCAGGAGTGCGAGACGCTCGAGCGCAGCCTGCACGCGCTCGAGGCGCAGGTGCGCGATGTGCGTGCCGCGCGCGAGGCGGCGGTCGCCACGCTCGACGGCCTGCGCCGCCAGCTGCACGGCATCGATGCGCGCCGCAACTCGCTGCGCGAACTGCAGGCGGCGGTGGAGCGGCGCAATGACCCGGCGCTCGGCCAGTGGCTCGGGCGGCACCATCTCGATCAGGCCGCGCGCCTGGCGGCGCGCCTCGACGTGGAGCCGGGCTGGGAGAAGGCCGTGGAGCGCGCCCTCGGCATGCGCCTGGTATCGGTGTGCGTGACCGGGCTTGATACGCTCGCCGCCGACGCGGCCGAGCTTGCCACCCCGCTCGCGCTGTTCGATCTCGCGGCGGCGCCGGTGGCGCGCCCGGTGGCGGCGCACCCGCTGCTGCTCGAGCGCATCCGCACGGAGCTCGATCTCACGCCCTTGCTGGCCGGGGTGTATGCGGCCGATTCGCTCGCGCAGGCGCTCAGTTGGCGCGCCGCACTGGCGCCGCACGAATCGATCGTGACGCGCGACGGTGCCTGGGTCGGGCGCAACTGGCTGGCGCATGGCAATGACAACGAGGAGCGCGCCGGCTGGCTGGAGCGCGAGCGGGAGATTCACGCGCTCGCGGGCCGCTCGCAGCAGTTGCAGCACGACATCGCGCAGGAGCAGGCCGCGCTCGAGCATGCGCAGAGCCAGCTCGCCGCGTTCGAGGGCGAGCGCGAACTGCGCACACGCGAGCTGAGCGAGCGTCATCGTGCGCGCGCCGAGCGGCGCGAGCAGCTCGGGCACCGGGAGGCGCACCGCACGCAGCTGCACGCGCGCCGCGCCCAGATCGAGCGCGAGCAGCAGGAGCTGGCCAACCAGATCGAGCGCGACCGCAGCGCGGTGCAGGAGGCCACGCGCCTAATCGAGCAGGCGCAGCGCGACCGGCGCGGCTTCGAGGTCAAGCGCGAGGAGCTGACCCGCCGGCGCGAGCAGTTGCAGGCGCAGCTCGACCAGGCGCGTGCGAGCGAAGGCGCGGCGCGCGATGCCTTGCACCGTCTCGAGATCGAGCGCGAAGGCCTGCAGACCGCCTTCGACTCGACGCGCGCCTCGCACGCGCGCCTGCAGGGGCAGCTCGCGCAGCTCGGCACGCGGCGCGAGGAGCTCGCGGCGCTGCTGGCGGCCGACAACCCGCCGGAGGCGGAACTGCGGCAGCGCCTCGATGAGTTTCTTGCCAGGCGCGTTGCGGTCGAGGCGCGTGTGAACGCCGCGCGGGAGCAGGTGACCGACATCGACCGGCAGTTGCGTGAGCAGGAGCGCGCGCGCGGCGAGCAGGAACGGCAGGCGGCGGCGGTGCGCGAGCAGCTCGAGGCGGAGCGCGTCACGCGCCAGGAGCTGCTGGTGCGGCGCGACACCTTCGCCGATCAGGTGCGCGAGTCCGAGCACGACCTCGGCGCGCTGCTGACCGGGCTCGGGCCGGAGGCAACCGAGCAGGCCTGGGCCGAGGAACTCGAGCGCATCGGCGCGCGCATCGAACGCCTCGGCCCGATCAATCTGGTGGCGATCGAGGAGTACACGGAGCAGTCCGAGCGCAAGGGTTACCTCGACCGGCAGTACGAGGATCTGACGCAGGCGCTCGCGACGCTGGAGGACGCGATCCGCAAGATGGATCGCGAGACCCGGACACTGTTCAAGGACACCTTTGACAAGGTCAACGAGAACTTCCAGCAGTTCTTCCCGCAACTGTTCGGCGGCGGCAGCGCCTACCTCGAGCTCACCGAGAACGACCTGCTCGAGGCCGGCGTCACGGTGATGGCGCGCCCGCCGGGCAAGCGCAACAGCACCATCCATCTGCTGTCGGGCGGCGAGAAGGCGTTGACCGCGGTGTCGCTCATCTTCGCGATCTTCCAGCTCAACCCGGCGCCATTCTGCCTGCTCGATGAGGTGGACGCGCCGCTCGATGATGCCAATGTCGAGCGCTACAGCCAGACGCTCAAGCGCCTGTCGGATCGTTCGCAGCTCATCTACGTGACGCACAACAAGATCAGCATGGAGATGGCCGACCGGCTGATCGGCGTGACCATGTCCGAGCCGGGCGTGTCGCGCCTGGTTGCCGTGGACGTCGAGGAGGCGCTGCAGATGGTGGCCGAGGCATGACGCGACGGCGCGCCGGCGGCGCCGCAGCGGAACGGCGGTGATGGAGCTGCAACTCGCGCTGCTCGCCATCGGCGCGGTGATCGTGCTGCTGATCGCGGCCAGCGGTTACAACCGGCTCAGCTGGCGCGCGCTCCTGCAACGCCTGCGCCGGCGCCCGCTCACCGCCGCGCCGCCCGCCCCCCGCGCAGCGGCCGGTGCACCGGTCCAGGCGGGCGTGGGGCGGCGTCTCGACATCAACCCGGCACCGCCGCAGGACACCGGCCAGCGGGTGATCACTGCCGATGCATCAGCCGTCGCGCAGCCGCTGCTCAAGACCGATCCCCTGGTGAGCGAGATCGAAGTGCTGGAAGACGTCGCCAGCATGCCGATCGACCTGCACGTCGCGCCGGCGCCGAAGCGCGTGCGGCGCGGGCCGGGGCGGGTCGCGGCGCCGGAGGAGACGATCGATTTCGTGCTGTATCTGACCGGTGGCGAGCCGGTGCCGCGCGATGCGGCGCTCGGGGTGTTTCGCCAGCATGAGTACCTGCTGGAGAAGCGCCGGCGCCTGTACGGCAAGAACCTCGACGCCGGGGTGTGGACGGAGCTGCAGGAGGATTCGCGCCGCGCCACCTACAGCGATCTCGCGCTGGCGATCCAGCTGGTCGGCGCCGACGGACCGATCGACGAGACCGAGCTCAACCGCTTCTCGCAGATCGGACTGCGTCTGGCCGATGCGCTGCACCGCACCACGCGTTTCTCGTTGAGTTTCGAGGGCGCGCTCGCACGGGCGCGCGAGCTCGACGAGTTCTGCAAGACCTACGATGTGATCGCGAGCATCAATGTCATCGCCAAGGCCGGCACGGTGTTCAGCGGCCGGCAGGTGGATCTGGCGGCGCGCCAGCTCGACATGCAGTTCGGTGCGCTCAACATCTTTCACAAGAAGAACAACATGTCGCCCGGCTGCCGCCATCTGTTCAGCCTGGCCAACCGCTTCAAGCCGGGCGAGTTCGACCCGAACCACTGGGAGACGTTCCAGACCACCGGCCTGACGTTCTTCATGAGCGTGCCGTGCGCCCACCGCCCGGCCGCGGTATTCGACGCGATGGTGGGCGCCGCGCGGCAGCTGGCCGGTCTGCTCGGCGGCCAGCTCGCCGACCAGGACGGGCGAGCGCTCACCGATCACGGGCTTGGCATCATCCGCGCGCAGATTCAGGAAATCGACGACAAGATGCGCGCCTTTGGCGTCGTGCCGGGCAGCGAGATCGCGCTGCGCCTGTTCGGCAACGCCGAGCTCTGAGCGGCAATGGGCACGCGCCGTGACGATCCCGCCGCGGCCGCCAGGCGTGCCGCGCAACTGCGTGACGAGATCAACTTCCACAATTACCGCTACTACGTCCTCGACAGCCCGCTGATCTCGGACGCGCAGTACGATCGGCTGCTGCGCGAGCTACAGGCGCTCGAGGCCGCGCATCCGGAGCTGGTCACGCCCGATTCACCCACTCAACGGGTCGGCGCCGCGCCGGCCCGGGAGTTCGGCACGGTACGCCACAAGGTGCCGATGACATCGATAGGCAACGCCTTCGACGAGGCCGAGGTACGCGCCTTCGACGAGCGCGTGCGCAAGGGGCTGGCCACCGCGCAGGAGGTGTACTACACCGCCGAACCGAAGTTCGACGGCACCTCGATCAGCTTGCGCTACGAGGACGGCGTGCTGGTGTCGGCCGGCACGCGCGGCGATGGCAGCACCGGCGAGGACGTGACGCGCAACGCGCGCACCATTCGCAGCGTGCCGCTCAGGCTTCAGGGGACGGGCTGGCCGAAGGTGCTCGAGGTGCGCGGGGAGATCGTGATCCCGAAGAAGGACTTCGAGAAGCTCAATGCGGAGCAGTTGAAGCACGGCGGAAAGGTCTTCGCCAATCCGCGCAATGCCGCCGCCGGCAGCCTGCGCCAGCTCGATTCGCGCATCACCGCGCAGCGCCCGCTGGCGTTCTTCCCGTGGGGAATCGGCGAGGTGGCCGGTGGCCACGTTCCCGCCTACTACTCGGAGCTGGTGGAAAAGCTGCGGGACTGGGGTTTTCCGGTCACTGACCTGTTTCGCAAGGTGCGCGGCATCAATGGCTGCCTGCACTACTACGCCGAGATCGCGGCCAAGCGCGACAAGCTGCCGTTCGAGATCGACGGCGTGGTTTACAAGGTAGACGATCTGGCGGCGCGCGAACGGCTCGGCTACACCGCGCGCGAGCCGCGCTGGGCGATTGCCCACAAGTTCCCGGCGCAGGAGGAGACCACCGTGGTCGAGGACATCCAGGCGTCGGTCGGACGCACCGGGGTGGTGACGCCGGTGGCGGTGCTGAAGCCCGTGCACGTCGGCGGTGTGACGGTCACCCACGCCACGCTGCACAACGAAGACGAGCTGCACCGCAAGGACGTGCGCATCGGCGACACCGTGATCGTGCGCCGCGCCGGCGACGTGATCCCCGAGGTCGTCGCCGTCATCAAGGAAAAGCGCCCGCCGCATACCCAGGTCTGGCGCATGCCGAAGAAGTGTCCGGTGTGCGGCAGCGCGGTGCAGCGCGAGGAGGGCGAGGCGGCGCACCGCTGCATGGGTGGGCTGTACTGCGCGGCGCAGCGCGTCGGCGCGATCCTGCACTTCGCCTCGCGGCATGCGCTCGACATTCAGGGGCTCGGCGACAAGCTGGTCGAGCAGCTGGTCGAGCGCGGCCTGGTCAAGACGGTCGCCGACCTGTATCGCCTTGACCGCGACACGCTCGCCAGTCTGGAGCGCATGGGCGAGAAGTCCGCGCAGAACCTGCTCGACCAGATCGAGCGCAGCAAGCACACCACGCTCGCACGGTTCCTGTACGCCCTCGGCATCCCGCAGGTGGGCGAGGCCACGGCCGAGCTGCTGGCCGAGGAGTTCGGCACGCTCGAGGCGCTGATGGACGCCGACCGCGAGCGGCTCGAGGCCGTGCACGGCATCGGGCCCGCGATGGCGGACGATATTCACGCCTTCTTCGCCCAGAAGCACAACCGCGAGGTGATCGCGGCGCTGCGCAAGGCGGGCGTGCATTGGCCGGCGGTCGCCGCGCGCCCGCGCGCATCGCAACCCCTGGCCGGCAAGACCTTCGTGCTGACCGGCGGTCTCGAATCCATGAGTCGCGACGAAGCCAAGCAGCGACTCAAGGCGCTGGGCGCGAAGGTGAGCGAGAGCGTATCGAAAAAGACCGACTACGTCGTAGTCGGCGCCGAGCCGGGCAGCAAGGCCGACAAGGCGCGCGCGCTTGGCATCACCCTGCTCGATGAGCCGGCGTTTCTCAAGCTGATCGGCGACTAGCGCCTCGCGCGGGTGTCGGTGCGCCGCAGGGGCGATCCCCGCCGGACAGGGCAGCGGCCATGTGCGCGCGCATGCGCCGGCGCCTCAGGGGGCGTGAGCGGTGGCACCTGACGCTGCGCTCGCTGGCCGGACGGAGCGTGTTGCGTGGCCGGGTCATTGACAGCGGTGCGCGGCCGTTCGACCCTTCTGCCCGTACGCGTGTCGATGCGCATCGTGTCGCGGACGCGCGCTAACCCCAAGGAGCCTCGTCATGCCGAACACCGTAAGGATTGCGACGTTCAACCTTGAGAACCTCGATGCCGACCCCGCGGATCCCCAGGCGCGCACCAAGGGGCCGAGCCTCGCCCAGCGCATCCGCGTGATGCGGCCGCAGCTGCTGCGGCTGCGTGCGGACGTGCTGTGCCTGCAGGAGGTGCATGGCCAGGATGGCGCGGGCGGGGGGCGCACGCTCGATGCGCTGCAGCAGCTGCTCGCCACGACGCCGTATGCGGAGTTCTCGCTCGTCTGCACGCGCACCGCCGAGGGGAAGTTCTTCCGTGAGCGCAACCTGGTCGTCCTCAGCCGCTTTCCCGTCGAGGCGCACGCGCAGGTGATGAACGATCTCGTGGCCAAACCGGCCTACCGCAAGCTCACCGCGGTGCCAGCCGAGGCGCAGGCCAAGGAGATCGGCTGGGAGCGGCCGCTGCTGCACGTGCGCATCGCTGTGCCGGGCCGCTCGTTGCACGTGGTCAATGTGCACCTCAAGTCCAAGCTGCCGACCCCGGTCGAGGGCCAGTACCAGGCCGAGGCCTACCGCTGGCGCAGCGTCGCCGGCTGGGCCGAGGGCTATTTTCTGTCGTCGCTCAAGCGCGTGGGACAGGCACTGGAGGCGCGACGCCTGATCGACAGCATCTTCGATGGCGACGAGGCGGCGATGATCGCCATCTGCGGGGACTTCAATGCCGACTACGACGAGGTGCCGGTCAACGCGATACGCGGGCTGGTCGAGGACACCGGCAATGCGGCGCTCGGCAACCGCATCATGCTGCCCTGTGAGTTGAGCGTGCCGGAGCCGGCGCGCTATTCGCTGCTGCACCTCGGGCGCAAGACCATGCTCGATCACATTCTCGTCTCGCGTGCGATGCTGGCGTATTACCGGGGCACCGAGATCCACAACGAGGCGTTGCCGGACGAGTCGGGCGCGTTTCGCACCGACGTGCAGTTCCCGGAGTCCGATCACGCCCCGGTGGTGGCCGAGTTCGTGCTCGACTAGCCGGCGCGCGCGGCGGGGCATCGCTATACTAGCCGGTGACCGACTCAACCGCGCTTGCCGCAGTGGGCCCGCATGCCGGATAACCTGGCCGTCGTCATCTATGGCGCAGCGCTGTTCGCGCTGCTGTTTGTGCTGCTCGCGTGGTTTGCGCTGAAGCGGCGCCGCTGGCTGCGCTTCGGCGCGCACGCCCTGTTGGCGCTGCTGCTGCTCGCGCTCGCCGCGTTGTTCGGCACGCTGGGTATCGCGTTGCAGGGCTACCGGGCGCTCACGCACGAGGAGGTGGCCGCGGTGATTTCCACCGAGCCCACGGGGCCGCAGCAGTTCCGCGCGCGCGTGCGCTTCGCCGATGGGCGCGAAGCGCTCTACACGCTCGCGGGCGATGCGCTCTACATCGATGGGCACGTGCTCAAATGGAAGCCGCTGGTCAATGTGCTGGGGTTGCACACCGTCTACGAGCTCGACCGGGTGGCGGGGCGCTATGCCGAGCTTGCCGACGAACAGACCCGCCCGCGCACGGTCGAGCGCCTGTCGGTCGCCAAGCCAGTCGATCTGTTCAGCTTGCGTCAACGCTATGCGTTTCTCGCACCGCTGCTCGATGCCGAGTACGGTTCGGCCACCTTCGTTCCGGCGGCGGAACCGCAACGCTACGAGCTGCGCGTGTCGACCAGCGGCTTTCTCATGCGTCGGCTGGACGAGGGGCCGGCGGCGCCGTAGGTCTCACGATTCCGGCGGCAGCAGCTCGAGGTACAGCAGCAGCATGCGCTGGAAGAACAGATCGTTGTTGTCGCTCACCAGGAAGAAGCGCATGCCGCGATGGCGTGCCAGGCCCTCGAAGTTGTCGAGCGCATAACCACGGCCGGTGTCGAGCTCCATGAGTGTTTCGACCTGCGCCGCGCTGTCCGTGCCGGGGCCGGCGGGCAGGCGCGCACGCCGCAGCGCCAGCGCCGAGTGCGCGAGCAGTCGCCCGTAGTCGGTCTCCATCACCAGCACTTCGCCGTTGCCGAGGCATTCGAGCGCGGTGATGCGGTGGCCGGCGGCGAGCGGGTAGCGCCACGCGTCACCGCGGAAACTGGAGATGCGCAGCGCATCGGCACGATCATCCTTGCGCGGCACCTCCGGTGCGACCAGGATGCCGAGGCGTTCATCGACGCATATGGCTTCGAGCTGCTTGTTGCGGTCCCGGTAGGCACGCGCATCGCGCAGCGCCGCCGGTGGCGGGTGCTCGCGCACGGTGCTGCCGTCTGGGCGGTAGCGCACGACGCGCGGCTGTCGTTCAAAACTCACCAGCAGCTCGGCGTCGCCCCGCCGGCCGTTGCGGCCGTTGACGATGTCGAGACCCTCGCTGTCGGCGCGCTGGCGCTTGAGCGGCGCCTTGGTTTCGGGCTCGCGCAACGGTACCGCCGCGAGCAGCTGCACGCCGTGCAGGAGGTCGCCGCGCAGCAGTGGCCGCAGGTGGAACAGCCAGCCCTTGTCGGAAATCGCGTACAGGATCTGGTCATCGTCATCCCACGCCAGACCCGAGAGCTGCGACAGGCGCGTGTGCTCGAGCTGCAGTGTGGGTAGCTCGAGCATGCCGAGGAAGCGCACGCGCCCAAGGCGCGCGCCGGGGGCGAGACCATCGGCGAGCGGAACGGCGCGCGCATCGAGCGTGAAGGGGAAGTCCTGACCGCGCGCCGTGCCGGGCGGCGCGGACAGTGCCAGGCACAATAGCCCCGCGAACGTGGCGCCGGCCGCAAGTCGCGTCGCCATGGGCGTGCGCTCGATCCGGCGCGCCGCGACCGGTCTAGTTGGTGGTGATCTTGGCCTTGGCGCGCAGGTCCTTCACCAGGTTCTGCAGGCGCTCGTCCTGGATACGGCGGTACAGACCGGCCTTGGCCTGGCGGTCGGCCATGAACTGCTCGACGCTCGGGACCTTGAGCGGTCGCGTGTCGACCAGGCGAATGACGTGCCACCCGTAGTTGGTCTTGACCGGCGTGTCCGAGACCTCGCCGCGCTTCATGCGCATGACGGCGCCGAAGAACTCCGGCACTACCATGCCCTGATTGATCCAGCCGAGCTCGCCGCCCTGGCGGCCGGTCTCGGCGTCGATCGACTTGGCCTTGGCGAGCGCATCGAACTTCTTGCCAGTCTTGAGTTCACCGATCAGCGCCTTGGCCTCCTCCTCGGACGACAGCAGGATGTGCTGCACCCTGTACTCGGTCTTGTGGATCTGCTGCACTTCCTGTTCGAAGCGCTTGCGGATCTCCTCGTCGGTGATCGGGCTGGTCTTGAGCGTCTCGCGCATGAGCGCCTGAATCAGGAAGTTCTCGCGCACGCGCGCGAGCGCGTAGTACACCTCCGGATCCTGGTCGAGCTTGGCGTCTTGCGCGTGCTGCGCGAGCAGCATGCGGTTGATCAACTCATCGAGGATGGTCTTCTTCTCCTGCGCCTCGTCTGCGCCGGGGCCGACCTGCTGGCGGAATACGCGCTGGAAGCTTTCGTAGTTCTTTTCCGTGATCTCCTTGCCGTTGACGCGTGCGATGACCTTGCTGTCGTCCTTCACGGCCGGGGGCTTCTCGCAGGCGCCGACGGTGGCGAGCAGTGCGAGCAGCACGGCGAGGCGGGGCAGGCGGGCACTTGGCATGAGTCGTTTCCTTGTTGAATTGAGGTGAGAGGGGTGTGTTGGCCGCCTGCAGGCGGCACGCGTCTACGGCAGCACCTTGCGAAACGGATGCACGCTGACGTCGATGAAAACGCCGGCATTGACGTACGGGTCGGCCTGCGCCCAGGCATTGGCGTCTTCGAGGGAGTCGAACTCGGCAATGATCACGCTGCCGGTGAAGCCCGCCGGGCCGGGATCGTTGCTGTCGACCGCCGGGCAGGGGCCGGCCACCAGCAGGCGGCCTTGCGCGAGCAGCTGTTGCAGGCGCGCGAGGTGCGCCGGCCGCGCGGCGAGGCGCCGCTCGAGCGAGCCGGCGGCATCGCGCCCGGTGATGACGTAGTACATCAGTCGGCGGCCTTGTCAGGCGCCGGCGGCGCCGTCGGCTTGTCCTGCAGGTGGCGCGCCATGAACACCGCCTGGCCCAGCACGAACAGCAGCGTGAGGCCCATCAGGCCGAAGACCTTGAAGTTCACCCAGATGCTCTGGCGCGTGGCGGCGTCGAGCTCCAGACCATAGTAGAACGCAACGTACAGGTTGAGGGCGCCAGCGAACACGAAGAACCCGCCCCAGCTCAGGTTCAGCCGCTTCCACACCGCCGGCGGCAGGCTGACCTGCGTGGCGAGCATGCGGTCGAGCAGGGTGCGCCTGCCTACCAGGTGGCTGCCGAGCACCAGCAGGCCCAGGATCCAGTACACCAGCGTCGGCTTCCATTTGATGAAGGTATCGTCCTGCAGGGCGAGCGTCAGGCCGCCGAAGACCACGATGATGCCGAGGGTGACGACCTGCATGGTCTCGAACGCCCGGTGCTTCCACCAGTAGCCGCCGACCTGCAGCAGGGACGCGACCATGGCCACGGCGGTCGCAACGTAGATGCCGAAGAACTTGTAGGCCGCGAAGAACAACAGCAACGGGAACAGATCGTATAGGAATTTCATAGACTTCGGCGGGTTAGTTGGCCTATTGTCGCACCCGGCCCGGGGGGTGGCAACCGCGACCGCTCAGTGCATCGTCCCGCGCGTCCAGCGGTCGTGGTAGCGCGCGACCACGGTGCGCACCGCGGGCGGGTAGCCGAGCGCGTCCATCTGTTGCATGCCCTCGGCGAAGAAGCGCGCGGCGTCCTGCGGCAGGGCGGCAACCAGTTCGTCGTACACGCGCTCCATCAGGGCAGGATTGTGCGAGCGCGTTGCCATGATGCCGCGATTGAGGTGCAGCAGCCGCCAGGGACGCGCCGGGTCAGTCGGGTCCGGATCGCGCCGGATTGCCGCGGCAGTGGCGCCGATAACGCGCGTGGCATAGGCAGTCAGCTGCTCCAGCGTGGGCGCATCACGCAGGCGGTTGGCGGTCGCGGCCAGGGCATCGACGATCGGCTCGAGTGTGCGCAGTTCTCCCGCGTGCTGCATGATCCAGTCCGTGACGGCGAGCGTCACGGCCTGCAGCGCAGTGCGCGCCGTCGGCTGTTGGCACTGCACGGCCAGGGTGTTGAGCTCGTGCAGCGCGCCGAGCGCGGCATCGCCGAGCTCCGTGGCGTCGCGCGGGTGAACGTGCTCCGCCGCGTTGCCGAGGCGCAGCGCGAGGTCGATCAGTCCGAGCACATCCGCGCTCAGCTCGTCGGGCGCACGGCGCGTGTCAGCCGCCGGGCGTCTCGCAGCCGCGGCCAGGGCGCTCGCCGCGCCGCGCAGGCGCGCGCGGGCTTCTTCCAGGCTGATGAGGAACGCCGCGGCGGCGCCCCCGTTGGTGGCGTCGGTCATGGGGATCGGCGATGATAGCGCCTTCCACGCCGCCGAGCAGCTTCGCCGTCCCCCGTGCGTTACGACCTTCACACCCACAGCCTCGCCTCCGATGGCACCCTCACCCCGGGTGCGCTCGTCGCACGCGCCGCTGCCCAGGGGGTGCAGGTGCTGGCGCTCACCGACCACGATGCCACCGACGGGATCGCCGAGGCGCGTCGGGCCGCGGCCGCGCACGGCATCTCGCTGGTCAGTGGGATCGAGATTTCCGTGACCTGGAACAAGCAGACGATCCATATCGTGGGTCTCAACATCGATCCCGACGACAGCGCGTTGCAGGCCGGCTTGCAGCGGCTGCGCGCCTTCCGCGACTGGCGTGCGACCGAGATTGACCGGCGCCTGGCGAAGCACCGCGTGAGCGGCGCGCTGGACGGTGCGCGCCGCTACGCCAAGGGGGCGATCGTCTCGCGCACGCATTTCGCACGCTTCCTGCACGAACAGGGACACGTGAGCAGCGTGCAGGACGCCTTTCGCCACTACCTGACCAAGGGCCGTCCCGGCCATGTGCCGGGCGAGTGGGCGACGCTCGCCGAGGCGGTCGACTGGATCCGCGGCGCCGGCGGGCAGGCGGTGCTGGCGCATCCCGGACGCTACCCGCTCGGCAGCGGCAGGCTGCGCACGCTGTTGCACGAGTTCAAGGCCTGCGGGGGCGTGGCGATCGAGGGCATCTCCGGCAGCCACCCGCCGCAGGCCCATCAGCACTTCGCGCGTGTCGCGCGCGACTTCGAGCTGCTTGCCTCGCTTGGTTCCGACTATCACGGACCGGAACAGCCGTGGGTCGAGCTGGGCCGGCTGGCGCCGCTGCCGGAGGGCTGCGTGCCGGTGTGGAGCGCCTGGCCGGCTGGCACCCCGGCCGCGTGTGCGTAGTGCCGCGTGTCTTGCCATGGCGCAGTATTTCGAGATTCATCCCACGCATCCGCAGCCGCGCCTCATCAAGCGCGCGGTCGAGATCGTGCGCGCCGGCGGCGTGATCGTCTATCCGACCGATTCGAGCTACGCGCTCGGCTGCCACATTGGCGACAAGGAGGCGATGGAGCGCATTCGCCGGATACGGCGCGTCGATGAAAAGCACAACTTCACGCTCGTGTGCCGGGATCTGTCCGAGGTCGCGACCTACGCCCAGGTGGGCAACGCCGAGTACCGCATACTCAAGGCCCATACGCCGGGTCCCTACACGTTCATCCTGGCGGCCACGCGCGAGGTGCCGCGCCGCCTGCAGAACCCCAAGCGCCGCACGATCGGTCTGCGCGTGCCGGACCACCCGATTGCGCGGGCGTTGCTCGCCGAGCTGAACGAGCCGCTCATGAGCTCGACCCTGATGCTGCCGGGGGAGGACTACCCGCTCAGCGACCCGCAGGAGATACGCGACAAGCTCGAGCACCAGGTCGATCTGGTGCTGGACGGGGGCGCCGGCGGGCTCGAGGCCAGCACCGTCGTGGTCTTGGAGAACGGGGTGGCGCGCGTCACGCGCGTCGGCAAGGGCGATCCGACCCCGTTCCTCTGAGGCAACCCGCTGACACACAAGGACTTGCGTGTCGGGCGCGTGCGTTGGTCGGACCCTTGACCCTTGATATACTCCCGCGATGCAAGAGGTCAGCCTGTCCCTTCCGCAGGTCATTGCGGTCTCCATTCTCCCGATCCTGTTCGCCATCACCGTCCACGAGGTCGCTCACGGCTGGGCGGCCAAGCAGCTCGGCGATCCGACTGCGCAGCGCCTCGGGCGCCTGACACTCAACCCGCTCAAGCACATCGACCCCGTTGGTACCGTTCTGGTACCCGGGCTGTTGCTGCTCATGGGAGCGCGCATCCTGTTCGGCTGGGCAAAGCCGGTCCCGGTCACCTGGGAGAACCTGCGCCGCCCCAAGCGCGACATGGTACTGGTCGCGGCGGCCGGACCGCTCGCCAATCTGCTCATGGCGCTGCTCTGGGCAGTGGTCGCCAAGCTGAGCGCCCTGGTCCCGGACTGGGGCGCCACGCCCCTTCGGTACATGGGCGAGATTGGTATCCTGATCAACGTGTTGTTGATGGTATTTAACCTGTTTCCTATTCCGCCGCTGGATGGCGGGCGGGTGGCGGTCGGCCTCCTGCCGGGCCGTTGGGGCTGGTACCTGAGCCGCGTCGAGCCGTATGGCTTCTTTATTCTGCTGGCGCTCATGCTGAGCGGCGTGCTGTGGCTGGTGATTAATCCGTTTGTCGATGTGGTCACGGGCCTCGTGACCCGGGTTGTCGGGCTGTAGCCCGGGCCATGAGCACTTTCCTGCCCGGCCAGGCGCTGCGGGTGCTGTCCGGCATGCGGCCGACGGGGCGCCTGCACCTCGGCCACTACCACGGCGTGCTGAAGAACTGGGTGCAGCTGCAGCAGCAATACGAGTGCTACTTCTTCGTTGCCGACTGGCACGCGTTGACCACGCATTACGAGAACCCGGGCGTGATCGCCGAGTCGGTGTGGGACATGGTCACCGACTGGCTCGCGGCCGGTGTCGACCACAACGCCGCGACCCTGTTCATCCAGTCGCGCGTGCCGGAGCACGCCGAACTGCACGTGCTGTTGTCCATGGTCACGCCGCTGTCCTGGCTCGAGCGCGTGCCGACCTACAAGGATCAGCAGGCGCAGCTGCGCGAGAAGGAGCTCGACACCTACGGCTTCCTTGGCTACCCCTTGCTGCAAAGCGCCGACATCCTCGCCTACCGCGCGGGCGTGGTGCCGGTCGGCGAGGATCAGGTAGCGCACGTCGAGCTCACGCGCGAGGTGGCGCGGCGCTTCAATCATCTGTACGGCCGCGAGCCGGGCTACGAGCAGCTCGCCGAAGAGGCCGCCAAGAAGATGGGCAAGAAGAGCGCCAAGCTCTACCACGAACTGCGCACCGCCTATCTCGAGCACGGCGATGCCGAGGCGCTGGCCAAGGCGCGCGCGCTGCTCGACGGCCAGAAGAACATCACGCTCGGCGACAAGGAGCGGTTGTTCGGTTACCTCGAGGGCGGCGGCAAGATCATCCTGCCCGAGCCGCAGGCGAAGCTCACCGCCGCGGCCAAGATGCCGGGTCTCGACGGCCGCAAGATGTCCAAGTCGTACGACAACACCATCTCGCTGCGTGACGACCCGGCACAGGTCGAGCACAAGCTCAAGACCATGCCGACCGACCCGGCGCGCGTGCGCCGCACCGATCCGGGCGATCCGGCCAGGTGCCCGGTGTGGGAGTTTCACGTCGTGTACACGGACGACAAGACCCGGCAATGGGTGCAGGAGGGTTGTCGCTCCGCCGGCATCGGTTGTCTCGAGTGCAAGCGGCCGGTGATCGAGGCAGTGCTGGCCGAGTTGCGGCCGATCCAGGAGCGTGCCGCGGAGTTTTCCCGCGACCCGCTTTTGGTTAAGAATATCGTCGCCGAAGGTTGCCAGAAGGCGCGCGACGTGGCCGAGCAGACACTCGCCGAGGTGCGCGCCGCCATGGGCCTCGCCTACAGCTGATGAACGAGACCGAGCCAACCGCCGCGCCAATCGCCAAGGTCAACGGCGAAGCGATCCTCCAGCTGCCGGAGGATTTGTACATCCCGCCGGAAGCGCTCGAGGTGTTCCTCGAGACCTTTCAGGGACCGCTCGATCTGCTGCTCTACCTCATCCGCAAGCAGAACCTCGATATCCTCGACATCCCGATCGCCGAGATCACGCGTCAGTACATGGCGTATGTCGAGATCATGCGCCAGGTGAAGCTCGAGCTCGCCGCCGAGTATCTGGTGATGGCGGCCACGCTCGCCGAGATCAAGTCGCGCCTGCTGCTGCCGCGCCCGGCCGAGGCGCCGGAGGAGGAGGCCGACCCGCGCGCCGAGCTGGTGCGCCGGCTGCAGGAGTACGAGCGCTTTCGCCTGGCGGCGGAGAACATCGATCGCCTGCCGCGCCTCGGGCGCGAGATCCATCTGGTGGTGGTCGAGTCCAGGCACGAGGCGCGCACGCGAGCGCAGCCGAAGGTGACGCTCACCGACCTGATGGACGCGTTCCGCCAGGTGCTGGCACGCGCCGAGCTGTACCGCCATCACCGCGTGCGCCTCGAGCCGCTGTCGGTGCGCGAGCGCATGACGGTGATCCTCACGCGCATCAACGCCGAGAACTTCACCAGCTTCGAGTCGCTGTTCGATCCCAAGGAAGGCCGGCTCGGCCTGGTGGTGACGTTCCTGGCCGTGCTGGAACTGATCAAGGAGGCGCTCATCGTGATCGTGCAGCAGGAACCCTTTGACCCCATCCACGTGAAGGCGGCCGCCTGATGACCGAAGCCAACCGCGAACTGAAGAACATTCTGGAGGCCGCGCTGCTCGCGGCCGGCCAGCCGCTCACGCTCGAGCGCATGCTGGCGATGTTCCCGGCCGACTCGCAGCCCTCGCGCGAGGAGCTGCGCGCGGCGCTGGCGGCGCTCGAGGACGAGTATGCCGCGCGCGGCATCGAGCTCAAGCAGATCGACAAGGCCTGGCGCATCCAGACGCGCGAGCGCTACGCGCCCATGCTCAGCCGTCTGGTCGAGGAGCGCCCGCCGCGCTACTCGCGCGCGCTGCTCGAAACGCTCGCGATCATCGCCTACAAACAGCCGGTCACCCGCGGCGACATCGAGAACATCCGCGGCGTGACGGTGTCGAGCGAGATCATCAAGACCCTCATCGAGCGCGACTGGATTCGGGAGGTCGGGCGCAAGGAAGTGCCGGGCCGCCCGGCGCTGTACGGCACGACGCGCGCGTTCCTCGAGTACTTCAATCTGAAAAGTCTGGAGGACCTGCCGACGCTCGCGCAGCTGCGCGACATCGCCGAGGTGAGCGCCGAGCTCGACAAGCAGGCCAGCGCGCTGCCGGCGGTGGCGCAGGAGGCGGAGGCCGAGCCGGAGGCGGCGTCTGCCCCGACGTCGATCGCGCCCGCGTCCGAGGCCGCCCAACCGGAGCCGATGGTCGCGCTGCAGGCGCGGGCGGC
>CAZVUN010000049.1:0-18259 GCA_964629975.1 uncultured Acidiferrobacteraceae bacterium | reverse complement strand
GGGCGTGGCGGCCTTGGTGCCCGCCGCCGCGCCGGCCGCGGTGGCGGCGCCGAGACGCCCGATCACCTGCCCCGACACGACCGTGCCGCCGAGCGGCACCAGGATCTCCGTGAGCGTGCCGCTCTCGCTCGCCGGGACCTCGAACACCACCTTGTCGGTCTCGACGTCGGCGACGATCTCACCTTCTGCCACCGCGTCACCCGGCTGCTTGCGCCAGGCGGCGATGGTGCCGTCGGTGACGGACTCGGGAAAGGCGGGGACCTTGATATCGGTAGCCATGGGCAGTCCTTGTTGATCCGTTGGGGTGCCGGCCTCAGCCGAGCGCTTGCGCCACGAACTCTTGCAGCTGCTTGACGTGCAGTTGGTAGTTGCCGACCGCCGGGGCCGCGGCGATCGGCCGGCCGGCGTACTCGAGATCAGCGCCCGCCGGCAGGCAGGCGCGGATGTGATGCTGGCTCGGGTACCACGCGCCCTGATTCTGCGGTTCCTCCTGGCACCACACGTAGCGCCGGACCTGCGGGAAGCGCGCCAGCGCCGCGCGCAGCGCCAGCTCGGGGAACGGATAGAGCTGCTCGATGCGCACGATCGCCACGTCCTGGCGCTTGGCCTCGCGTCGCGCCTCGAGCAGATCGTAGTAGACCTTGCCGCCGCACAGCACCAGGCGCGTGACGGCGGAGGCTGGCAAGGCATCGACCTCGCCGATCACGGTCTCGAAATCGCGCTGCGTCAGGTCCTCGAGACTGCTGACCGACAGGCGATGGCGCAGCATGCTCTTCGGCGTCATCACCACCAGCGGCTTGCGCGTGCTCCACAGCATCTGCCGGCGTAGCAGGTGGAAGAGCTGCGCCGGCGTGGTCGGTTGGCACACGTACATGTTGTGCTGCGCGCTGAGCTGCAGGAACCGCTCCAGGCGCGCCGAGGAATGCTCCGGGCCCTGGCCCTCGTAGCCGTGCGGCAGAAACAGCGTCAGCCCGCACAGCCGGCCCCATTTCTGCTCGCCGGCGCTGATGAACTGGTCGATCACGACCTGGGCGTTGTTGGCGAAGTCGCCGAACTGCGCCTCCCAGATGACGAGCGTGTTGGGGTCGGCGGTCGCATAGCCGTACTCGAAGGCGAGCACCGCCTCCTCGGACAAGGGCGAATTGATCACCACGAAACGCGGCTGGCCCTCGAACAGGTTGCGCAGCGGCACGTAGACGCCGTTGTCACGCTGGTTGTAGAGCGTGGCATGGCGATGAAAGAAGGTGCCGCGCCCGGAGTCCTGTCCGGACAGGCGCACGTGGTAGCCGTCCTTGAGCAGCGTGGCGTAGGCGAGGGTCTCGGCGAAGCCCCAATCGAGCGGCATGGCGCCGGCGGCCATGCGCCGGCGGTTGTCGAGCACCTTGGCCACCGCCGGGTGCAGCTCGAAGCCCTCCGGGATGTGCACCAGGCGCTCGCCCAGCTCGCGCACCCGCTCGGGCGCGATGCGCGTGGTCACGGGCTGCGCCGGCTCGGCCGCCGTGTAGCGGCTCCATTCGGAGCCGTGGGCATAGCCGGCGCGCTCCTTGGGCACGAAGTTCGGCACCACCGGCTCGCCGTGCGCGAGCGCCTGCTGGTAGCGCGCCAGCCGCGCCTGCGGCTCGTCCGCGCCGATCACGCCCTGCTCGGTGAGCTTGCGCGCATACAGCACGGGCGTGGTCGGCAGCTCACGGATGCGGCGGTACATGAGCGGCTGCGTGGCGGTCGGCTCGTCGGCCTCGCTGTGCCCGTGGCGGCGATAGCAGACGAGGTCCACCACCGCGTCCTTGTGGAAGGTCATGCGGTAGTCGAGCGCCAGTTCGATGGCGAACAGCGCCGCCTCCGGGTCATCGCCATTGACGTGCAAGATCGGCGCCCCGACCATCTTGGCGATGTCGGTGCAATAGAACGTCGAGCGCGCGTCCTGCATGAGGCTGGTGGTGAAGCCGATCTGGTTGTTGACGACGATGTGCACCGTGCCCTTGGTCGAATAGCCACGCAGCTGCGAGAGGTTGAAGGTCTCCATCACCACGCCCTGGCCGGCGAACGCCGCGTCCCCGTGGATCAGCACCGACAGCACGCGCGCGCCGTAGCGATCGCGCACGCGATCCTGGCGCGCGCGCACCGAGCCCTCCACCACGGGTCCCACGATCTCGAGGTGCGAGGGATTGAAGGCCAGCGCCACGTGCACGTTGCCGCCCGGGGTGGCGACGTCGGAGGAGTAGCCGAGGTGATACTTGACGTCGCCGGTGCCAAGCGGCGCGGCGTGCTTGCCCTCGAACTCGGCGAACAGATCGGCCGGGCGCTTGCCCATGATGTTGACCAGCACGTTGAGGCGCCCGCGGTGCGCCATGCCGATTACCACCTCGCGCACGCCGTGGTTGCCGGCGCGCTGGATGAGCTCATCGAGCATCGGGATGAGCGCCTCGCCGCCTTCCAGCGAGAAGCGCTTCTGGCCGACGTACTTGGTGTGCAGATAGCGCTCCAGCCCCTCGGCCGCGATCAGACGATCGAGCAGGCGGCTGCGCACCTCCGGCGGGTAGGCCGGCACCCCGCGCACGCTTTCGAGCGAGCTCTGGATCCAGCGCTTCTCGGCGGTGTCGGTGATGTGCATGTACTCCGCACCGATCGTGCCGCAATAGGTCTGCTCGAGCAGCGCGAGGATGTCACTGAGCTTGGCGCGCTTCGGTCCGACCAGCGAGCCGGTCTCGAACACGCTGTCGAGATCGGCGTCGGTGAGGCCGTGAAAGCGCAGATTGAGCTCGGGGATGTCGCTTGCTTCGCGCAGCCCGAGCGGATCGAGCTTGGCGACCTGATGGGCGCGGAAGCGGTAGGCGTTGATGAGTTGCAGCACGCGCACCTGCTTCTGCACGGCATCGGCGCTGACCGGCGCGACCGGCGCCGCGCGCGGACGCTGCGCATGCGCGAGCGCGCGGAACTGTGCGCGCACCACCGAGTGCGCCACGTCGCCCGCGCCGTTGGCGCGCGGCAGGCCCTCGAAGTAGCGACGCCAGTGCGGATCGACCGCGCTCGGGTCGCTCAGGTAGGCCTCGAACAGTGCCTCGAGATACGGCGCGTTGGCGCCGGCGAGTGGCGAGGTCTGCCACAGCGCCTGCAGCGTCGAGGTACGCGTGCGCTCGTCCATCCTGCCCCTCAGCCTGCCCGGTCGGTTTAGAAAAATAGTAGCAGGTCGGCTCTGCCCCGGGTGGCAGCCGGCGACGGACTAGCGCGCGGCAGCCTTCGTGCGCTCCTTGCTCGCCTTGGCGATCAGGTAGTCGACGACCTGCAGCACCGCCTGCTCGCCACCGGCCATGCTCGGACTGGTGAGGTATTTGCCGTCGACCGCGAGGGTCGGGACCGACTGCACGCCGAACTCCATGTTCTGGCGCTTGGCGCGCTCGAGCTTGAGGCGCACACCGAACGAGGCGTACGCCTCCTGGAATTTCTTGGCATCGACACCGTGCTTGGCGACGAACTTGCCGATCGCCTCGGGGGTGTTGTAGGCGCCGCGCTCGGCCTGTACCGCCTGGAAGAACGGCTCATGCAGCTTGGCCGTCGCCCCCAGGGTCTCGAAGGCGTAGAACGCCTGTGCGTGCGTGAGCCAGCTCTGCGCCACGCCCGGGGTGCGGATGAACTGGACGTTGGGCGGCAGACGCTTGAGCCAGCTGTTCAGCGCGGGCTCGAGCGTGTAGCAGTGCGGGCAGCCGTACCAGAAGAACTCGCGCACCTCGATCTTGTCACCGGTGTCGACCGGCTGCGGGAACGGGATCTCGCGGTAGTGCACGTTCTCCTGCGGAACGAAGGCCTTTTCCGCCGCGCTCGCGGCAAGCGGTACGCCGAGGGCCAGAATCGCGATTGCCATCAGTTGCTTCATGCCTGTTTCTCCTGCCGGGTGATCGGCGCCGTGTCGAGCCGTTCGAGCAGGCGCGCATGGATGTTGTCGAAGGCGCCGTTGCTCATGATTAGAACATGATCCCCAGTGCGCAGTTCCGAGGCAAGCGCATCGAGCATCGCGCTCACGCTGTCGAACACCTGGCCACGGCCGTCGAGGGTGCGCGTGACCCGCTCGAGGTTCCAGGTAAGATCGGGCGGGCGCAGCAGCAGCACCCGGTCGGCGCGCGTGAGGGCCGCGCCCAGGGTATCGCGGTGCACGCCCAGGCGCATGGTGTTGGAGCGCGGCTCGAGCACCGCGACGATGCGCCCGGTGCCGACCCGGGCACGCAGCCCGGCGAGTGTCGCGCTGATCGCCGTGGGGTGGTGGGCGAAGTCGTCGTACACCGTGATGCCGCGCGCGATGCCGCGCACCTCAAGCCGGCGCTTGACGTTGCGGAACGTGCCGAGCGCCGCCAGCGCGCTCGCCACCGGCACGCCGGCGTGGTGCGCGGCGGCGATCGCCGCGAGCGCATTGTGCACGTTGTGCACGCCGACCAGCTCCCAGTGCGCCTGTCCCTGCGGCACGCCCTGATACAGCACCTCGAAGCGCGAGGCATCCGCCGCCATGAGGCGCGCACTCCAGGTCGGCGCTCGCGCGCCCGGCACCGCGGCACCAAAGAACTCGATCGGGGTCCAGCACCCCAGGCGCAGGGTGTCGGCGAGATTGGCATCGGCGGCGTTGGCCACGAGCAGCCCGTTCGGCGGGACGGTGCGCACGAAATGGTGGAACTGCTGCTTGATCGCCTCGAGGTTCGGAAAGATGTCGGCGTGGTCGTACTCGAGGTTGTTCAGGATCGCGGTACGCGGGCGGTAGTGCACGAATTTGGAGCGCTTGTCGAAGAACGCCGTGTCGTATTCGTCGGCCTCGATCACGAAACACGCACCGGCGCCGAGCCGTGCCGAGACAGCGAAGTTTTCCGGTATGCCGCCGACCAGAAACCCCGGTTCCTGGCCGCCTTGCGCGAGGATCCAGGCGAGCAGGCTCGCGGTGGTGGTCTTGCCGTGGGTGCCGGCCACCGCCAGCACCCAGCGCCCGGGCAGCACCTGTTCGGCGACCCACTGCGCGCCCGAGGTATAGGCGATGCCCTGCTCGAGCACGGCCTCGACCAGGGCGTTGCCGCGCGACAGGGCGTTGCCGATGATGACCAGATCCGGGCGCGGTTCGAGATGCGAGGGCAGGTAGCCCTCGCGCAGGCGTATGCCATGCGCCTCGAGCTGGGTGCTCATCGGCGGATAGACCTTGCTGTCCGAGCCGGTCACGTGATGACCGAGGGCGCGCGCCAACAGCGCCACGCCGGCCATGAAGGTACCGCCGATGCCGAGGATGTGCAGATGCATGCCGTGGGGTTCCTGTGGCGTCCGTTCGCCGCGTGCCGCGCAGCCCACAAGTATAGAGCAGGGCGCGGCGCAACCGGCGCGCGCGGTTATGATAGCGGGCCCGATCCGTCGAGTCCGCGTCCCTTGACCGAACAACTCGTCACACAACCGAGCCAGCTGCAGGACCTGGTCGGCGCGCTCGCGGGCGCCGAGTGGATCGCGCTCGACACCGAGTTCATACGCGAGCGCACCTTCAGCGCGCGCCTTTGCCTGCTGCAGGTCGCCACCCCCCGGGTCATTGCCTGCATCGATCCGCTGGCGCTGCCGAGCATCAATCCGCTGCTCGAGGTGCTGTACGCGCCGACCACGCTCAAGGTGCTGCATGCCGCGCGCCAGGATCTCGAGGTGTTCTGGGACCTGCGCCGCGCCGTGCCTGCGCCGCTTTTCGACACACAGATCGCCGCGGCCCTGATCGGGTTCGACGCGCAGCTCGGCTATGGCGCCCTGGTCGAGTCGCTGACCGGCGTGCGCCTGCCCAAGCTCGCCACCCGCACCGACTGGGCGGCACGGCCGCTCGCGCCCGAGCAGCTGCGCTACGCCTTCGACGACGTGCGCTACCTGCGCGATGTCTACCAGCACCTCGAAGGCGAGCTCGAGCGTCTTGGACGCCGCGCGTGGCTCGCCGAGGAGTGCGCGCGCCTGAGCGATCCGGCGCTCTACCGCAACGACCCGGACGAGGCGTGGCGACGTCTGCGCGCCGGGGCGGCGCTCGATCCGGCGGCGCAGGGGCGGCTGCGCGCACTGGCCGCGTGGCGCGAACGCCAGGCGCAGGCCCGCGACCTGCCGCGCGGCTGGATCGTCAAGGACAACGCGCTGGTGGAAATTGCGCGGCGTGCGCCACGCACGCTCGATGACCTCGCCGCCATTCCGGACCTGGCGCCGGGCAGCGTGCGGCGTTTCGGCAGCGCGCTCCTGGCGGAGATCGCGCGCAGCCGCGACGCGCCGGCAGTCGCGCTGTGGCCGCCCGCCACGCGCCCCGACGAGGCGCAACAGGCCCTGCAGCGGCAACTGGCGGCGTGCGTGCAGGCCTGTGCGGCGCGTGCGCGCATCCATCCGAGCGTGCTCGCCACGCGCCAGGATCTGCTCGACTTCATCCGAAGCGGCGGCGGGCGCGTGCTCGCTGGCTGGCGGCGGGCGGTGATCGGCGAGGAGCTGCTGCGCGTGCGCGCCGCCGCGCTCGGCACCTAGCGCGCGGCCGGCAGCAACGCGAACAGGCGCCCGGGCTGCTTCATGTTGCCGGCCAGGCGCTCGGCCTGCGGGCCGTGGCCGAAGAAGACGTCGGCACGCACCGCACCCTTGATGGCACCGCCCGTATCCTGCGCCAGCAGCAGACGGCGATAGGGTTGCGCCGTGCCGTCCGGTAACGTGGTGTCGAGCCACAGCGGCGTACCGAGGGGGATGACGGCGGCGTCGACGGCCGCCGAACGCTCGGCGGTGAGCGGCACTTGCAGCGAGCCGAGCGGACCGGGCAGGCTGGCATCGCGCAACGCGAAGAATACGTAGCTCGGGTTGCTGTTGAGCACCTCCTCGGCCTCCTCGGGATGCGCCGCGAGCCAGGCGCGGATGCTGTCGAGGCTCACCTGCTCGCGCGTCAGCGCCCCCCGGGCGATCAGGCGCGCGCCGATCGACTGGTAAGGGTGTCCGTTCTGGTCGGCGTAGCCGATGGCTACCGTGCTGCCGTCCGGCAGCCGCACGCGCCCGGAACCCTGCACCTGCAGGAAGAACAGCGCCACCGGATCATCGACCCACAGCAGCTCATGGCCGGCGAGGGCGCGCGGGTTGCCGCCGTTGTCGATCTCGGCGCGCGAGAAGTACGGCACCACACGCCGGCCCTGCAGGCGGCCGCGCACCGGGCGGCCGGCGAGCTCCGGGTAGAGCGCGCCGAGGTCGACCACCAGCAGGTCGTCCGGCCGCTGATACACGGGGTAGCGAAAGCGCGCGCTCGGCGTGCGGCTGCCGTTGAGCAGCGGCTCGTAGTAGCCGGTGATGAGCCCCTCGTCGCCGCCGCGCTCGTTGTGCACGCGATGCGGCGTGAAGCGCGTCTCGAAGAAGGCGCGCGCCACCTCGTCGTCCGGCTGCCCAAGCAGCGCGGCGTCGGCGCAGATCGCGCGCCAGCGCGCGTCGTGCGCCGGCAGCCGCGCGCAATTGGCGAGCAGCGCCGGCCAAGCCTGCGCGGGCTGCTCGTGCTCCCACCCCGGCAGCTGCGACCAGGGCAGCGGTGCTCCGATGCCGGCGGGCGGTGGCGGCGCGCTGATGCAGCCGCTCGCGAGGGCCGCCACGGCGCACAGGGCCAGCAGGCGACGCCGTGGCGTGCGAGATCCGGCGAACGCCGCCGCCCTCAGGTCCACGTGCGCCGGCCGGTGTGCCGCGCGCTCAACCGGCGGCGGTCTGCGCCGCCTCGAACGGCTCGGCGAAGCCACATTCCTTTTGCGGGCAGACCTTCTCGGTGCCGCGGCGCTTGGTGGTCTTGATGGTGAGAATCGGGTGCCCGCACTTCGGGCACGGTTCCGGGATCGGCGGATTCCAGCAGGCGTACTTGCAGTCCGGGTAGCGGGCGCAGGAATAGAAGATCTTGCCGTAGCGCGACTTGCGCTTGAGCATCGAGCCCTGCTTGCATTCTGGGCACTGCACGCCGGTGTCCTCCGGCTTCTCGAGCGGTTCCATGTGCTTGCAGTTCGGGTAGTTCGAGCAGCCGATGAACTTTCCGTAGCGGCCGCGCTTGATGACGAGTGGCGAATTGCACTTCGGGCAGCTGCGGCCCTCGACGATCTGCGGCTCGTTCAGGCTGCCGGCGGCCTCGTCGACGTTGCGCGTGTAATCGCAGTCCGGATAGCCGGTGCAGCCGATGAAGTAGCCGTTGCGCCCGAGGCGCTTGGCGAGCTGCTTGCCGCACTTCGGGCAGTTCTCCTCGAGCATTTCGACACCCGGGCGCTCGACCGTCTCCTTCGCCTTGACCTGCGTCTTGAACTCGGTCCAGAAGTCCTTGAGCACCGGGCGCCAGGCCTTCTCGCCGCGCGAGATCGCATCGAGGTCGTCCTCCATGCGCGCGGTGAAGTCGTAGTCGACGTACTGGTGGAAGTGCTCGGACAGGAACTTGTTGACCACGCGCCCGACGTCGGTCGGCTTGAAGCGGCGGTTCTCGAGCGTGACGTACTCGCGCCGCTCGAGCGTGTCGATGATCGAGGCATAGGTCGATGGCCGGCCGATGCCGTAGGCCTCGAGCGCCTTGACCAGGGAGGCCTCGGAATAGCGCGGCGGCGGCTCGGTGAAGTGCTGTTCCGGGCGCAGCGCGCTCAGTTCCACGAGCTCGTCCTTCTCGAGCGGCGGCAGGATCGCCTCCTTGTCCTCCTCCGGGGTCTTGTCGTCACTGCCTTCCTCGTAGACCGCGAGAAAGCCGGGCTTGACCACGGTCGAACCGGTCGCGCGCAACACGTTGCTGTTGTCGGTGGCGGCGCTCGGCACGAAGTCGACCGCGACCGTGTCGAGCACGGCGTGCACCATCTGGCAGGCGATGGTGCGCTTCCAGATGAGCTCGTAGAGCTTGAACTGTTCCGGCTTGAGGTGCTCCTTCACGGAATCGGGCGTGCGCGCGGCCGAGGTCGGACGGATGGCCTCGTGCGCCTCCTGGGCGTTCTTCGATTTGTTCTTGTAGGTCTGCGGCTCGGGCGGCAGGTTGTCCTCGCCGTAGCGGGCCCGGATCACGTCGCGGATCTCGGCCACCGCCTCGGCCGCCAGGTTCACCGCGTCGGTGCGCATGTAGCTGATGAGACCAACCACCTCGCCGCCGATGTCGATGCCTTCGTACAGCTGCTGGGCCGTGCGCATGGTGCGCTGGGCAGTGAACCCGAGCTTGCGCGAGGCCTCCTGCTGCAGGGTCGAGGTGGTGAACGGCGGCGAGGGATTGCGCCGGCGCTGCTTCTTGTCGACCGACACCACGCGCAACCGGCCCGCCGCCTGCGCCTGCAGGGTGGCGACCACCGCGTTGGCGCGGGCGGCGTCGCTGATCGAGAACTGCTCGAGCTTCTCGCCCTGGAAGTGCGTGAGCTTGGCGACGAAGCTCTTGCCCTTGGCGGCGAGGTCGGACTCGATGGTCCAGTACTCGCGCGCCTGGAAGCGCTCGATCTCCTCCTCGCGCTCCACGATCAGGCGCAGCGCCGGGCTCTGCACGCGCCCGGCCGACAGGCCGCGGCGCACCTTCTTCCACAGCAGCGGCGAAAGATTGAAGCCGACCAGGTAATCGAGGGCACGGCGCGCCTGCTGCGCGTTGATCAGGTTCTCGGACAGCGTGCGCGGGTGGTCGATGGCGTGCTTGATGGCGGTCTTGGTGATCTCGTGGAACTCCACGCGATGCACCGGTTTGCTGTCGAGCGCATTCTCGGCCTTGAGGATCTCGTACAGGTGCCAGGAGATGGCCTCGCCCTCGCGGTCCGGGTCGGTGGCGAGGTACAGGGCGTCGGCCTTCTGCACCGCCTTGATGATGGCATCGACGTGCTTCTTGTTCTTCTCGATCAGGTCGTACTTCATCGCGAAGCTGTTGTCGGCATCGACCGCGCCTTGCTTCGGGACGAGATCGCGCACATGCCCGTAGGACGCCAGGCAGGTGAACTCCTTGCCCAGGTACTTGGACATGGTCTTGGCCTTGGCGGGCGATTCCACCACGATCAGATTCTTCGCCATTGCGAGTGTCTACCCTCGTCGGCGGCACCGGCGCGTGCCGCGCTTGCTGTGATTCGGATGTGCGCTGCACTGCCAGGCGTGACCGCCGGACCGCGCGCAGGCGCGAATTGTTGACGGAAGCGCAGGCCCCTTGTCAAGGGCGGGGGCCGCCGCGCGCGGATGCGTGAGCGCGCGATCAGTGCAGATGCGCGGGCACGACCTCGTCGAAGACCATGTCTTCGAGCGCGTCGTAGGCGCTCTCCTGGCCGGGCTGATTGAACAACACCATGAGCATGACCCACTTGAGCTGCTCGAGCGAGATCTCCTCGACCTCGAGCGCCATGACGCGCTCGATCACCAGCTCGCGCGCGCGCGGCGTGAGCACGCCGCTGCGCTCCATGCTGAGCAGGAACCCGCGGCACTCGGCCGAGAGCTTCTCCTGCTCGGCACGGGTGTAGTGGCGCACGCCGCCCGGCGTGCCGCCCTGCACGAGCGTGGGCGGCTGCTCGCGCATGAGCGACAGGCCTTCGAGCCAGCTGAACGCCTTGCGGATCTCGCCGCGCGCAAAACCGGCCTCGGTCAGCTCGTGGGTCAGAGTTTCCTGGTCGGGATTGAACTCGGGGCCCTCGTCCATGTAGTTCTCGAACAGGTACATCAATACATCGAGCACATTTTCTTTCATCGGGCTGCCCATGCTGTCAGGAACGGCGCTGATAGCGGCCGCCGGGAACGCTGGCGACCAGACCGCGAAGCTCCAGCGTCAACAGCATGGAGGAAACCGCCTGAGGCGTCAATCCGCCGCGCGCGGCGAGCGTGTCGATGTCCACCGGGTCATGACCGAGGCAGGCGAGCAACTTGGTTGCGTCGTCATCGAGCGCCGCCTCGGTCGCGGGCGCGGTGTGTGGCGCAACCCACTGCGCGAGCGGGCCGAGCTCCTCGAGAATGTCCTGCGCCGTTTCGACCAGCTTCGCCCCCTGGCGAATGAGCGCATGGCAGCCGCGTGACAGCGGCGAGTGAATCGAGCCGGGAATGGCGAACACCTCGCGTCCCTGTTCGCTCGCCAGGCGCGCGGTGATGAGCGAACCGCTCTTGAGCGCCGCCTCCACCACCAGCACGCCCAGGCTCATGCCGCTGATGAGGCGATTGCGAATCGGGAAATTCTCCGCGCGCGGCGGCGTGCCGAGCGCGAACTCCGACAGCAGCACGCCGTGCTCGGCAATGCGATGGGCGAGCGCGCGATGGCGTGGCGGGTAGACGCGGTCGAGTCCGGTACCGGTGATGGCGATGGTCGTGCCGCCGGCATCGAGCGCGCCCGCGTGCGCAGCGCCGTCGATACCGAGGGCGAGCCCGCTGGTGATCGCGAGCCCGGCCTGCGCGAGATGGGCGGCGAAGGCCGCGGCGTTGTCACGTCCGCCGGGGGAGGGGTTGCGCGAACCGACCACAGCGATCTGCGCGGTCGCGAGCCGCGCGCGCACGCCGACGCCATAGAGCAGCACGGGCGGGTCGGCAATCTCGCGCAGCAGCGGCGGATAGTCGGCATCCGCCCAGGTGACCAGGAAGTTGGGTTGCGCGTCGAGCCAGGCGCGGGTGGTGGCGAGCAACGCGGCATCGCAGCCGGCCAACAGCGTGTCGAGCGCGGCCGGGCGTTCGCCGAGCGCCTCTTCGAGTTGCGCGCGGCGCGCGTCGAACAGCGCGCCGATCGTCCCGAAGTGCTCGAGCAGCTGCAGCTTGCGCCGTGCGCCGAGCCCCGGGGTGTGATGCAGCGCGAGCCACTGCGCCAGTGCCTCGGGAGGCGTGGCCAGCGAGGGACCCGCTGACCCGCTGGCGCTCATGGCGGACGCGGCGGCGACCTAGGGGGTGATGACGGCGTCGCCGATATGCACCGGCCGGGTCGCGGTCATGATCAGCGCGTAGCTCAGCGCGTCGAACGTGCGGAACACGATGGCAAAGCCGCTTTCTTCCTCCGGCAGCTCGTAGTACCCGCCGCTCACCGGGTCGCGATGGCTGCCGACGTGACGCATGATGCGCAACACATGACCGTCTTCGATGCCGTCGCGCGCCCCGAGACTGATCGCGATCACGGCGAACTGCCCGACCTCGGCGACGGCATTGGGCGAGGACACGATCCAGCCGCGCACGTCCTTCTGGGGCGCGCGTGGCTGATAGAACGGCAGCGCCGGCTTCTTGGGCGAGGGGACCAGCCGATCCTTCGGCACGATCTCCTGGCGCGCACTGGTGACGACGAGCTTGACCGGGTCCTGGCCGTCGAGGCGTTGCGCCTCTCCCAGGTAGGCGGTGTCGTAGCCGAGCAGCTCGCCGGTCTCGGGGTGGTGCAGGGCCTTGCCCGGGCGCACCACCTGGTAGAACTCCTGCGCGTTGCCCTCGAAACCGCGCGCATAGAACTGACTGTGGTCACCGAGTGCCAGGCGGTCGTCGAGTCCGACCGTGACATAGGCGGCGTCGCGCAGCTCCTCCTCGCCAATCGCGAACGGTTCGGTGAGAAACGGCAGGATCGCATTCGGCGGAATGGTCGGGATCGCGCGCTCCAGGGGCTCGCTGTAGATGCGCGGCTTGAGCTTGACGGTGCGCGCGTCGGTCGGCCGGGTTGGCGCCGCCGGCTCCTCGACCGCGCGCACTTCCGGTGCCGCTTCGCTGAGCGGCGTGCCGGGTTCGAGCTTCTCGCGCCGCAACGTCGTCAGTTCCGGTTTGCCGTCCACGTAGCGCAGCACGATCACATCGCCCGGATAGATAAGGTGCGGGTTCTTGATCTGCTCGTTGATCTTCCACACCTTCGGCCAGTGCCAAGGGCTGCGCAGAAAGCGGCTGGCGATATCCCACAGCGTGTCGCCCGCCTGCACCGTGTAGCGGTCCGGGCGGTCGGGTCGCAGTGCCACGTCTTCCGACAGCGCGACCGTCGAACCGAGGCCGAGTACGGTCGCGACCATAATTAAGGTAGCGGCAATGCGTGGGCGCAGTGGCGACATGATGTTGTTTTCCGTGTAAGCTTGCCGAGCAGTGTAGTCCAAGTTATGCCGCTATGCCACGCGCGGCATGGGTAAATAGTCTTGAGATTCAGCGCTCTCGCACCCAATAGTTAAGCAGTTTGGCAGATCGGCGTGCCTCATGGCCCTCCTTACGATTTTGCACTACCCGGATCCGCGGTTGCGGCGCAAGGCCGCGCGGGTCGAGCGCATCACCCCCGAGGTCACGCGGCTGATCGACGACATGGCCGAGACCATGTACGCCGCGCCGGGCATCGGCCTGGCGGCGATCCAGGTCAATGAGGCCAAGCGCATCGTGGTGATCGACGTGTCCGAGACCCGTGACCAGCTGCAGGTGTTCATCAATCCCGAGATCCTGACGCGGGCGGGCCACCAGACGCTCGAGGAAGGCTGCCTGTCGGTCCCGGGCATCTTCGAGGAAGTCACGCGCCCGGCGCAGGTGCGGGTTCGGGCGCTCGATCGCACCGGCCAGCCCTTCGAGCTCGAGGCCACCGGCCTGCTCGCCACCTGCATCCAGCACGAGATCGACCATCTCGACGGCACCGTGTTCGTCGACCACCTCTCGCGGCTCAAGCAGTCGCGCATCCGCAAGAAACTCGACAAGCAGCAGCGCCTGGCGATGTAACGCGCCCCGCGCGACTGCGGCCCCGTGCTCGCATGAACCTGGTCTTCGCCGGGACCCCGCAGTTCGCCGTGCCGTCGCTCAAGGCGCTGCTCGCGGCCGGCCATCACATCCGTGCGGTGTACACCCAGCCGGACCGCCCGGCCGGGCGCGGCCGGCAACTGGGCGTCGGGGCGGTCAAGCAGCTCGCCGTCGCGCACGGCCTGCCGGTGCGCCAGCCGCCGAGCCTGCGCGACAGTGTCGCCGAGCTCGCCGCCCTCGCCCCCGATGCCATGATCGTGATCGCCTACGGGCTGCTGCTGCCGGCGGCGGTGCTGGCGGTGCCGCGCCTCGGCTGCCTCAACGTGCACGCCTCGCTGCTGCCGCGCTGGCGCGGGGCCGCGCCGATCGCGCGCGCCATCGAGGCCGGGGACACGCGCACCGGCGTGTGCATCATGCAGATGGACGAGGGTCTCGACACCGGGCCGGTGCTGGCGCGTGCCGAGCTCGCGATCGCCGAGACCGACACCGCCGCCAGCCTGCACGACCGCCTGGCCGAGCTCGGCGCCACCACGCTGGTGACGACCCTGGAGCGCCTCGCGCGCGGCGCCATCGAGGCCGAACCCCAGGACGCCGCTGGCGCCTGCTATGCGCGCAAGCTGCGCAAGGAAGAGGCGCTCATCGACTGGCAGCAGCCGGCGCGGGTGTTGCACTGCAAGATCCGCGCGTTCAATCCCTGGCCGGTGGCGCACACGACATTTCGCGGCCGCCGCCTGCGCCTGTGGGAGGTCGCGCCACTCGCCACGGCGCCACAGCCGCCGGCCGCTGCCGGCACGATCGTGCGCGCCGATGCCGCGGGCGTGGTCGTGGCCGCGGCCGACGGCGCCGTGACGGTCACGCGCCTGCAGCTCGAGGGGGGCAAGGTGTTGACGGCCGCCGACTTCGTCAACGGCCAGCGCGTCACGGCCGGTGAACGCCTCGGGGCGTAACGGCGAGCAGCGCCCATGTCGGGCACCCCGGCGCTGAACGACGCCCGTGCGGCTGCCGCGCGCATCATCGTCGAGGTGAGCGTGCGCGGCCGCTCCCTCGACGCCGCGCTCGCCGAGTCGTTGGCGCGCGCACCGCAACTGGCGGCGTCGGCAGCGCTCATCCAAGAACTGGTCTACGGGACGCTGCGCTGGTACCAGCAGCTCGACGGCATCGCGCGCCTGTGGCTGCGCAGGGCGCCGCGCGCCCGGGATGCCGACGTGCATGCGCTGTTGCTGCTCGGCCTGTACCAGCTGCGCGCGATGCGCGTGCCGCCACACGCCGCCGTGCAGGCAACGGTCGAGGCCGCCAGCGCGCTCGGCAAGCCCTGGGCCAAGGACCTGCTCAATGCCTGTCTGCGCGGTTACCTGCGCGAACCCGAGCGCGCGAACGCCTTGCTGGCGACGCACGCGGCGCTGCGCCTGAGTCACCCCGCGTGGCTGCTGGCCGAGCTCGAGCGCGCCTACCCCGCCGACTGGGCAGCGATCGCCGCGGCCAACAACGCGCACGCGCCGCTCAGCCTGCGCGTCAACCTCGCGCGCACCACGCGCGCCGCCTATCTCGCGCAGCTCGCGGCCGCCGGGCTCGCGGCGCAGGCAAGCGCCGTGTGCGGAAGTGCCGTGAGCCTGCAGGCACCGTGTCCGGTCGAGGCGCTGCCGGGGTTCGCGCACGGTCTGGTGTCGGTGCAGGATGTGGCCGCCCAGTTCGCCGCGCCGCTGCTCGCCGCGCGCGCCGGTGAGCGCGTGCTCGATGCCTGTGCGGCGCCGGGCGGCAAGACCACGCATCTGCTCGAGCATACCCCCGGGATCGAGCTCGTAGCGCTCGAGCAGGATGCGGCGCGCGCCGCGCTGATCCACGCGAACCTCGCGCGCCTCAAGCTGCACGCCACAGTGCAGGTCGCGGACGCCACCGCACCGGCGCGCTGGTGGGATGGCAGGCCGTTTGCGCGCATCCTGCTCGATGCGCCGTGCTCGGCAACCGGCGTCATCCGCCGCCACCCCGACATCAAGCTGCGGCGCAAGCCGGAGGATCTCGCGCGCCTGGCGCAGACCCAGGCGCGTCTGCTCGCGCAGTTGTGGCCCTTGCTGCAGCGCGGAGGTAAGCTTTTGTACGTGACGTGTTCGGTCCTGCCGCGCGAGAACGAGGAGCGCATCGCCGCGTTCCTCGCGCACACCGCCGACGCCGCGGCCTGTGCGCTCGAGCTGCCGTACGGGCATGCGCGCCGCGTGGGCTGGCAACTCCTGCCGGGTGAGCACGATAACGATGGTTTCTACTATGCGTGCCTTGCGAAACGCTAGACACCCGGCGCTACCGGCGGTGGCGCTGATCGGGCTGCTCACCGCGGCCCAGGCCGACTTCAGCGTGTCGGACGTGCAGGCGCGCCTCGCGGACGGCGCCCTGCTGGTCTCGGGCGAGCTCGGCCTGGGGCTCACGCCCAAGGTCGAGGAGGCGCTTGCCAAGGGCATCCCGCTCGAGGTGGTGATCGGCCTGCGACTGCAACGGCTGCGCCCGTGGCTGTGGAACGAGCGCGTCGCCGAATGGACGTTCAAGCGCCGCATTCGCTACCACGCGCTGTCCGGCCAGTACCTGGTGAGCACGCTCGACACCACGCCGGGGGCGGGCGAAACGGTGGAGACCTACATCGCCGCGTCCGAGGCCACCCGGCAGCTCGGCACGCTCGCCGCGCTGGTGCTGCCGCTGCCCGCGCCGCTGCGCGCCGATCAGGACTATCAACTGCAGGTGCGCGTGTACCTCGACCTCGATTCCTTGCCGAGCCCCTTGCAACCGGTCGCCTACACCTCGCTCGCCTGGCATCTCAACAGCGGATGGAGCACATGGACGGTCGCGCGCTGAGACGCTACCTCACCGGCATCGTGCCGCTCACCGCGCTGTCGGTGCTGCTGCTCGCCGCGCTCTTCATGATGAGCGCCGCCACGCAGAACTCGGCGGTGTTCGGGCGCCTGTACTCGGTGCTGCTCGTGATCAACGTCGCGGGCATCGGCCTGCTGGTCGCGCTCATCCTGCTCAATCTGTTCCGCCTGATCGCGCAGTACCGGGCGCGCGTGCCGGGCTCGCGCCTGACCGTGCGCCTGCTCACCATGCTGGTGGTGCTGTCGGTGGTGCCGGTGTCGATCGTGTTCGTGTTCTCCGCCCAGACCCTCAATCGCGGCATCGACAACTGGTTCGACGTGCGTATCGAGCGCGCGCTCGACGACGCGCTGCTGCTCGGGCGCACCGCGCTCGACGCCCTCAAGCAGGACCTGGTCAAGGGGACGCAGGAGATGACGGCCGAACTCGAGAGCGTGTCGATCATCGACCGCAGCGACGGCGGGCGGCCGCTGCTCGCGACCCTCAACTACCTGCGCGAGAGCCACGCCGTCACCGAGCTCACCCTGTTCGCCGCCGACGGCAAGATCATCGCCTCCAGCATCGATACCGGGCCAGAGGCCGGCAGCTTCGTGCCCGAGCGTCCGAGCGACGCGATCCTCGCGCAGGTGCGCCAGGGACAGACCTATGCCGCGGTCGAGGCGGCGGCCCGCGGCGGGCTGCGCATCCGCGTGGCCGCGCCGGTGCACACGCGTGACGTCGGCGTGGTGCGCGTGTTGCAGGTATTGCAGGTACTGCCGCAACGCTACACCAAGCTCGGCGAGAGCGTGCAGAGCGCCTTCGCCGAATACGAGAAGCTCATCTACCTGCGCGGCCCGCTCAAGTTCGGCTTCACGCTCACGCTCGGCATGGTGGCGCTGGTCACCATGCTGATCGCGGTGTGGGCGGCGATGTTCTCGGCGCGCCGGCTGAGCGCCCCGATCCGCGAGCTCGCCGAGGGCACGCGCGCCGTCGCCGCCGGCGACTATCGCACGCAGATCCCGGTCACCAGTCACGACGATCTCGGCATGCTGGTCGAGTCGTTCAACGACATGACGCGGCGCATTCACCGCGCCCAGACCCAGATCCGCCGCTCGCAGCGCGAGGCCGAGATCCAGCGCGGCTATCTCGAGACCGTGCTCACGCACCTGTCCTCGGGCGTGTTCACTATTGACCGCCGTCAGGTGCTGCGCACGCGCAATGCCGCGGCCGAGCAGATCCTCGGTGTCGAGCTCGCGGACGCGCTCGGGGAGCCGCTCGCCGCCATCGGCGCGCGCTACCCGGCGCTCGCCCCGGTGATCGAGGCGGCGCGTGCCGGCATCGAGCGCGGCGACAGCGAGTGGCGCGCGCAGGCCGAGCTGGCGCACAGCGGCGGCGGGGTGCGCACGCTGATCCTGCGCGGCACGCTGCTGCCGGGCTCCGGGCTGCGGCGCGGCGGCTACGTGGTGGTGTTCGATGACGTGACGGCGCTCATCCAGGCGCAGCGCGACGCCGCTTGGGCCGAGGTCGCGCGGCGCATGGCGCACGAGATCAAGAACCCGCTCACGCCCATCCAGCTGTCGGCCGAGCGCATCCGCCACAAGTACCTGCGCCAGCTGCCGGAGGAGGAGCGCGCCACGCTCGACCGCGCCACCCGCACCATCGTCGAGCAGGTCGAGGCCCTCAAATCGATGGTCAACGCCTTCTCCGACTATGCGCGCGGCGCGCAGATGCGCGTGCAGCCGGTCGACCTCAACCAGCTGATCCACGACGTCGCCGAGCTGTACAAGGCCGACGCCGGCGCGCTCGCCGAGCGCGGCGC